>JACPPT010000009.1 GCA_016190815.1 Chloroflexota bacterium
GAAGCTGCAGAAGCCTTCTTGATGCGGTATCATTACCACAGGCCTCACCTAGGCCTTGGACTGCGCACACCTCTCTCGAAAGGAGCCTGACTGTCGGATATTTACGGAGAATACAACGGAGAACGTTGTATTCGGTTCTGCTCGGTTAGGGTTGATATGTTCAAGGTTATATTGCATTTAGATATAGTCTCCTATTATCATTCCCTTTGGAGGTGAAGTATGACTATTGGGCTTACGTCAGATGAGTTATTTTTCATTTATCTCGCTTCCTTTAATAAAAGAATCGGGACATGGCAAAGCCAAATTGCAGCCGCACAGGTTGGGGAGAGTCCTGAAATGAAAAAGGCATTGGATAACACAATTGAAGGTTTCCATAAGATGTTTCCAAACATTACTGACCCTGCAATTTTGGCGGGATTTTCTCTAGCGTTTCAGACAGTTCTTTTATCATTGATGGATTCTGTGGTTGCAAATAATGGCGAGCTTGCAAAATCCATTCCTCATATTGAGCGGGGACAAAAGTAGTGGGATATTGACGTAAACGCAATTTTGCAAGGTTATTAAGTGACTGTATTAATTCAATATACATAGTATTCTCCCTTCCATATTGTAGTGCCCACCTTAACCGAGCAGAACCTTGTGCGGTGTCCAGGAGATACTATACAGCAGACCGCTCAAGCATTGTCACCAGACAAATTGTCAAAGTAAAAAGGGTCTTGCATTTTCTATGGAATTATGGCTTAATAAATATGTAGATAATAATGTAGATAATAATTAAGATATGCATAGAGGCGAAAAATGCCACAACGTCGCAAAGACTTTGTTCCAAGCGATTTGGCAGGACGCCAAGAAGAGGCACGGAAAGAATTTGATGGCTTCCTCAAATCGTATAAGGAATTTCTAGAAAAATGGGGATCGTATAAGAGGTCTAAGGCAGCGCGCATGAAGCCGCGCGAACGACCTAAACATACTATATTCAGAGCAACATTTCATAGAAGTGAGTGATGTCTATTAACATTCCTACCCAAACTCCGCTTTTCTATGCAATTCAGAAAGACCGCTACTATCGCCAGAACCTCATAAAAGAAATTGAGACGGAGACGAAGCGCAAGTTAATTTCGTATGTGGCATCATTTGACCACCCAGGTGGCTCAATAGACAAGAGCGATGTACTAAGTTTTGGTGATCTTCTTCATGGAATGAAGTCTCAGCATATTGACCTTCTACTTCATAGTCCCGGTGGTGACATAGACGTCGCAGAGAAGATAGTCTATATGTGTTGGAGTCGGGCTAGTTCGCTTCGTGTCATCGTTCCTGAAAGTGCAAAGAGTGCAGCCACTTTAATAGCTCTATCTGCAAATAAGGTCATGATGAGTGACACGTCTGAGCTCGGGCCCATCGACCCACAAATAGTCATTACCACCCCAAGTGGTGAACCAATCAGCCGCCCAGCTAGATCATTTTTGGACGGCTTGGCTGCTATTAAGACTGAGGCAAAGAAAACAGGGAGCCTTTCACCCGTCTACTTCCCCCTTCTAGCGCAACTAGACCCTGCACTTATTGATTTTTGTCGTAAAGCTATCGCGCGGTCTGAGCGCTTTGCGGAAAAGTGGCTCCTAAAAGCACAATGCCAAGGAGACACAGCGAAAGCAAAGAAAATTGCAAAGACATTGGTTAGCGCTAGGCGGTATCTTTCTCATGGGACTGTCATAGACCATAGCGAAGCAACATCGATAGGCCTAACGGTAGAATACTTGGCACAAGATAATACACTTTGGCAGGCCATTTGGAGATTGTACTGCGCATACGAAGTTGACATACGAAATGAATCGCTAGCAAAAGTCTTTGAAAGTACCATTGTGTCTATTCCGATGACTTAGTAAGTCTGTTGTCTTCATCGTGCCCGAGCCGCTTTTTGGGCTATTGCCCGCCGTTGCTCTGGCGTTAGTTTCTGTGCCCTTGTGGGGCCACCACTTTTGCCCCCCCAGTCTCCCCAGAGCCACAGCAGCGGGATTCTTTTGCTCACTCTCAGACTTCTTGACAACTTCATCTATAATAGAAGCCACAAGTTGGCTAACATCTCTTGGTACGCTTTACCGCTTTGGCATATATTCTTGTGCTATATTTCTGTGTTTTTGTCTGGCCCCCACGTTTTTAAATTGACCCACTACTTGAGGTTGGCTAATGCATAAAGTCCTAACCCATAAAGGAGGCATAAATGATAAGAAGCCTGGACGGCAAGACCCCAAGGATCGCAGATTCGGCCTTCGTCAGCGAAGCGGCCTACGTCGTGGGAAACGTGGAGATAGGTGAGCACTCCAACGTTTGGCCCGGGGCTGTTATCCGAGCCGATTTCGGCCCCATAAGAATTGGCAAATACACCTCCATCCAGGACAACTCGGTGCTGCACGTAGATGACGAGCTTGAGATAGGAGACCACATCCTCATCGGCCATGGGGTAATCGTCCACGGCCGCAAAATCGGCAGCAACGTCCTCCTGGGGAATAACGCCACAATTCTTAACAACACGGAGATAGGCGATTTCTGTATTATAGGAGCAGGGGCGGTTGTCCCTCCGGGCATGGTGATCCCCTCTGGCTCCTTTGTCATAGGCATACCCGCCCGCATTCAGCGAGAGATAACCCCCGAACAGAGGAAGCGTCTGGAAAATCAAGGCGATGGTTACGCAAGGAACGGCAAGCGGTTCAAAGACCAGGGTCTATAAGCCTACCTTACATATGCTCGGGGGCTGTTACCCCCATAATAGAGAGGGCTCTGGCTAAGGTTATCTGGACAGCGGATACGAGCTTCAACCGGGCTTTGCTCATATGTATGTCCGGAGAAACAACGCGGCACTGCTTATAGAAGGCGTGAAAGACTGTAGCAAGCTCCTGGGCATAGTAGGGCAAATGATGGGGTTCCAGGGTGAGAGCCACAGTTTCCACCAGCTCCGGCAGGAGGAGCATTTTTCTGATAAGGGTTAGTTCAGGCTCAGTCTTAAGCAGCGAAACATCTCCAGCAGAGAAGTCTATCCCCCTCTCCTGAGCCAATCGAAGGATGCTGGCAATTCGTGCATGGGCATACTGAACGTAGTAGACCGGGTTATCTTCCGACTGTCGCTTGGCCAGCTCTAAATCGAAGTCCATCTGACTGTCGGCGGAGCGCGTGAGAAAGAAGAAACGACATGCGTCCGCTCCCACCTCATCCACCAGCTCCCTGAGAGTTATTAGCTCGCCTGTCCGCTTGGAGACCTTCAATACCAAGTCGCCCTGGCGGAGGGTCACCATCTGGGATATGATGATTTGGAGACGTTCCGGGGCTATCCCCAGGGCACTTGCCACAGCCTTCATTCTTGAGACGTGCCCCTGGTGATCAGCGCCCCAGATGTTTATGACTTCATCGAAGCCCCGCTCCAGAAACTTGTTGTAGTGGTAGGCCACATCGGAAGCGAGGTAGGTGGGCGCTCCACTTGAGCGCACCAGGACATTGTCTTTATCCTCCCCTAAGGCCGTGGACACAAACCAGATGGCTCCCTCCCTTTCTCGGACAAATCCACCGTCCTTGATGATTTTCATGGCCCTTTCGTACTGGCCTCCGTCGTAGAGGCTCCGCTCGCTGAACCACACGTCAAATTCTACCCTGATCCTCTCCAGGTCCTCCTTAATAGAGGTCAGCATCTTCTGGAGCCCCACCTTCCCCAATTTCGACACAGCCTCTTCAGAGGGCATCTCTGCAAAACGTCTGCCTTCCTCAGAGATTATCTCTCTGGCCAGGTCTATCATGTAAGCGCCCATATATCCATTAGCAGGCATCTCTGATTCAATGCCCAGAGCTTGAAGGTAGCGAGAATACAGGGAGCGATAAAAAGAATCCATCTGACTCCCAGCATCATTTACATAGTATTCACGGCTAACCTTGTGACCTGCGGCTGATAGAACGTTAGCCAATGTGCTCCCCAGGACTGCCCCCCTTCCATGCCCCACGTGAATAGGGCCGGTGGGGTTCACGCTTACAAACTCCACCTGCACCTTCCCGCCCTTGCCTAAATCCACATTTCCATACTCCTGCCCCAGGGAAAGTATCGAGTCCACCTGCTTCTCGAGCCAGTCGTCTTTGAGTGTAAAGTTGATAAAACCAGGGGGGGCAACTGTTACCCTCTCGATCTCCTCCGCCTGTGGGAAAAGGTCTGCCAGGTGCCGGGCGATGGTGAGAGGGTTCATTCTAGCAGCTCGGGCCAGTTTCAGGGGAGCAGCCGAGGCATAGTCACCATGCTCAGCGTTTTGGGGGCGCTCCACCGTCATTTCAGGCAGCGCTACGTTAGGCAGATGCCCCTTGGTCTGAGCCTCCCTGGCCGCATCCTCAAGTAACTTAGCTATGCGTTCCTTTATCACTTGTTTCCTTTCAGTATTAATGTATGAGCACCCGCTATTTCATAGCCTTTATCTCCTTCAGTATACAAATAGCTTAGGCACCTGGATACCGACATCTTTCTCATCTTCCCCATCAACAACAGGGTCTGAATAGAGTTTGATAGCTTTCGCCCGTGCAAACCTTACCCTCTCGACTGTCTCAATTATAAATGGTTTTCAAACCCATGAGAACAGGGAGCAAGTTATGCCTCGGCTCCATGAACCTGCCAACTTCGTCCCCTGAGAGCAAGCTCCTGAGCCAGAGGCCTGTGTCCCTGAAGCTCCAGCTTCGGGTCCTTTTCAAAAAGGTGGATGGCCTCCTCTCTGGCCTTCTCAAGGATGGCCACATCGGAAAGGCGAGCCATCCGAAGGTCGGGCAAGCCGCTCTGGCGAGTGCCGAAGAACTCTCCAGGGCCCCTGAGTTTCATATCCTCCTCCGCTAGGAGGAAGCCGTCCCGGGTTTTCTCAATGAGGGAAAGACGCTCCCTCCCCTCCCGGGAGGGGTAGTCTGCCAGAAGCAGACAATAGCTTTTGTGAGTTCCTCTCCCAACCCTGCCACGGAACTGATGCAACTGGGACAGGCCGAATCTGTCTGCCCCCTCCACCAGCATTACGGTAGCGTTGGGCACATCAATCCCCACCTCCACCACCGGAGTAGACACCAGTATATCCAGCTCTGCGTCCCTGAAGAGGCGCATCACCTCTTCTTTGGCCTCAGCGCGCATTCGCCCGTGGAGAAGTCCCAACCTCAGGTCGGGGAAAACCTCCTTGGAGAGGCGCTGGAACTCCTTAGTTGCCGCCCTGGCCTCGATGCTCTGGGATTCCTCTATCAGGGGACAAATAATGAATGCCTGGCGGCCCGCCTCTACTTCTTTGCGCACAAACCGGTAGGCCGCCTGCCTTTGGGAAGGTGAAAGCCACTTGGTTGCAATCTCCTGACGCCCTGGGGGAAGCTCGTCTATTACTGACAGGTCGAGGTCGCCATAAAGAGTAAGAGCCAGGGTCCGGGGGATAGGGGTGGCAGTCATCACCAAGAGGTGAGCGGATACGCTAGCTTTCTGTCTGAGGGCGGAGCGCTGCATCACACCGAACCGGTGTTGCTCGTCCACGACTACAAGGGCAAGCCGCTCGAACTCCACCTCCTTTTGTATCAGGGCGTGGGTTCCAATTATTATGTCAATTGAACCCTGGGAAAGCTTCCAGTGGAGGTCCTCCTTCTCTTTCTTCTTAAGGCTCCCCGTAAGAAGTCCCAGCGTTACAGGACGGGAGATGGGGCCTACATATGCACAAAGGAGGTTGCCTTCCCCTACAGGCTGGGCCAGGCTTCTCAGAAGCCGGGAGATGTTGGCAAAGTGCTGTTCGGCTAAAATCTCCGTGGGTGCCATAAAGGCGGCCTGATAGCCCTGAGCTGCGGCCACGAGGAGAGAGGCGGTGGCCACCACCGTTTTCCCGCTCCCCACCTCTCCCTGGAGGAGTCGGCTCATGGGCCTGGGCTTCTCCATGTCAGCAAGCACCTCATCCAGCGCTCGCCTCTGGGCTTTGGTAAGGGAGAAGGGCAGAGATCCCAAGAAGGCATCCAGGAGCTTGGGGTTCGTCCGAAGCTGCGGGCTTTGCCCACCCTCCTGCCAATCCCGCTTTCTTCTCATGACGCCAAGTTGCATCAACAAAAGTTCGTCAAAAGCCAGACGTCTCCTCGCCTCATCTTTCTGGGAGTCGCTCTCAGGGTAGTGTGCCTGCTCGATAGCCCTGGAAAGCCCCATCAGCCCATTTCTTTTTCCAACGTCTTCTGGCATAAAGTCCAAAAGGGCAGGAGCCCAGCGGTCCAGGGCGTCTTTCACGATTCTCCGCACGGTCCTGGGACTCAGCCCTTCGGTCAGAGGATAGACCGGGACAAGCCTTCCAGTGTGGATAAGCTCCTGGGCCTCTAGAAGCTCGTACGCGGGGGATTCGAAGACCTTCCTCCCATTGTGGATGTCGACTCTTCCGCTGAGGACAACCTTCTCATTCACCCTAAGCATTCTTGCGAGATACGGCTGATTAAACCATATCACTCGAATGTTCCCTGTTTCGTCGCCCACAATGGCTTCCGTCCCCCTCATGGCCTTGCCTATAGTTTTCTCGCGGGCCTCCCAGACCGTAGCTACGACGGTCTGCTCCATTCCCACATTGAGCTGAGAGACCTTGGTTATTTGAGAGAAATCGTTGTGCCTTCTGGGGAAAAAATACAGGAGGTCTTTTACAGTTCCTACCCCCAGCTTCTGGAGCCTGGATGCGAGGGCTGTGCTAACCCCTCTAAGACAAGTTACAGGGGAATCCAGGGATTCGCCAGCGGCTGCCATTGTCGAACCTTTCCATGTCCTTTTGGGGGGAGAGACCTTTCTTAAAGTGTTTTTTGAGTCTGTCACAAGGGGCGAAGATTGAAAGCCGTTACCAGTGCTTTGCAGTTCCTTCAAAACTCTTTCTGCCCACGTGCCGCGGCCTTTCGGGTCCAGAGCGGCATAGCTGGGTTTCGGAAGTTCGAGCCTATTGAAAAACCCGTCGTCAACGGTCTTAGTTACTTGACGGCGAAGATAGCTATCTAGACCACCCCATACAGCGACATCGGTGAATCCTCTAAAACGCTCCAGTTCCAGGATTCTTCGCAGAGATTCTGCCTGGAGGTCAGGGAGAGGGCGAGGTTCCGAGGGCCTCATCTTCTCCTCAGCTTCCGCCCCTCACCACCACCCCAATAGCCCCCGGCCCGAGATGGGCTCCCAGGACAGGCCCAATCCTGGCCCTGCGAATCCTCGCCGCAGGATAGATAGCGCCCAGGCGCCTGGTAAATGCTTCAGCATCGCCCTGGTTTGTACTGTATACCACAGCTATGTCGTTAGCAGGCATACACCCCTTAGCCAGGGCGAAAAGTCTGTCCATCCCTTTAGCCTTCGTCCTTACCCTTTCCATCGGATGGGCCTCACCATCTTTCACAGTAAGAATGGGCTTGATATTGAGAAGAGAGCCCAGAAAGGCCTGTAGCTTCCCGATACGCCCTCCCCTTTTCAGGTATTCAAGGGTATCCAGAAGAGCGAAAACCCTTGTGGTGGAAATGGCTTCCCTGGTTGTCTTGAGAACACCCTCAAGAGTCTGCCCCCCTTTGGCGGCTTCCGCAGCGGCAATGGCTATAAGCCCCAACGCCATGGTTGTCTGGGCCGAGTCCACTATCTCGATGCGGCAGCGTCCGCCCAGGGACTGGACAGCAGTCATAGCAGAGTTGATGGTTCCACTGAGCTTCGCTGAGATATGAATAGATACTATCTGGTCTGTTTCCTGTGCAAGCTGGCGGTATGCTTCTAGAAACACACCCGCCGAGGGCTGGGAGGTGGTTGGAAAAACTGTACTTTGGGTGAGCCTCTGGTAGAAATCATCTGCCGTGAGATCGGCTCCGTCTCGGTAGACCTCCTCGCCGAAATGTACATTGCATGGCACAACGGTTATGCCCAGCCCTTGAGCAATTTCTTTCGGTATGTCCGAGGTACTATCTGTTACAACTCTTATCACTAAAGGACACCCATTTAAGCGCTACTCTACAGAAACTATATAGTTATAGTGCGGTTGGCCACCCCAGACAAGCTCAACCTCCACACCCGGGAAGTCCCTGCGGATGTTCTGAGCAACCCTTTCTGCCTCAACCTTCTCCGTGTCGCCCCCATAATACAGGGTGACCAGGTTCCCATCCTTTAGATGACACTTTTCAAGAAGCTCATAAAGGACTGCTGGAATGCGCTCTCCCGCTGCTACCAATTCACCATCTATGAACCCGATAGCTTGGCCACCCTCTACCCTGACGCCACCCATCTCTGCTGAGCGCACCGCTCTGGTTAGCTCCAGGGTCCTAGTCGGGGCAACAACAGCTTTCATAGTCTCAAGGTTTGACTCGAAGTTAGCCTCGGCGTTGAAGGCAAGAAGGGCCGCAATCCCCTGGGGCAGGCTATGAGTGGGCACAACCTCGGCCTCTTTCTTCGTCAAAGAGCAGGCCTGCTGAGCTGTCATAACAACGTTCTTGTTATTTGGCAAGACTACAACCTTATCCGATGACACACCTTCGATGGCCTGGAGTATCTCCTCTGCGCTGGGATTCATGGTCTGCCCGCCTGAAACAATAGAAGTCACCCCAAGGCTCTTAAAAATCTGAGTGAGACCTTCTCCATGAACCACAGCCACAGTGGCTATATCCACCGCTCGCTCAGCACTTCTCACCTGAAGGAACTCCAGGTGCTGATCATCAATGTTATCGACCTTCACCTGATGCAGCACACCAAGGGACGTAGCATAGCTTACGACTGGCCCTGGTTCAAAGGTATGAACGTGAATTCTAACAGCCGTCTCATCACCCACCACAAGGGTGGAATCTCCCATTCTTCCTATCTTCTCTCTTATTCCCACAATATCCAGGTTCTTGCCCCCTATGAGGAGCTCGGTGCAGTATCCGTAGTGCCTTTTCACATCTATGGCAGACCTTTCCTTTCCACACGGGCCGGGGCTGCTCCTCATGGTTACCGCCGCGATACCCTTCTCCACAGCCCTGCCCTTCAGAAAGCGAAGAGCTCCCTCCAGAAGAACGTAAAGCCCCTGCCCACCCGCATCCACCACGCCTGCCTCCCGCAAAACAGGTAGCAGGGACGGGGTTGTAGCAACAGAGACCTTGGCAGCTCGCACCGTCGCCTCAAGCACCGCCGTTACGTCTGAGGTGTTGCTCTCCGCTTTTGCCTTGGCCGCAACCGATGCATCCCGAACTACTGTAAGGATGGTCCCCTCTACAGGCTTGCTAACTGATTTATAGGCTGCGCTGGAGGCATCCTCCAGCGCTTGAGCCAAGTCCTTTGAGAATAGGGATTCCTTGGCAGCAAGAGACTTGGAGAACCCTCTGAAAATCTGGGAAAGGATAACGCCGCTATTGCCTCTCGCACCCATCAGCGAGCCATAGGCCATGGACTGCGTGATGGAAGAGGCAGTCTCGTTGGAGGCCCGATACGCCTCCTCCATCGTTGCCCGCATGGTGAGAAGCATATTTGTGCCTGTATCACCATCCGGCACGGGGAAGACGTTAAGGGCGTTTATAGCCTGGGCATTTTTCTCAAGCCAGGAAGTGCCAGCATCGAACATCTGCCTGAGCTGATGCCCTGAGCAGCAATGTAATCCTCGTTTCGAAGAGCCACCCTGCATGATGCTATACTTGTTATCTCTCCTCAAATGTGGTATGTTTACTCATTGTCATTCTAGTAGTTTTACAGTAAAAGTCAACCGTAATCGAAAGGGGAGAACAATTGGCAAAGTGCGAACTCTGCGGGAAGGCGCTCACCTTCGGGCGAAGCGTGAGCCATTCCAAGCGGCATACAAGCCGACAGTGGCTGCCAAATATTCACAGCAGCAGACTGCTCATCGAAGGCCGCCTGAGAAAACTCAAGGTCTGCACCAGATGCCTTCGCACCCACCGTAAGCAGGAAGTATAATACAAATGGCCCGTTGCCGGTAAGTGCTCTGATTTTCTGAAAACACTAAAAGTAGCCAGTTAAGAGGTATTTCTATGCCAAGTAAGAAAAGACCTCGCTCTGGACGCAGGGCCCAAGAAGCCTACACCAGCAAGCGAGGTCCAGCGCTCCTCAAGCAGACAAGTATAATCCTGGGGGTATTCATCGCTGTGATGATGGTCGTTACCCTCGTCCTGGTGGGAAGGGCAGGCCAGCCTGCACCTCCCACGTCAAGCCCCACACCATCTCCCTTCGCTTCAGGGCTCTCCAAAGGAGCAGAAGACGCACCCGTAACCATAGAGGAGTTCTCCGACTTTCAGTGCCCCTTCTGCGCCCAGTTCGCCCGGACCACCAGCCCCCAGATTGAGGAAGTCTACATCAATACAGGTAAGGTCAGGTTTGTATATCGCCACTTCGCCTTTATTGGAGAGGAGTCCATCCTGGCGGCCATGGCCTCGGAGTGCGCCAACGAGCAGGGGGCGTTCTGGCCCTATCACGACAAGATTTTCGCCAGCCAGTCGGGGGAAAACAAAGGCGCTTTCAGCAAAGCCAACCTGAAGCGTTTTGCCAAGGATATGGGACTGGACACGAACTCCTTCAACCAGTGCCTTGACTCCGGGAAATATGCGCAGAAGGTGGCCGACGACCTGTCAGCAGGCAGTCGATTGGGTGTGGATACAACACCTACATTCGTGGTCAATGGGAAGATAGTGAAGGGGGCTCTCCCCTTTTCCCAGTTCCAGCCAATAATAGAGGCTGAACTAGCCAAAAAGTGATGAGCACTGCTAGAAAACTGGAGAGTCTAGCAATCCCCATTTTGAGCCTAGCGGGTGCCCTGGTATCGGCGTATCTCGTCTATGTTAAAGTAAGCGGCTCATCGTTGCTGTGCACAGGTGTGGGCGGATGCGAGGTGGTCAACGCCAGCGTCTACTCCGAAATAATGGGAATACCCATAGCCTTTCTGGGCCTTTTGATGTTCCTGGTGCTCCTGGGATTGGGCATATGGCAGTTCTATGCCATCAATGAGAAGCGGAACATAGCTTTAGCAATATTCACCATCTCCCTGGCCGGGATGCTTTACTCTGCCTACCTTACGTACATCGAGCTATTTGTGCTCAGGGCAATTTGTCCTTGGTGCGTTACCACCGCCGTCCTGATTACAGCTATCCTCGCCCTATCCGTAAGGCCTCTGCTGGTATACGGACAGAGTAGGGTGGGTGGAGCATAGCGAAACCCACCCTCCAAACGCATCACAATCTAATGATGAGTTTCTAAGTAAATGCAAGCAACATCGTATTTGACATCCTCCTGACAGCGTATTATAATGTCTATACGTCTGGAAGTATACACGGCTATAAGGAGATATGGCATGAAAAGAAAAATGACATTGGTGTTTCACGATGAAGACCTATACACGCAATTGAAAATAGAGGCGGTTAGAAGGCACACAACCGCGAGCGACATCGTGGCTGATGCCGTGCGCGAATGGCTGGAAAGCCATGAAGACGCTGAGCTAGTGTCTGCCATTGAATCGGCCCGTACCGAATGGAAGGAAAAGGGCGGTCGTTCCTGGTCTGAAGCTGAACGAGAGCTGGAGGAATCAATAAACCGCCGCGAAGGAGCTGCCGCGGCAAAGCGTGTATAGAATCGAGGTTTCACTGTCTGCCGACCGCGACTTAGAAAAGCTCAAAGCTCGAATAAGAAGGCAGGAATTCCAGCGGTTAAGGATTGCCGTCGGCGGTCTGGCTGAGGAGCCTCGGCCTCAAGGAGTAAGGAAGATTAAGGGCGAGGAAAGAGCTTATCGCATTAGGGGGGGTAGCTACAGGGTTGTTTACGAGGTGTACGATAACGATAAATTGGTCCTGATTCTACAAATAGCTCGCAGGAGTGAAACAACCTACCGTCAGCAGTAGTTCAGTTCAGGGCTTTAATGAGTAACTCAAGTTATCGCGAAGAAGTCTTCAACGGTATGCCGAGCCTAAGTAAGGACAAGCTAAGTTTGTAGTTTGTAGGGTGGGTGGAGCATAGCGAAACCCACCGTGCTAATGAATCAGATTAAGTGGTGGGTTTCACCCACCCTACGAAAGCTTTTTGATTCCCCCCACCAACGTAACGTTTACTTTCCCACCCAGGTTGGGGGAGAATCCAAAATTTTATAGAGATTTGGTTTGTTATGTATTTGCAAAAGGGAAAGCCGCTATTTATTTTCTAAGAGTTTCAAGAAGTCCTCTTTGCTAAGCTGAGCATCCTTTAGAATGCTGGATAAGACTTTTGGATGTAAAACTTTGCCTTTGTGGTACGGGACTGTGGTGCGCTTCCCCGCCTGATTTTTGTAGATTTTGTGGCTGCCACTCTGCCGGGATAATCTGAAACCAGCTCTTTCTAATGCCTGGACTACTTCGTCAGCGGTAATTCTGGGTAGCTTTTCACTCAAACCGCTACCTCTAAAGTAGAAAGGCTCACCACCTCTGAGGTAGGAATGGGTTCGTTATTGTCCAGCCTATCCTTGACATGGAGTCTTATGGCATCCTTTATATTCTCCATGACCTCCTCAAAGGTTTCCCCTTGGGTGTAGCACCCCTGTAGTTCAGGGCAATAGGCAAAATAACCGTGTTCGTCTTTCTCCACCACCACAGCAAAATGATAACTCCCCACTTTTTTGCCTCCTACTTTTGAGTCTCAAGCTCCTGCCCCAAAAGGGGGATTGCTTTACCAGTTTATTATAGCATGGGCTAATTATGAGTATTAACCGTGCAGGGGAAAATCCGAACTTTTGTGGGTACGCAGATAATTATGGCCTTTACCAATGGTAAGACGCATTACAGACGTGCTAAATGAATCTGGCTCCACCATTTATGATAAAAGGTAAAACCTTCAGCGTTTCTTTTTACGTCTGCTGCTTTGTTTCTTGATATATTTGCGGCGAAACTTCTCTATTCTGGCTAACTCCTTTTCGGCTGATTCAGCGCGTTTAGTCTCAATGGCTGCACGTTTTTCGGCTTGCTCTCTTCTTGTCGACTCGATTTGTGCTGCTTCATTTGCAAACTGTAACGCTGCTAGTGGGCGATTCATTGGTGCGATCCTACTCAGCACGACCTCAGGAGGTTCTCCGTACTTACTCTCCAAATCATTGCTATATAATTCTCGTTGTTCCTTGACACTTGTTTCGGCCTGGTCAATTACACCACCGAACACCTCTTTTATAGTCTCATCATCCAATAAGTCAACACCACTTTCAGCAACAGCTAAAAGGATAGTATCGAAAGCTTTGTCAGCCTCTTCTGCTTCAGTCGAGCGACACAATGTCGATGCGAATTGGAAAAAGGACTCCGGTTGCCAAGTAATCCTAGAGCCTTCCCCCAGCAGATTGAGTATTGACGTACTACTGATGAACCAAGCATCCGACTGTTGGGGTGAACTTGTTAAAATGTAATAGGACCCACCTCGCTCTTTCTTAATAACGATAGAAGCTTCCCCCTCCGGCACAGCTTTCCGCTCCGAGTCTACCGCTGTATCCTCTGTGTTAGTATCTCTTTGCCTTGGTATTTGTTCCCGCTTCAGCCTGATTTCCTCTGTTCGTTCAGAGATTTCGGAGTAATCATTCTGGGAAAACCCTGGCCAATTTTGAAGTGGTACAGTCTCAATTCCAATTTCTGAAAGAGCGGAGGCTACAGCTTTATCATTGACTTCATGACTTTTAATTACCTTGTACAGATAAGCTTTCCAGTCGCAAGGATTTCCCGCTTTCTGCCATGAGATAAATCCCCTCAGAAATTCATTGGATTGTCTATAAGGAGTATCTCCTTTGGCTGCGGCCATTACATCACGAGAATTTGCCCCTTGGAGCTTAACTACGCTTTCAGCAAATCTCAAATGGTCAACAGTCTCTGAGAACAAATTGTATGTTGTAAAGGACCTTATTCCCAGTTCTCTCAGTCTTGATAGGCATTCTCTGACAACATAGTTCCCGATATTGGCTACGGCCAATGCTATGATTTGAACGTTTGAGTCAATTAACCACACAGTTTCTTTGGCATGTTTCATCCGCTCTAACGCTACATCTCCTAGGACCCCTAGAGCGTGAAAAGCAAAGAAGCCTCGTGATATCCTGCCAAGATACTCTCTCTCCGCGGACCCTGCCCTCTTAAAAATGTCTATTGAGACGGTTGAAAAGGCTTGCCTCTTCGACCAAGTGTCATATCTAGCTGCGGCTAAGTTGACGAACTTCAAGACTGAACTGGGTACCACTTGCGGAGACCTACCCGCTATTAGAACGCTTGATAGTGTTAACCCAGCCTCTCGGAAAAAACCAGTAAGAGAAGCTTCTACGTATGTGGCTATCTCGTCAGCCTCTTTGTTCAAAGCAGGGAACTTAGCTTTTATCCTAAGGGCTACAGATTGTATAAACCTATCCCTAGCTTGAATAAATTTCTCTCTGCTGCTTTTTGCACGCCCATCAGCATTCTTGCCGAGTTTGAATCCTTTCCCGGTTCGTTCCAAAAGCCCTTCTGCAACAGCCTGAGTAGCCACTTTATTCCTAAAGGTCGTCTGCAAGCCATAAGACCCAGGCCATCCGACAAGGCTCAGTGCTTTTTCTAAAGAGAATTCTCCCATGTTTCTTAGTTCAGTTACTATCGACATCATGGTTGCAGTAGCTATTTCGGCCTGTATGTTCGCAAGGTCGAGTTTTTCACAGAATTTGTTGAACACATAGAAACCAGGAGCCGCCGCATCAGACTTAAGCGAAGATGAGGTTACTCTCTTAACATGTTGTAGAATGGGAACTGAAGTACGCTGCGGAATGAAATCGCTTATCGCTTCTATTAGTCGCAGTAATGAAGTATGTTCTGCGTCACTCTCATATGGAATTACTCGAATGCGGTATCTTTCTAAGTATTCTCTAAGCTCCTTTTGAGAAACGTTAGGGGCTATCCAGCATACTGGTCTTTCAACTCCTGCCCCGCGTTTCGCAGCGTTTAGAACGTGCTTAATATTTGCGTCAGATAGAGAATGGCCCAGAACAAACATTCTGCACATTTGAAATACGGAAATCATTCTTGTCCGCCAATACTCCCAAGAATTACCAGAAGTTATATCTTTGTAATGGTCAGAAGTTAGTATTAGTCCTGTATCCGTGCTCAAATCGCCATGTAATTTCACAATGGCACCTGACAGGTCAGTATTTAACATACCCATGTGGTCGGTCGAGTTTGATAATAGTCTGTACGCCTCGTTCACTTTGGCTAGGTGCAGTTGTATTTCATCGTCATAGTTTGTTGTTAAGTAAACCTTGACCGGCCAAGCTGCGACCATTTCATAAAGTTTACCCGATTTAGTCGGTTTTAAGTAATCCCCCAATATCTGCCTAATGCGCAGGCTTCCGAACATGTCAACTGCCGCTTTGAATGCCTCTGGGTAATCCTTGTTCTCAATTACTTTGCGCATTCTAGTTAGGTCTCCATTTGTTTGTTCTGCACGCAAAACCTCCAGCGACTTCTGCGCTAACTGTGCCCAAGTGGGATAACCCATTTCAATTGAAGGGCCTGAGCCAACTAACAACCATGCTTCACCGGAACTTAGATATTCAATTAAGACGCTGTCCATTGCGCGCCCCCTAAGATTTTGTCGGCTCGTCAGCGGCGACAGTTACGCTCTCTGCTGAGAAGACCAGTCGCTTGCCATACCCTCGCCAGCCGCCCTTCTTATCCGACATGATGCCCGTGTAGAGGTTTACCTCGCCACCCTTGATAACGGCGTATTTGCCAGCGGTCTCCTTGCCCGTTTTCTTGTCCGTCACTTTCACGCTCATTGCAGCCTCCTTAGCAAGTCTAGACTCTTCTGAGGGCTTCCACGCTCTCCCGAATCCGACCCAGGGCCTGGGCAACGCTCTCCTTTCGGTTGAACACAGCGGAGCCTGCAACCAGTACCCTGGCGCCGGCCCTGACCACTTTGGGGGCTGTCTCCGCCGATATGCCCCCGTCCACCTCCAGCTCGGCATGGCAGCCCGCCTCGTCCAGCATCCGTCGGAGGCGGGCTATCTTCTTCAAAGTGCTTTCGATGAACTTCTGCCCGCTATAGCCCGGGTTGACGCTCATAATAAGCACCAGGTCCAGATGGGGCAGAACCTCCTCCACCATAGAGAGAGGCGTGCCGGGGTTCAGGGATACGCCAACTTTAACCCCAAGCTCCTTGATATCCTGGACGACCCTGTGAAGATGAGGGCAGGCCTCGGCGTGAACGGTGAGGATGTCTGCGCCCGCCCTGGCAAACTCCTTGATGAGGCGCTCCGGCCTTTCCACCATGAGGTGGACGTCCAGGGGCAGGTGTGTCCAGGAGCGTATCGCCTCAACTACGAGAGGACCCACCGTCAGGCTGGGTGCAAAATGGCCGTCCGCAACATCCACGTGGATGTAGTCGGCCCCTGCCCTGGTCGCCTCGGCCACCTGCTCGCCCAGCCGGGCGAAGTCCGCCGCGAGAATGGACGGGGCGTATTTCACTTCGCTTATATTAAGCATCGCCTTTCAGGATTTCCCTGGCGCGCGCCAGGGCCTTCTTCACCTGCTCAGGAGCCGTCCCGCCAGGGACGTCCCTCGAGGCTATGGAGGACTCCAGGGTGATATTGAGCACATCCTTATCAAAGAGATTCGAGGAGCGCCGATATTCCTCCAGGGTTAGCTCCTTCAAACCCTTTCCCGACTCCGATGCGTAGCGCACCACCTCCCCCACGATGCCGTGTGCCTTGCGGAACGGAATCCCCTTCTTGACCAGGTAGTCCGCCAGGTCTGTGGCCAGGATGTAGCCCTCTTCGGCCGCCTTTCGAGTCCGTGCAGAGTCGACCTTAAGAGTCTGCACCATCCCCGTAAGAACCTCCAGGGTGAAGTGCAGGGTGTCGATGGTGTCGAACAGGCCCTCCTTGTCCTCCTGGAGGTCCCTGTTGTATGCCAAAGGCAGGCCCTTGAGGGTCGTGAGAATGGCCATCAGATGCCCGTAAACCCTGCCGGTCTTTCCTCGGGCCAGCTCCGCCACGTCGGGGTTCCTCTTCTGGGGCATAATGCTGCTTCCCGTGGCGTAGGCCTCGTCCATCTCCACTAAGCCGAACTCCTCCGTTGACCAGAGGACGAGCTCCTCGACAAGTCTGGAGAGGTGCATCATAGCAAGGCAAGCCGCAGCCTCGTACTCCGCCACGAAGTCCCGGTCTGAGACAGCGTCTATGCTGTTCTGGCTCACCCACCCAAAGCCCAGCTCCCTGGCCAGAAAGTCCCTGTCTATGGGATAGGGGACGCCAGCCAGGGCACCGCTCCCCAGAGGCAAAACGTCCACACGCTTAAGGCAGTCCAGAAAACGCTCCACATCCCGCTGGGCCATCTCGAAGTAGGCGAGGAGGTGATGGGTGAAGAGCACAGGCTGGGCCCGCTGAAGGTGGGTGTAGCCTGGCATGACGACCGATTTGTTTGCCTCCGCCAATTCCAGAAGGGCTTTCTGAAAACCGCGGAGCCTCCCTACAGTTTCGGTGATGGCCCTCTTGAGGTAGAGGCGCATGTCCAAGGCTATCTGGTCATTTCGGGAGCGGGCGGTATGCAGCCTCCCGGCTGCATCGCCTATCTTCTCCGCCAGGCGGACCTCGATGTTCATGTGGATGTCTTCCATCTCCTCTTTGAACGGGAATGTGCCCTGCTCCATCTCCTCCCTTATGGAAACGAGGCCCATAACTATTAGCTCGGCGTCCTTCTCCGAGATGATGCCCTGGCGGGCTAGCATCCTGGCGTGGGCTATGCTTCCTTCGATGTCCTCTCGATAGAGACGCCTATCGAAGGGGAGAGAGGCGGTATAGGCCTGAGCCTTTCTATCCAGGCCTTTTTGCATTCGTGGGCGGGTTGGCTTCATACTCAAGCCTCAGACCTCACGAGCTTTTTTCTTGGAAACAAGCACCTGGCGCTTGAAGGTGAGGATGGTCTCATTCTTCTGGTTCCAGGCCCTTGACTCCACTATTACAATGCCTCTATCTGGCCTGCTCCTGGACTCCTTCTTGTCCAGGACCTTCGTCTCAGCGTAGATGGTGTCGCCGTAGAAGCTGGGGCCGACGTGCCTCACCTCGTCGTACCCCAGGTTGGCGATGGCCTTGCCGCTTATGTCCCGCACGCTCATACCGACAACAAGGCTGAAGACGTAAGTCCCCACCACAAGCCTTTTGCCGAACTGGCTTCCCTTCATATAGTTCTCGTCCAGGTGAAGGGGGTTGTGGTTCATCGTGAGGAGACAGAAAAGAGTGTCGTCGAACTCCGTTATGGTCTTGCCGGGCCAGTGCTTATATACATCGCCTATGTTGAAGTCCTCATAGCAGCGGCCGAAGCTCTCCCTGCCATCTATCTCCATGTCTTCCCTCCCATCAGATCTTGTATTTATTGAGGAGGTTCCTTGCTATCACGAGCTTCTGAATCTCGTTGGTCCCCTCGCCTATTATCATCAAAGGTGCATCCCTGTAATATCTTTCCAGGGGCAGTTCCTTGATGTAACCATATCCGCCATGAATGCGCATAGCCTCCATCGTTACCTCGCCGCAGACCTCGCTGGCGAAGAGCTTGGCCATCCCGGCCTCCAGGTCGCAGCGCTCCCCCATGTCCTTTTTGGCGGCGGCGTGGTAGGTGAGGAGCCGGGCTGCCTCTATCTTGGTGGCCATATCTGCCAGCTTTATCTGAATGACCTGGTGCTGGCAGATGGGCTTTCCGAAGGCCTGGCGCTGCTGCGAGTATCTAATGGCGGCTTCAAAGGCGGCTGTGGCAACGCCTACAGCCCTGGCTGCTATGTTTATCCTGCCCACCTCCAGCCCGCTCATAACGTGGGAAAAGCCTGCCCCCTCCTTCAACCCGACCAGGTTCGTAGCAGGAACTCGAAAGTCCTGGAATATAAGCTCGCACGTGTCCAGCCCCCGATACCCTAGCTTATCCAGGTCTCGTCCGACGGTGAAGCCTGGCTCTCCTTTCTCAACTATGAAACAGCTTATGCCCTTGTAGGGTGGCTGCGCTTTTGTGTCCGTCTTGGCCAGAAGAGCAAAGGTGTTCCCGTATCTGCCGTTGGTTATGAAAAGCTTGGTTCCGTTTATTATGTAATCATCGTCATCTTTAACTGCCGTGGTCTGGATAGCCTGGACATCACTTCCAGCGTTGGGCTCTGTAAGGGCCAGTCCCCCCCGTTTCTCTCCCTTGGCCAGAAGGGGCAGGAAGCGCTTCTTCTGCTCCTCCGTCCCGAAAGTGTAGACGATGTAGGACATGATGGAGTGGGTGCCGATTATCCCGCTCACGCTCATCCACCCTTTGCAGATCTCCTCGAAGATCATGGCGTAGGTGGTGTAGTCGAGCCCCATCCCACCGTATTCCTGGGGTATGGTGCATCCGAAAAGCCCCATCTCCTTCATCTTCTCCACTATCTGGAAGGGGTAATCATCGGCGTTCTCCATATTGCTGGAGACAGGGGCTATCTCTCTTTTCACGAAATCCCTGATGGTTGTCAGTATCTGTTTCTGCTCGTCTGTCAGCTCTCTATACATCTTGACGTCCCTCTACTTTTCCTTGCGAACTGACACACCCAAAATCCCGTCAGGCTGTTCTAAGAGCTGAACCTGCGCCTGGACTCTAACCGGCAGTCCCCAGATATAGATGAAACCGGGGGCAGCCTGCTGATCGAAAACGTCTCCTTTGTCGTAGGTGGCCAGCGAATAGGAATAAAGGGACTTGGGAGACTTTCGCCCCACCACGATGCAGTTGCCCTTATGCAGCTTGACCCGCACGGCTCCTGTAACGTGGCGCTGGGTGCTCTGTACGTAGGCTGCCAGGTCCTGGTGCAAAGCTGTAAACCAAAGACCATCATAGATGAGGTCAGCGTATTCCTGGGCCACCCTTTCCTTGAAACGCAACTGCTCCTTGCTCAGGGTCATCATCTCCAGAGCTTTATGAGCCTTTAGGAGGACCGTTGCAGCAGGTGATTCGTAGACCTCCCTGGACTTTATCCCCACAAGCCTGTTCTCCAGGTGGTCTATTCTCCCCACGCCGTGGGCGCCCGCCATCTCGTTTAATCTACGAATTAATGCCACGCCGCTGAGGTCCTCGCCGTCCAGGCTCACCGGCAGGCCTTTCTCAAAGCCTATCTCAATATACACCGGCTTATCCGGACTCTCCCCCGGGGACTTGGTCCAGGCGTAGACCTCCTCCGGTGGCTCCGCCCAAGGGTCCTCCAAGATGCCGCACTCGATGCTTCTTCCCCAGAGATTCTGGTCTGTGGAATAGGGGGTGGTCTTGGCCGGGGGCATAGGAATTTTGTGGCGGTGGGCGTATTCCATCTCCTCCTCCCTTGTCATCCGCCACTCCCTGGCCGGTGCTATAACCTTGAGGTCTGGCGCCAGGGCTGCCGTGCTCACGTCGAACCTCACCTGGTCGTTTCCCTTGCCTGTGCAGCCGTGGGCAATGGCCTTGGCACCCTCCTCCCGGGCCACATCCACCAGCAGCTTCGCTATTAAGGGACGAGATAGAGCAGTGGCAAGGGGATACTGCCCCTCGTAAATTGCATCCGCTGCCAGGGCTGGGAATACGAAATGCTTTACAAAAAGCTCCTTGGCATCCACCACAAGAGCCTTGACCGCCCCAGCTTTGAGGGCCTTCTCCCTGACCGATGAGATGTCCTTCTCCCCACCCACATCCAGCGTAAGGGCTATGACATCCATCCCGTATTTTTCAGGGAGCCACTTTATGGCCACAGAGGTATCCAGCCCACCACTGTAAGCCAGTACAACCTTCTCTTTCACTTTAACCCCCTTTCTCCCCCTGTCTACATAAGTTTCTTGTCCTTTGCCACCTTCTCCAGAGCCGATGTCAGGATGCTTATCGCTTTATCTACCTCTGCCTTCTTAACCACAAGAGGCGGCATGAATCGAATGGCGTCAGGCTTGACTGGGTTGAGAAGAAGGCCTCCCTCCAAACAGGTCTTTACCACATCCGCCGCAATTTCACCGTTGAACTGTAATGCCATGAGAAGCCCCCTGCCCCTGACCTCTGTGATAAATGGGAAGGTGGCTTTCAGCTTGTTGAAGCTCTGTTTCAGGTGGTCTCCCAGGCGGCTCACATTGGAAACCACGTCCTTTTCCAAGATGAACTTCAGTGTTTCGTAGCCTACGGCGCATGCCAGGGGATTCCCGCCAAAGGTTGAGCCGTGGTCGCCCGGTTTGAATACCGAGGCCGTTTCCTTCGCTAAAAGGGCGCCTATGGGAAAGCCGCCTGCCAGTCCCTTGCCCAGGGTCATTATATCAGGCTCAACCCCGAACTGCTGGTAGCCAAATAGAGTGCCCAGTCGCCCTATGCCGGTTTGAATCTCGTCCATAATAAGAAGCAGCCCCCGCTCATCGCACCATGCCCTGACCTGCTTCAAATAGCTATCGTTTGGGACGTTTACGCCCCCCTCCCCCTGAACAGGCTCCAGCATCACCGCGCAGGTCTTTTCATTGGTGGCCTCCATTATGGCTTCGATGCTGTTGAACTCCACATTTACAAAGCCTTCTGGAAGCGGTGTAAAGGGCTCCTGGTATTTGGGCTGGCCCGTGGCCGCCACCATGGCCAGGGTCCGCCCATGGAAGGAGTCCATTGCAGTTATGATGGCGTATGCACCGCTCAGGTGCAGCTTGCCATATTTGCGGGCCAGCTTCACAGCACCCTCGTTGGCCTCAGCCCCGCTGTTGACGAAATAGGCCCGCTCCATGCAGCTATTCTGGACCAGAAGCTCGGCAAGCTGAATCTGCGGGATGTGATAGAAAATGTTGGAAACATGTATGAGCTTCGAGGCCTGCCCAGACAGGGCCTTTCTCACCACGGGGTGACAGTGGCCGAGGCTGTTGACCGCGATGCCAGCCACAAAGTCCAGATACTCCTTCCCGTCCTCGTCCCAGACCTTTACCCCTTTCCCCCGCACTATGGTAACAGGCTGGCGCTTGCCCGTGGTCATAAAGTAGCGGGCCTCGAGTTCTTGCCACTTGCTCATCTTGGCTCCTTCCTAACGCAGCGATTCCAGAAGATTGTTGAGAGCCTCTTCCAGCTTCTTAAGCTCTTCTTGAACATTCTTCAGGGCGTCCTGTATTCCTTTGATCTCCTCTCCTACCCTTGGGGTGCCCCCGGGCGGCTGTTCTCCACCTGGAGGTGTAACCGCTGGCGGCGACACCCTGCCACCTGTTACAGCCGCAAGGCTTTCTGCCAGGGTGGGTTGCATTGTTACACGGTCGCTGGTTACCACAACAACACGCTTCAGTTCAGGGAACGCTAGCTGCTCAGCTTGAAGGAATATTGGCTCAACGTAGAGCAGGGAGTTCTCTATGGGAATCACCAGGAGATTGCCACGAATTACCCGGGAGCCCCGCTGGTCCCAGAGGGTAAGCTGCTGCGCGATGACGGGGTCGTTGTTTATTCGGGCCTCTATTTGACTGGGGCCATCTATCTGCTTGTCCTTGGGGAAATTGTAGAGCAGAAGCTTGCCATAGTTCTCACCATCGCTTCTGGCCGCCAGCCATCCCACCATATTGGGCTTGTTGGCTGGGGTGAATGGGAGAAGGAGGAGGAACTCCTCCCTGGGCTCCCCGAGCAGACGCATAATGACGTAGTAAGGCTCCATTTGCTGGTACTTGCCGTAGTACAGCTCCTGGGGAATGTCCCACAGGTCTTCCCTATTGTAGAAGACCTTGGCATCCTGCATGTGATATTTCAGAAGCATCCTGGCCTGCACCATAAAGAGATCCTCAGGGTAGCGAACATGCACCCTCAAAGACGCTGGCATATCGTCTATGGGCTTGAAGAGGGTGGGGAAGATATTCTGGTAGGTTCGCACCAAGGCGTCATCGGGGTCTGCGATGTAGAAATCCATAGTGCCCTCATAGGCATCTATGACCACCTTTACGCTGTTGCGAATGTAGTTTATGCCGCCTTCGAATGGCTGGGAGTAGGGATACCTGCTGGTGGTGGTATAAGCATCCTGAATCCAGAAGAGCTTGCCATCGGCCACCACCATGTACGGGTCCCCGTCCAGGCGCAGGAAGGGCGCTACGTGGTTCACCCTCTCCTGAATATGGCGGAAGTATTGGATTCGGCTCTCCGGAGTTATCCCGCCGGCGATGAGGATATTTACGTCTCCGAACTGCAAGGCATAGGCCAGGCGGCGGATGTAGGAGCTGAGGAGGACCCCCCCTTTGCCCTGGTATTTTGTGTAGACGGGTATGTCCTCCTTGGTGGGATAGTCAAACTCAGGGATGTTTGTGTTCACAATAACATAGCTCGTGGTCTTCTCCCCGAAGTAAATCTGCGGGCGCTCCAATGGAATATCCCCCGCAGGAGGCACATCCTTGATGAAGAAAAGGGGGCGCCCCTCAGGAGAGAACTCGGTAACGGGGCTCATGGCTACGCCATATCCATGGGTGAACTGGAGCTTCTGGTTTATCCAGCGTTGCGCCTCCGCAGGAAGCTTCTCTACCGATAGCTCCCTGGGGCCAACCATGACCTGTCGGTACCGGTCATCGATGGTGTAGCGATCCACGTCCACATCGTGGAAATCGTAGTAAAGCCTTATGAATTGAATCTGGTTATATGTGTCCTTCAGGGGGCGATAATCCCATAGACGGACATTATCTATAGTGTCCGGGTTCTTGAGTATGTCCTCTTCTTTTACCTGCCCCTCAGCGGGAAAAGACTTCGCCTCTACACTGTCTAACCCGAAGGCGTAGCGTGTGGCCTTGACGTTGTTCTGTATGTATGGTGTCTCTCGCGCCAGTTCATTGGGCACCACATCAAATTGCTGAACCAGGCCGGGATATATATTCCCTACCACAATAGAAGCCGCCACCCATATTCCAACTCCCCACAAAGGCAAACGAATCCCGCCGGTGAAGACGCTAGCAATGAGAAGCAAGGCACAGAAAGATGCTATGACTATTAAGATTCTATACGCCGTTAGCTGGGCATTGACATCGGTGAAGGTGGCGCCAAAGACAGCGCCCCTGGACGAAAACACCAGCTCGTAGATATCGAACCAGTAGCTCCAGGATATTAGAAGAAGAGCGGCCGCGCCCAAAAGAAAGATGTGTACTCTTATAGGTCGATTGAACGCAAAATTAAATCCGCGGAGGCCAAAATTCACTATGTAGATGCCCAGGCCTCCTAAGAGGGTAACCACTACCGCCCCCATCAGCCATCTTTGAATAGAACGGTAGAAGGGAAGGGTAAAGACATAGAAGGATGCGTCTTTCCCGAAAGCGGGGTCAGCCTGACCGAAGGGGACAGCGTTGGCAAATCGGAGGATGTTATCCCATTGCCCCATGGCGACTGCACCGAAGATGAGACTCAAGAAGATAGAAGCAAGAATAAACACGATATTCACAGCCCGGCGCACCATTCCCAGGAACTCCTCGGGGAGCATTGGCAAGCCGGCCCTCCTGGATAGCCTTATGGAAAGATAGATGTTGGCAACAAAAAAGGCTGCAAAAAGCAAGGCACCTGCAAAAAAGAGCCACACCTTTGTAACCAGAACAGTGGCATACACCCTCTGAAAGCCAACGTTTTCAAACCAAAGCCACTCGGTATAGATGCCCCTCCCGATGGAGAAGATAATATAAATAGCCAGGAGCACGCCAAAGATCAGAACCCACCTCAACAGTGGAACAATGGGATCAGGCTGCTGACCCCTGTAATCAAAAGGCAATGGTGGCAACCCGCCAGGTCGGTTCGTCTCAAAAAACATCATCATCCTCCTGCAATTGTTGTGCCTGCACCTTCCCCCTCAATGGTATTGATAAGGGCATGGGGCAAGCGTCCATCCACGATCTGAGCCATATCTACGGCGCCGACGGCCTTGAGACAGGCCTCCAGCTTGGGTATCATACCCCCGGAAACGACACCAGAAGCCATCAGCGAGCGGGCCTCCTCTGAGGCAAGTCTTGGGATGACCTTCCCAGCCCCATCCTGGACGCCGGCGACGTCTGTAAGAAATACAAGCCTACGGGCGCGTATGACCACGGCCAGCTCCCCCGCAACGGTGTCAGCGTTTATGTTAAGGATTGTGCCCGCCTCGTTGGAGCTTCCAGACTTACTCAGGGCCACGGTTGCTATCACAGGTATGTATCCGGCAGCAATCACCGCCTCAAGAGGCTTTGGGTCGATCCTGGTCACCTCCCCGACAAAGCCCAGCTCAGGGTTTGCAACCCTCGCCTCGATGAACCCGCCGTCCACGCCGCTCAGCCCCAGGGCTTTGCCGCCCAGGGCTTGAATCCGGGCAACCAGCTCCTTGTTCACCAGACCCGCCAGCACCGCCACCACTACGCCCAGGCTTTTAGCATCTGTTACCCTTAACCCACCAACGAATTTGGCGGGGACGCCCTGCCTTTCCAGCCACTGGGTAATGGTCTTTCCTCCCCCGTGTACCAGAACCACGGACAAGCCCTTTTTCCAGAGAGCCACCACGTCCTCCAGGGTCGTATCGTGGCTCCCCAGGGTGCTTCCGCCTATCTTAACTATGATAGGTTTCATCTGATTCCTGCTAAATACCGAAGATAGCCCTCATTGCTTGCAAATTGCCTGCCTTCACCGCCGAATGAAGCGTGAGCATATCACCAACCTTCAGGGGATAAATTTGGGCTTGTGGAGGCAATTTGTTCTTCGCAGCTTGAAAATCGGCGTCCTCAAAAGTTACAAGAATACACTTAGCTAACCAATTTTGAACCGCCCAAGATAGTGAAGCAATATCCTTATCCAGATTTCCCTTATCACAAACTTCAACCACCAATCTGGGGCTGTCGTAAGGTTTATCTTTCCAAACACCATCATGTTTGTAGATAGGCCCCCATTCTTTCTCCACGACTTTGCCCAGGATTTGACCCATTTCTTTAACCATCTCTACTACTTCGTCATGGGTTGGGCGAGGTTTTCCCTCCCCTGTCTTCTTTGCTAATTCTGCAAGCTTTCCTGCACGGCTCGTTATCTCTACCAGCAACTCATGCGGGTCATCAGGGGACTGACTGGTTGGTGTAGGCACAACAGGTGGTAGGGTGAGACCTTTAACTCGCCATACCCCACCTGTACCCCCAATCGGACCTTCAATACGCCCTTTCTTTTTTAGAATTTGGAGTTCTGTATGAAAGCGATGTTCTACCGTATTTTGCCCAGAGGGATCTGTTTGTCTCATGTCTTGTGGCGTTATGTTCAAGCCATAATTCTGCTGCTTTGCCACAATCCTAGAGAACAAATCCCGGGATGGCAATCCACCCTGCGTTGTTCCTAACTCAGCCATAATAGGCTGCTCAAAATCGCTCGACGTTGGTACCGCCATGTGAATCTACCTCCACAAAGGCTGTGCCCCTACTTCTTGGCCTGTAGTCAGTTCATCATGGATCGAAGCTCCTTGCCCGCCCGCCGCTTCTATCTCTTTCAAGAGAGGGATTTCCACATCCTTCTGCTTGGGAAGCGCCATTCATACCACCTCCCTTTTGCATTTGAGACCGTCTAGAAACGCCTTTCAACCCCCTGAATCCCCCATTCTTGGGGGACTTTCTAAAGCTGGGGAATACCCCAGACCCCCAGCAAAGGGGCAAAGCCCCTCTGCACTCCCCTTTATGAACGGTCTCATTATCCCCTACGTAGTGTACTGGCTGTTTATCTGGACGTATTTCTCCGTCAGGTCACATCCCCAGGCTGTGGCCCGGGCATTCCCCAGATTCAAACGTATGCCTATGGATACCTCGGGGCGGTTCATGGCGGCCACCGCTGCATCCTTATAGAAAGGAATGGGTACGCCTCCATCCATTACACAGATTTCGTTTATGTGAACTACCAGCTTCGAGTCATCTATCTGGGCTCCGCTCCTGCCCAGGGCCGCTATCACCCTGCCCCAGTTGGGGTCGTTGCCGTGCACCGCCGTCTTGAGAAGGGTTGAGCCTGCCACGGTGCGCGCTGCGGCCCTGGCGTCGCTCAGGGTCAAAGCCCCCTCCACAACAACCTCGATGAGCTTGGTAGCTCCTTCTCCATCCCTGACAATTTCCCTGGCGAGCTGCGTGCACACCTCCTTCAGGGAGTCTCGAAAGGCACCTGCTCCTGGCGAGTCTTCTTTCAGGGGCCTATTACCTGCAAGGCCGTTGGCCAGAATGAGCACCATATCGTTGGTGCTGGTGTCGCCATCCACAGTGATCATATTGAAAGAGGCATCCACAGCTTCCCGCAGTGCTTTATCCAGAAAATTCGGCTCCACTTTGCCATCGGTGGCAAGGAAGCAAAGCATTGTTGCCATATTGGGATGAATCATGCCCGCTCCCTTGGCGATGCCCCCTATGGTTATCTCCTTGCCTCCTACTTCTACAGAAAGGGCAACCTCCTTGGGACGTGTGTCCGTAGTCATAATGGCCCTGGCCAGGGCATGTCCTCCATCGGTGGAGAGAGCTATCCTGCTAAGCCCCGCTCGGATAAGGCCCATGGGCAACTCCACTCCGATGATGCCCGTGCTGGCAACCAGGACCTCCTCTGGAGCGATCTCCAGCTTCTTTGCCGTAAGCTCCGAGGTGTTTCGTGCGTCTATCATCCCCTGGGGGCCTACGCAGGCGTTGGCGCACCCGCCGTTGGCAACGATGGCCCTTGCCCTCTTATCTCTCAGGCGCTCCCTGGTGAGGACAACCGGCGCAGCCACGATCTTGTTCGTGGTAAAAACGCCTGCCGCTCGGCAAGTCGCCTCTGAGAATAGGATGCCCAGGTCCAGCTTCTCTTCACCATAGGTCTTAAGCCCAGCATAGGTTGCTCCAGCCAGGAATCCCCTGGGGGTAGTGATAGTACCATTGGGAACGACTTTCCAGGCCATCCTCATCTTCTTAAACGAAAAATCTGCAACCGAGTATAGCAGAATAGGCCCCTAGGTCGCAAGCTAAAAAAGGGCTGGCCTTGGATCTGAGGCCAGCCCTTAAGGAGGAGGGTGTCTCCGAGGTTACTCAGTATTTTTTAGATTCGGTGTCTAAGGAAATCGGAAGCCGCTATGCGCAGGGCAGAGTTGGCTCTATCCAGATACTCGTTCACATCCTGAGGGTCATCTGCCTCAGGCCTGGCCATCTCCAGGGAAAGGGTCTCCAGAAGATAGGCCATATCACCTCTCGCGGCCTGGTAGCCGGGATAGTTGGAAAATACTATTACCTTTCTTGTACCGTTTTCATGGGTGGAGACAGAACGAAGGGTGCCGTCGCCAGACACTATATCCGCATAAATCTGCCCAGCTTTCTGGGGCACCTGCTTCAACTCCTGCACAGCCTCCTCCAGAGACGCTGGCTCATCGTGGAACTGAAGCTCGGCTTCCTTTCCAGGGATGTACTCAACTTTCTCTTTGGGCTGGCCGGAGCCTGAAACCAGGGGCATGCCCTTGTATCCGCTCTCGATCCGCCTGAAAGCCCTCCGTATTAGCACAAGGGCCCTGAGGGCGTTTTCCCTGGACTCCTCCGGGACAACGACCTGACTCTGAGCCAGGATATCCTTCACCCAGGGCTCCATCGCCAAATGCATCGCTTTGTAGATCTGCCTCCAGGCATCTGACTCCCTGTCGAAGTCGCTCTTATTCAGGTTAGGGGACACAGGGAAATCAATATACACTTCACCCGTAAGGGTGTTGAGGGCAGCGTTATCGGCCGGCCCCGGGTGACCGAAGAACTCGCCCTGGGATACGAGTCTCCCATAGCGATAGCATCTTATTCCGCCTCTAACCCCTTCACAGCCATTTTCCGAAACGGGCGCCATTATTCCTAACCAGCCCCTGAGACTTTTCCCGTCTGGAAGGGCTATCTCAAAAGGCTGCGGCTCCTTGGAGAGAGATATCTCCAGTGGCTTAACCCGCTGGGTTTTGGGTCCCGCTTTAATGGTTACGATAAGATTGTCGTTCTGAAGAATGGGGCGGTAGACGCTGGATAGCCTTCGTATCAGGTGCCGGTAGGAAACCTTTCTCTTCAAGCGGAAAAGCTCTATATCAACATAGGCTTCCTCTTTGGGTGCGGGGAAGGGCTGTGGCTCGTAGGCGGTGAAGAACTGCCTGTCTCCCCAGGTTGGATCAGTTAGCTCCCAGCCCACCTCCTCGCCTCTCTTGGTGCACCGGATCCTGACACCGTGGGCCAGATAGCCTATTGCCGCTTTTCCACCCTGACCCCACTGACCAATCCTGGCGGTCTTGTGAGCGTAGCCCCACTTAAGAAAGTTCTCCAGCTCGCCGTAGCCCATGCCCACCTCGCCCTTGCTGCGGATGCGCAACCTGTGGGGTGTTATCACAACATCCACTTCCACCGGAAACTGCTGGGTTTTGCCTACCCAGTCGTCAGCGCCGTTGTCCACAAGTTCCAGCAGGGCATCTACGGCGCTGGGGAAATTGGCCATAAGAGCCAGACGCATATTGGCATCGAAGGTCTCCTGGATCATTACCATTCCTCCTCTTATGTTAAGTGTAAAACCGCCATTAAGAGACAAAAGAATAAATTCTGAGAACCAGTCTAGCACTTTTTTCATAATATTTCAAGATGTTATCCGAGGAAAATATGCCCAAAATTGCAAATTGTCGGAAGCTGGAAAACAAAAACCCCCGTTTCATACGGGGGTTTTCCTTCCAGAAGGTATTTTAACTGACTAAGAGAAGTTCCAGGACATGCGGCAGGGCAAGTTTTGCTCGCTCCATAAGGCCCGCCTGGGAAAGGCTTCCAACGGGGTGTGGAACCACGACAAATGGGTAGTCAGGCAATCCCTTTATCCTGGCAGTCGCCTGGGCTGTGGCGATGAATTGGTCTGTGCAAAGCAAGACCGTCGGCACTCCCCTCTTCTCCAGTTCGATGGCGTCGTGCATACTGCACGAGCTACAAGACCCTCAGTCTCCAATGGCCACAAGGGCTACCTGACACTTCCTTGCTATCTCATCCAGAAGCTCCCTGGGAGCTATCACTGAGGCGTTCCTTTTCCTGAACGGCAGAGACCCGCCCAACATGAACCTATGCCCAAGGAGGATAGACATCATGTTGAGAATCTCAGTCGCGTTGTGCTTGCTGTTGTCCAAGAGGCCCAGAACCCTGCCGTTTAAGGAGGAGAGTCGAGACGCCATCGCAGCTTTGGCCTGAGCTGGCTCCACTGTGGGATCCAGAACCGTTAGCCGACTAACAGAGGTTCCAATAGTCATAGTCTTCTCCTCTACTCTTTCATCCTGATCAGCTTTGACACCGAACGAGAAGAAATGCCACCACCCCAGAGGGGGATGCAAATGGAGAAGGGGCCAGCGCCACCACCCCCAACCAGCACATCGATATCCTCTGCATCGCCAACCACCACCTTCATCCGATCTTCATCCCCATGCTCAATAGCACCCGGCATTTTCCTAACCCTCTTCCAATCGGCGACGGAGCGCCGAGCTTTTTCAGCAAGGAAGCGTTTAACATCTCTTTTCGACCAGCCATGGCCGGAGATATGGTGCAGGTGCTCCGGGCTTATGATAACCACAATCTCCGCTTGCTCGTATCCTACGGTAGCCATCGTGTCCGCCACACTGGCGAGGATGTCCTCAGGGGTGTTGCCGATGAAGTTTGTCACCTGAATAGGGGCCTGGGCAGCAAAAACGGTTACCACGCTTTCCTCCCTGGGAAAACCCCTCTCCACGTGGAAAGGCTCCCAGGGGCTCAAATCCTCGTTCTCAGCTATGCAGAAACTGTATTTGCCGCCGTGTCCAAAGGTGGACTTGTCCATGACCCCAGGGATAGCGCCGCATACGTTCATCAGAATGAGGCGCAGCGCCCTTCCAATGGTCGCGTTTGGCCGGAAGCCAGGGCCGAAAAGGTTCACGCCGGAGTTGATGCCCAGCTTTTTAGCTATGGGGCCGTTGACCACAATAAGCTGGGCTGAGCCCATGGTGCTGGCGGCGCTCCCGTGCAGGTTGAAGGCTTTTTCAGTGACGGCCTCCACAACAGCAATGAGCACAGGCATATACTCCGGCAGACAGCCCGCCATAACAGCGTTTATGGCCACCTTTTCAGCAGTGATTGTTCGCCCTCGCTCAGGAACCTCTCCGATGACGTCCTGGGAGCGCTTACCCGCTTTCTCCAGAAATTCTTCAACTCTTTCGGCGGTGGAAGGCACCACAGGAAGGCCATCGGTCCATCCCTTCTCGTAGTAGAACTCAATGGCCTCCAGGGCGCTTCCCACCTGATATTGCTTCGAGGAAAGACCTTTTTCTACCATTATCTGTTTACCCGATTCTACGCTAAAGACGTTATGGCGACTGCTTCAAGTAATCCATAAGCTTGTAGTAGCTTGGCGGAAGGGCTGCCTCAAATCTGAGATATGACGGGATGGGGTAGCGCTGTAGCCCGCTCTCATGGCCTGCCTTCAGCCCCCTGATGGTGGACTCCACCCTGCTCCATGGCATAGAAAATGCCATCTCATGGTCCTGTGCCATGCCGAAGATGCGGTCGCCGTTGCAGGGCAGGACGAACTGGCACTCGCCGCTTAGCATGGTCTGGGAGATGATGTCGGCGCAGTCCCGTCCCCCGGCTGCACTGGAGGTCAGGTATCCACCCCTTTCGTAGACAGCGCCCTGAACGAGCCTCATCACCTGGGCAGAGTCGCCGTAAATCACCACTACATGAGGCTCGAAGGTGACGGCGTGGAGAGGCGAGATGAGGACGTGGCTGTACTTGCCATATTCCAGCCTGGGAAGAGCCTCGGCGCTTCTTGCCGCCGCTGCCCCGCTGCCCCGGGAAAGAGACTCGGCAAAGCTACCATCCACAAACTTATCTTTGGTGGGCACAAAGCCCAGGGCCAGGGCACCGTACGGGCAGGACTCCTCATCCTTCCCGACAGCCAGCGTCCAGCCGTACCGGCGGGCCATTCCGATCCCCTGGCACACCGTTACGGGAAATCCCATGTTGCGCTTTGGGAGCCTGGCCTTCTGAGGGATTTCCTCCGCCGACTGGCACATCCTTATGGCCAGGGGGAAGGTCTGAGGGCGAACATAAAAGCTCAGGGCTTCGTTTATTTCCTTCAGTTCCAAAACCTGTCTCCTTTCATAACCTGTAAGATAAACCAGCTTTACTACCGGATTTGCCTTCTTCGTCTTGATCGACGTGTTTGAATTTAATACAAGTTCTGTCTACAGTCAACTGGAGGCCGGGCTTACACATTTGAGGCAAGCGCAAAGTTCGATTAATCTATAATCACATTACTGCGGGTACACCAGCCTTGCACAAAAAGTCATTCCTATGAAAATAGTCCTTTCAACCCCCTAACCCCCAATCTTGGGGGAATTGGGGGAGTGGGGGGACACCCCCCTGCCCCCGCCAAAGGGCTTCGCCCTCTGGACTCCATATTTTCATCCTTTGTAGTGCTGGTTGTCCAGCTAAGGAGCAGACCCTTCGCGGAGCTTGTCCTTGAGGGCCGAAGGACTCAGGGAGATAACGGTCTTGCAATAGGCTTTATGTGCAAAGCCCGGATGCACATTCACCCCCTTCGACCGACAAATATAAGTTCACCCGGGTACTTGGAACCGTAAGGGCTTCCATCGAAGTCGCTACACACCTCCTCCACCTCAAACCCTGTCCTCGTGAGGAGATGTTCGACCTCGTAGCGAAAGAAATAGCGGAAAGGAAATGGGTGAACAAGTCGCTCCTGTCTCCCATCTGGGTATGTTACGTAATAAATGATCTCCGTATCACGCACCTGCTTGTGCAGGTCAATGGAAACAATTCTGAATTTCCTCACCACGCGCCTGCCGTCGGGCATCTCGAAGGGTGGCTCGTCTCCCATTTCCTCAAGAAGTCTTTCGTTGACCAGCCGGCTTAAATCAGGGTTGAACACATCCATTGCAAGCCGTCCTCCGGGCTCCAGATGACGGTGCGCACAGGCAAGACAGTTTAGCTGGTCCTCCACCGTAACCAGATGCTGGAATGGACGGAATGGGATGATAACCAGCCTGAAGCGACGGCCCAGGTCAAATTGCCGAATATCTCCCACCACGAGTTTCACCCTGTCCTGCACCTCTACAGGCTCCTGGGGCAACTTTTCGCGGCAGACGGCCAGCATGTGCTCTGACATATCAATTCCGGTTATCTGGATGCCTGCCCGGGAGATAGGAATTAGTACCCGACCAGTTCCGCACCCCAGCTCCAGCACAGGCCCTCTCGATTCGATAGCCAGGCCAACGTAGAACTCCATATCCCGCCGCTCTACATAGGGCGCAACGTGGTCGTAAAAGCCAGCAACAAACTCGTATTGATTAGCCACTGCTGCCTTCCAACAAGAACTCCAAAGGTATATTCTAAAGCTCTGGCAAATTGAAGTATATAACAATTTGAAATATGCACATAATTTCGCCATAGCCAACTTTTTTCCTTTACAACGGCCTCGGCGCTTGCTAGAATTTAAGGGTGTTTGATAAAACGGAACGCCAAGGGGGGGTGAAGAATGGGAATTCTTTCCAGGATGACCACCATCATCAAGTCCAAGATAAGCCGGCTTCTGGATAGGGCCGAAGACCCCAGGGAGACCTTGGACTACTCCTATGAGAAACAGCTAGAGCTTCTCCGCCAAGTGAAACGGGGCGTCGTGGAGGTTGTCTCCTCCAAGGCGCGCCTCCAGCTTCAGATGGCCAAGGTTCAGGAGAGCATATCCAAGCTGGACAATCAGGCAAGACAGTCTCTGGCTGCAGGGAGAGACGACCTGGCCAAGATGGCTCTGGAGCGAAAACAGGTCGCCCTCTCGCAGCTTTCAGGGCTGGATGCCCAGATAGCAGGCCTTGAGAAGGAGCAGCAACGTCTGACCGAGGCCGAGCAGCGCTTATCGGCCAAGGTGGAAACCTTCCGCACCCAGAAGGAGGTTATCAAAGCTCAGTACACCGCCGCCGAGGCCCAGGTGCGCATAGGCGAGGCCCTCTCAGGCATCTCCGAGGAGATGACCGACGTGGGTGTAGCCATAGAGCGGGCCGAGCAAAGGACGGAGAGCATGAAAGCCAGGGCTACAGCCATCGACCAGCTTGTAAATTCAGGAGTCCTGGAGGACGTAACAGCCAAAGGCGACCTGATAGATAGGGAGCTGGCTAAGATCACCTCATCTCAGAACGTGCAGAAGGAGCTGGAGACTATGAAGCGTGAGCTTGCAGCCCCCGAGACAAAGCAACTGGAGGCCGGAAGATGATAGTGCGCATCCTTCATGAAGGACAGTACAGACTCCCCAGCTCTAATCTGGACAGGCTCAATAATATAGACAACCGCCTGGTGAAGGTGGTGGGGGCAGACAATGAGAAGGAGTACTCTCGCCTTCTCAATCAGATGATTGAACTGGTCAGAACCAAGGGGGAGAAGCTATCCAGCAACGAGCTTGTGGAATCGGATGTCATCCTTCCCAGCGAAGACACAACCCTGGGAGAGGCAAAGAAGCTTTTCAGCGGCGAGGGGCTGATACCCGGCTAGACGGACCCTATGGAAAAATGCCTTTGTGCTGACAGTAGGATCATTCTTGCACGTCATCACTGTGTGAAAGGGCTGTTAGTTCGGACTTTTTATATTTGTCTGGCCTCACAAGAGATAAATTCGCCCCCGATGGGGGGAAAATCCGAACTTCTTTAGATTTCTGGCTCATTATGGCTTTGAATAAGTTAGAGCGCAGCAGGAATAAGAGTTCCCCGGGCTAACGGCGCAGCGAACGATAGTGATGAAGCCGATAAGCCAATGTTCTTTGGACTCACCATAAGGGAACTTGCAGCACAACAGTTTTAGGGGATACCAACCGTGCTTCTTATCTCTGAAGCGTTTAGATGGGCAAAACGACGTGCATCGAGATAACGAGCAACTACCTCAAGATTGTTCAATCTAGATCGTGTATCAACCACATCAATCATTCCATTTTTAGAATATGCCGGATCAAGAACATATGCGAAGATAGAGAAGTTGCCATTCGTCTGCGCGGCCTGAACAATATCCTCGAGTGATAAATGCCTATAAGGGTATGTAGGTTGGATTGCTGCTACAAGACCAATAACACTGCGTGTCCGATGAACTGTACGGAGAATTTCAGTGAAATCTTCTATTGGAATATCCGATTCCTGTGGTGAACTTGCGATAACGTAGATTTGTCTCTTGGTGGATTGGTCTTTAACGAGACCTCTGTAATTGCGAGATGGGCAACCTGTGAAGCTGGTAATAATGGTTGATTTGCCAGACCCTGAGCCCCCGATGAGTATCACAAACGGTTTCATTTGACCCCTTTCACCAAGTACCATAAACAGACCAGGCAATAAAAACTACGTCTTTTTGGGCAATTATACACCTATTTGGAGCACGGAGGTATCGGATACTTCTGGAAGGACATGACTGGTTATGCGGAATGTTATAGGCCATAATACTGGCTCAAAGCTTTAATTAGTAGTTGTGTAGCAACGGTGGTAGCGATGTTCCAAGAGACAGTGCCAGCTTTGCTTACCATTTTACCTAGCCAAGACTTGACTTTACCACCAAGGTCATTTGGGTTTCGTGAAGGCTCATCGGCATGAATAGCCTCTGAGAGCTCGTCTATATCTTGTTTATCTAGTCCAATTGATGATAGAAAACTTCGTAGACTATTTAGGTCGTTTTTTGTAATTGTAATTTGAGTATTCTCGATTGAAGGTTGGATACCTGCGGCTAGATTGGTAACATTCCCTTGGATGTGCGTATTAAATATCTGGGTGACTTTTTCGTTTGCTATTGGTTTTGTATTCGGTTCTGCCTCTCCCGCGTCTGGTGCCTCAGCCTCAATCTTTAATGCAAAACTAAGGACACGGTTACGCACCGTGTCCAATAGTGAAGCAACAAAACCTTCTGGTATCACTTTCCAAGCACCAATGCAGTTCATGCCTTCGAAGATTTTGTCTCCGAATATACGTAAATAATCAGCAGGCCAATTTTCAGCAAATGTGCCCTTCCTTTCTGCATTTTCCAACAAATTGGAATAGTAAATAATGGGATCCATAAAATACGATTTAGTAAGGTATTCACGATATTTCTCTGGAATAAGCGAAGGAGGTATCGGAATATGGCTAGCAGACGACTGAAACACGCCCACGAAATTTCCCCGGGATTCTACATTTTCTCTTATCCGGTATGAAGGAACTTCGTCTGGAGAATTGTAACCATTCAATTCATGTTCTACCCATAAATCAAACTCTTTGTTCCCTAAGCGTGCAGCTAATACCTTGCATTTACGCAATAAGGTAGATATTCCTATATTTGTATCTACAACTGCATCAGTAATTTCTCTGAGAAGTGACATCGATATCCTCTAGCAAAAAGTATAGTAGATTTTGCACCCTCCCTCAACTTTAGTAGGCGATTCGGAATCTCGTAAGCTTCGCGCTCTCCGCCGTTAGCCAGGTAAAAATAAAGCTCCCCGGGCAGGACTCGA
>JACPPT010000055.1 GCA_016190815.1 Chloroflexota bacterium
ACGAAGAGCAGCAGGAATACCACGTCAAATACTGCGAACCACGCAAAGATAGCATTGAGCAACTCGCCTATGGCCAGATAATACAGTGCAACCGCTGTGTATATGGCTTTGTATACGATGCCCAACTTGACGAGGTCCACGTTTCTTAGCATGTTGCGATAGACGAACCAGTAGCCGACACCTTGAACGAAGACGAAGCCAGCGGTGAGGTGAATGTAGGAAGTATTGTTGGGTAGCTCGATACCAAGGGTGTTGAAGACCGGCTTGTATAAGAAGAAAAACACTACTCCCAACACTACATCATAGACGGCGGCTACCAAGAAGACCGCCTTGAAGAACCTCACCACGCTGGGACCTGTTGTTTCTAGTCTAGTTGCCATTTTCTCTCCTTTCCGCTTGGCGCCTCATAGTGGAGCGCCTTATTTGATTACGAAACGCCTTGGTCCGTGCCCGCTTCGCCTCTTTGGAGTACAGCCGCTGCCCGAGTTCTACCAGACCGCGCTCCAGCTCCGAGACAGACATCTGCTTCGGTTTCAGGTTAACGTCAAACAACGTGCACTTTTCCCAAGCTGTTGGGTCAAGGAGCCGCCCCTCATCTTGTAGGCGGGAGTAAAGGGGTGTGCCAGGGAATGCAGTCATCACAGTTATCTGCACCTCGTAAAGGCCGCTTTCCTGGACGAAATCCCACACCCTGTCGAAGGTGTCTGCGGCGTGGCCGTCCAGGCCGAGGACAAAGCAGCCGTTGACGGCGATCCCGTACGATTGGATCCTCTCGATGGCAGCCTTGTAGTGATCGAACCTTTTTCTCTTCCAGTTCGTCTTCAGCTCGACGCCTTCAAGCCCCTCGACGGTGGGGCTCTCGAACCCGATAAGAACCTGGGCGCATCCTGAATCCCGCATCAGGGATAGCAGTTCATCGTCTTCGGCAACCGATACGTCTGTCTCTGTGAACCAGCGAATGCCTTCATCCGCGAGGGCACGCATCAATTCTTTGGAGTGCCTTTTGTTGACGAACGTGTTGTCGTCGGAGAACTCGATGAAGGTGTGTGGCCAGACCTCCTTTACGGCCCTGATCTCTCTGACGACCTTTTGTACTGGCTTGATCTTGTAGTGGGAGGTCAGCGTAATCGAGCTAGCGCAGAAGTTGCATTTCCATGTGCAGCCCCGCTGGGTTTGTATTGTCAGTCGGTTGTACTTCTCAGGCTTCAAGAGGTCGAAGCGAGGCAAAGGCGACTCAGCAAGGTCGAACTCGCGCCCATCGGGTTTGTAAACTCGTTGCAGACATCCCTTCTCGAAATCTTTCAGCAGCCCGGGCCAGCTCAGCTCTCCTTCACCGACCACCACCACGTCACAATAACGCTCGGCTTCTTGCGGAAGGGCGGTGGCGTGTAAGCCTCCGAGGACAGTCTTGACCCCGACCTCCCTGTAGCGCTGGGAAAGCTCATAGGCCTCCTTCACCTGTGCGGTGTAGGTTGAGATAGCTGCCAGGTCGCATGACGGCAGGACCGTCAGGTCCTTTATGTCTGCTACCTCGTGGTACTCAATCTCGAACCTGTCGGGGGTCATTCCTGCCAGGGTCAGCAGGGAGAGGCTAGGAAGAGAGGCAATCACCTTGCTTCTCTCCACGAAGCCAGGCAGGGTCATCCCCAGGCGAGTCAGCTCCTCGTTGAAGGCTCGCACGCCGCTCATGGCGATCAGGGCAATCTTCATTCTGTTCGGGCCCCTTCAGTGTAGCAAACCACCGATGCCAAACGTTGCCACCACGCAGCGATATTATACTGGTAAAGGGGCCACTTTGCTTATTGCCCGCGGATGCGTCTTACAGCGAGGCCGTGGGGGTCAGCGGGTGTTTCAGGGGTCTGGTCGCCGATGGGCAAGAAGGTCAGCTTCGTTCCAGAGGCGCCGTTGTCTTTGATTCTCAAGGCCACCATTCCTGGTGTCTCTCCGGCGCCCGCACAGCAGCCCGTAAGGTTATTCGGCCCTCTCAGGGTAAGAAAAACCACATCTCCCTTGGGTGATGCTTCCATGATATCCGGGGCATTGCCAAAACCTTCAATAACCCCTACCGGGGTGTCGGTCTGGGTATCGATGACCGTGATACTATGGCTGGCCCGGTTCGCCATCCAGAGGTAGCGGCCACTGCCGACGAGAGCCATGCCGTGGCCGTCTTTCCCGTTTTCGCTCAGATCCAGGCTTTTCTTCAGGGTATCGGTATCGCTATCGAGGACGTAAAGGTGGGATGAGGTGACTGTGCCGGAGTTGATGTAGACCTTCTTACCTGCTGCTACTCCAGAGCATCCCGCTGGGGCAACCTCATCTTTGGTGAAAGACTTGAGCACTTTCATAGGGGTTGCCAGAGCATCGACGACGTAAAGACCACCGCCGCGGACGGTGATATAAGCCTTCTTCCCGTCTGGAGTGAACACCATGGCACAGACGGGCGCATTATCGGGATGAGCGGCATCCTCCAGAGCCTTGAGGTCCAGGTCGTCGGCTTTATCGTAGGTAAATACGCCCCTGGCAAAATCTGCCTTGATACGTGCCAGCCTCTTGCCATTTTGATTGGCAACCAGGACAAGCGAGTCGTCAGGCGAAAGTATGGCACCGTGGGCTTGCTCCCCCACATCTATGCTGGCTATCACCTTCCGATCGCTGGCTCGCAGAAATTGGACATGCCCCGATGCTACATAGGCCACCACTGCATAGTCATAATTGGCATTGAAATCGATGAGGTGCGGCCTGAGTCCAGGCCCGTCACCCACGCCGTTCGCGGCAGCATTCAAATCAATGACCTCTGGCGTAGCGGTGTAAGGCTTGGCTTCTAGCTGGCTCTTCTTGTAGATATAGAGCCTGGCTCCCCCTTGGTCAGCATCCGCCTGGTCGATCGCCCACACCTCATAGCCTGTCGTGGACGTAGAAGTGAAACGAGCGCAGGCGGCGAAAAGAGCAAACACGCTTGCTAGCAACAGCAAAATCTGCAACCATCTTATAATATGGCTGGAGCTTTGGATTTTGCTCTTCATCGTTTTCCTCCATCTCCAATAGTTACCGCTCTTCAAGTTATTTTAATACTTCCTGGTCTAACTGAAATAGTTCGAATAGTTTGGGGTCACGGTTGTGAGGGAGCAGGCGATGCCTGCACTATTTCTTGACCCGGTAGCAGGGATTGCGTGGCTTAGGGAGGGTTAACTCAGCAATATCTGCGCAGTGGACCTCCGAAGGGTTCGAATCCCCTGCGGTGGGTCTCTGTGGACAGTACTCAAACTTCTTGCGGCCTGACCTGCTGCCCCGACTGAGGCAACTCCTCGCCCGGCGCTAGTCAAGCAGCAGCGTCTACCACCAATCGCCGTCGCGAGGCTGGAAAACATGACTGCCCAATTCCTGTTTTAGTTCCCAGGCTCCATTCCCTCGCGGCTTGAGAGGCCACTTCCACCGCCCGCCGTGTTGCTTCCCGTCTTCCAACCAGAACCGTATCTCGAGAGTGACGACGTTTTCTTCAAGGTTCGGATCAGGGTTTACCGTTATTTCTTTCATCTGGTACTTTCCTGGTTGGTTTTCCTTCATCGGTTTGGCCCAATCCGTATCCGTGCCGAGACCAAGCCACCGATACTCAACCCCACCAGGTTGCGTCTGAGCTGTTATCTGAAACGAGCAACCAAGCTTCAATTCGCGTCCGTTGAAACCGGGGGACAGACGGAACTCTGGACCTCCAGCCCGGACTGTCCAAGGGGGCTGTGCAGGGGCTGTGGAAGCTGGATAGAGCCTGGCGGTCCATCCTGAAGGAATAATGAGGTCCTTGCCCAGTGCAGCCGCAATTTCCTGGGCAAGCGCTACGGGGTCCTCAAAGGATTTCACCCCGGTCCCTTTGATGTGGCCGTACAAGCCTCGCAAGTGTGAGGGGTCTGAGTATAGGAATCGACAACTGTCCCCTCTAGGATCAATGCCCCTTCCGTGCCTGAACCCATAGAAGTATCCGAATTCATGGTGGGCCCAGATGCTTTGAGACATGGCGTTAGGAGTTAAGAGAACCCAGACAGTGGAGGCGTGTTGAAGAGCCTCTTCTATTTGTTCCTCCCACTTCCCAGTCGGAATACTGGCTGGCGTCGCAAACACTCGGATGCCACTGTTCTCAAGAAGGGTCGTGATGTCTTTGCATAGATTGTCATCCAGACTTGAGTGGCTTAGGAAAACGTCTAACTGGGTCTCGCGGTCCCGTTTCTCTTGCTCAGCGAGTCTCTGCACCTCCAGCTGGCCCTCAGGGGATGCCCATACTTCATGGAATTCATAGGGCGCGGTACCCATTGTCCTTAACCAACTCACATACCCAGAACTCTCCAAAAGAGCAACGGAGTGATTCACCCGTCGAGGTGGCAGGCCAAGTTTGTCGGTCAACTCCTTTCCGCTCACCCGGTACTCGCCCTTGTGAGGATCATCTTCGGTTTCTTCCCACTCGACCAAGGTTCGCAACACAGACGTGGCGTCTCTCGCCATCTCGGTGGGTTGGCCGTTCGCTTCCAAGCGTTGAATTTCCGAGTGACCGCGTACTGTGGGCCTAACCATTTGGAAGTTGAAGGGCGCTGTCCCCATGCCTCCGTGTGATTCAATGAAGTCGGATCTCTCTAGAAAGGCAACTGCTAGGTTGATGCGCTGTGGGGTCAGGTCAACTTCCGCCGCCAGTTCCGGACCGTGCACGTAATGGTTGCCTTGTTCTTCGTCATTGGCGGACTTCTTCCAGCGCACCAAGACCCGAAGCACATCTACTGCATCTTTCTCTATTTCAGTAGCCAATCTGACCCGCCTCCTAAGGAGACTTGCCAGGGTATAAATGCAAAGTACCTTTCGAGACCAGTTCGAATGTTCATGGTGGGCCAAGCTGGATTCGAACCTTGTAGGCTATTCTATATTAGCCTGCGGTCCCACTCAAGTCCCTTTAGGAATTCCAATACCTGCAAAGCTGCGCCAGGGATAGGCCAGGTTAAGGCACTTTATTGCTAATACTTGGGGATCACGTAAACAAGCGAAGATCGCCCCGGGCCTGTTTCTTTCATTACTTCAAACGTTTCCGGGTAGGCTTTTACCAGTTGGGAAAGCTGCCGATAGCCGTACGTTCGTGGGTCGAAGCTCGGGTCGAGTTGGCGCAAGATGTTACCTACCGTTCCAAGGTAAGCACGCTCGGAATCTTGTAGTGCCATCTCAACGGCTTGCTTCAGAAGGGCAGGTGGCTCGCTTGCTGTTTGAGAGGAATCTGATGCCCGTTTCGCAGCCCTGGCCGTCTTGGCACGCTCTGTCTCTGATGTGAGGTTCTCAGTGTAGACGAACACTTCGCAGGCGTTGATGAAAGCTCGTGGAGTGCTTCTTCTCCCTATGCCCATCACGAACAGGCCCTTCTCACGGATGCGCGTCGCCAGTCTTGTGTAGTCGCTGTCACTTGTGACTAAACAGAAACCCGTAACTACTCCCTCGTAAAGGATATCCATGGCGTCGATGATCAATGCACTGTCCGTCGCGTTCTTGCCGGTGGTGTAGCGGAATTGTTGGATAGGCTGAATGGCGTGGTGATGAAGAGTTTCCTTCCATCCCTTCATATTGGGTTCTGTCCAGTCGCCATAAATTCGCTTCATCGGCACCAGGCCGTATTTAGCGGTCTCGGCGAGTATATTCTCGATTAGTGAGGCCTGGGTTATGTCACCGTCGATAAGCACCGCAATCCGACGATTTGGAACCTGTGCCGATAAATCTAACACTTGACCTTCTCCCCTCATAATCGGAAACTGGGATTCACTGCACCTCTAGTCTATCACAGAGTCAGGTGGCTTGCACGGTTCAGGAGCGTTCGTGCCCGGGGACAGGCTCAGGTTTCTATAGTCCCGCTCAAGGGTCAAGGGCGCACCTCAGGGTCGGCAATACCTGCTAAGCGCACCAAGTTAAAAACATTGCCGCAGGGGGAATCCGAACTTCGTCGGACTGGGTCCCATTCGTGGTAATCTCTAGTTGTATTATCAGGGGATTTGATCTATACTTCAACGCTGAATGGCCGATTACCTAGGCGATTGCGTAGAAAGGAGACGGCAATGAATAAAAGTGGCAGTGGAGGTAAGGGATCTGGTGGTTCCAAGGGCGGAGGCAACTGGCCGAGTAAAACTGGTAATCCGTCGGGACCGGACAGAGGAAATAACCCTCCAAAGAAGTAAAGGTGAAGGCGCTCTGAACGAGCTTCCTTGGCGCGCGGTCATGGGCCGAGGGCTAACCAGTGTCGCAGGAGGAAGAGGTTAAGCAACCCCAAGCTAAGCAATGCCTGCGGTACTTCTGGGCTGTCAGCAGGTATTGAGTAGCTTAGGGGGGTGAGCTGGGCAATACCTGTAGGCCAACCGCACACGGACCTCCTTTTGACCCAACCTATTCTGTCTGTACCTCTTGCGTGTTTCACCGGTCTGTGGTATGCTTTTAACGAGCATACAACATACAGGAGCTTAGCTATGAGAATTGGTATCAACGTGCCCGACAAACTCCTCAAGAGGATGGAGCCCGTTAGGCAACTGATGAACCTCTCCCAGGTTTGTCGAGAGGCTATCGAGTCACGGGTTAATGCCTACGAGCGAGCTTTGGTACGAGCGCAAAGAGATGGGATGGAGACAGTCGCAGAGCGGCTCTGGCAGGGACAATCAGCGCAAACGATTGACTGGGAGGCGCTAGGGCTAGAAGACGGGAAACTCTGGGTCCAGTTGGCGTCTCAAAAGGACTGGGAATACCTTCTGCACAGGCTCGAGGTGCTGAAGCGCCAGCAGAGGTCTCCCGGCAGCTGGGTCGTGCCTTATCTGGTTGGAACCAAAACTTTCTCCGACAGATGGCATGAGAACAAAGAGTGGTTCTACCGACAATACGAACTGGACGAGAATACCGATCATCATCAACAAGCCGAGTCGGCCTACACTCGCGGATTGCTTTCGTATCTGACGGCGGTCTGGCAAATGGTGAGCGTGAAGCGGACCCCAAAATTGGATCAAGGCCAACGGCGGGGATGACTTCCTGGCATAGGAGGTTTCAAGATGAGCATCTGGGAGCAGCTGGAGAGTTGGTACGGGTTTACCTGTCCGGCGTGTCAGAGAACGCTACTAGTGAACTTAGGAACGTATTCTGTGATCAACGACATGAAAAACCAGAAGTTTGGTGTGCAGTGTCCGTTCTGCCAGCATGTCTTTGCCTTTGCACTCGTCCTTGAAAGCTACAAGGGCCCCCTTCCGGAGAATACGAGCGTGGTCGGACTTACTGCAGTTGGCGCGCCCGTGGTCACGAGCCATCCCGTTCCTCCTTCAGGTACCGGCGCTCTTGCTCATTCATCGCAGAGGGACCAAGCTAACAACCAGAGGTCTAACGTGATGAACTCTAATAATGCTGCCTACAAGGCGGCCAGGAACAATCGCAGCAATCAGATGAATCCCAATAGCCCTGCTTATCGGTCATCAAGGAGACGTGGGTAATGCTCAAATGCGCTTGAATCAGCCTTACAACCTGGGTATTAGGCCTGCAGTCCCGCTCAATGGTTTACCGCACCCTTAACGTTTCTAATATTTGCAAAGCTGGGCGGTATGCCCCGCTTGTGTAAGGCTAGGTGGGGATACAAATGCCTCCTCATATCGCGGATGAGTTCTTGAACGATACTCATGGGCTTTTTATCAACTTTCTTAGCTGCCTTCTGGTGAGACCGCACTGCTTTAGAATGCCGAGTAGCGTCCCCTTTGCCAGCTCACTATGCAAAGGGACAACCGTTTTGTAATTCGCCTTTTGGAGACTTACATGGCTGCCTTTCTGGCGAACTACCTCAAAGCCAGCCCTCTGTAGAGCCTTAATCAGTTCACTGCCCGACAGAACTGGAAGTTTAGCCACTAGCGGCGATCTCAAGAGGATACAATAATATCTCGCCAAGGCTTTCAGGCAAGTCTTCGGTCCCGAAGCTTTCCAGATACAGTTCCACTGCCTCTTTGAGGTTCGACCGGGCCTCCTCTATTGTCTTGCCCTGACTAACCACGCCCAGTTCTACACAGTGGGCCACATACCAATTCTCCTCTCTTGTAATGAGCGCTGTAAATCTCCTGGACATTTCATGCCTCCTTTTGCACGGTCGAAAGGTATCTAGGTACCTGTAGCTTCTTCGGGATTTGCTTGACCTTGACCTCCGGGGGCACCTCAAGCCCAGTGGAGCGCTTGAGGCAGTAGACTACCAGGTTTTTCCCGTCGGGCAGTTTTTCCATCAAAGCATCCAGATACACCTGGGGCACCTAGTCTTTTTCAGGCCAAACAAGCTCAAGACGCTTGCTCATTGTGTCTCACGTCTCCTGGTTGCTGGCACAAAATATTGGTCTGCTGTTTACCGCTACACCTCGCGGAACTCGCCCTCTACCGTGCCCTCGGGGGGTGGCTGCTTCCCAGGCTCCGGGCCTTCGCCTGGAGGCGGCTCTGGCCCTGTACCCGGCCCGCGGGCGCCGGGCTGGCTGTAAACCGCCGCCCCGATCTTCTGGAGGGAGGCTTGTAGGTCGTCAGCGGCGCGCTTTATCTGGTTTGTATCCTGCCCCTGGAGGGCGGATTTCACAGCGCTTATCTTCCCTTCTATTTCCGTCTTGAGGTCTGCGGGGACCTTGTCGGCGTGCTCCCTCAAAAGCTTCTCGGCGTTGTAGGCCATGTTGTCCGCTATGTTGCGGGTCTCGGCCTCCTCCTTCTTCCGGCGGTCCTCCTCAGCGTGGAGCTCGGACTCCTTGACCATCTTCTCGACTTCTTCTTTGGAGAGGCCGGAGCTGGCCGTTATGGTTATCTTCTGCTGCTTGCCTGTGGCCTTGTCCTTAGCCGAGACGTTCAGGATGCCGTTGGCATCTATATCGAAGGTTACCTCGACCTGGGGCACGCCCCGGGGCGCAGGAAGGATGCCATCAAGAACGAACCTTCCTATGCTCTTGTTCTCGCCGGCCATGGGCCGCTCCCCCTGGAGGACGTGGATTTCAACGCTTGTCTGGCTGTCGGCTGCCGTGCTGAACACCTCCGCCTTGGAGGTGGGTATGGTGGTGTTGCGAGGGATGAGGGGCGTCATCACGTGGCCCAGGGTCTCGACGCCCAGGGTGAGAGGGGTAACGTCCAGGAGCAGGATGTCCCTCACCTCTCCCTTGAGGACTCCGGCCTGAATGGCTGCTCCTGCGGCCACCGCCTCATCTGGGTTTACACCCTTGCTGGGCTCCCTGCCGAATACCTGCCTTACCTTCTCCACCACGGCCGGCATTCTGGTCTGCCCGCCCACCAGTATCGCCTCGTCTATTTGTGCAGGCTTGAGGCCAGCATCTGCAAGGGCTTGAATGCACGGATGAACTGACCTCTCTATCAGGTCGGCCACCAGTTGCTCCAGCTTGGCCCTCGTAAGGGTTATGAGGAGGTGCTTGGGGCCTGTGGCGTCGGCTGTAATGAAGGGGAGGTTTATCTCCGTTTGCATCACTGTGGAGAGCTCGCACTTGGCCTTCTCTGCTGTCTCCTTCAGCCTCTGGAGGGCGGTCCTGTCCTGCTTCAGGTCTATCCCCTGCTCCCTCCTGAACTCCCCAACGACCCAGTCTATGATGCGCTGGTCGAAGTCGTCGCCCCCCAGGTGCGTGTCTCCATTGGTGGACTTGACCTCGAATACGCCTTCGCCAAGCTGGAGGATGGATATGTCGAAAGTTCCGCCGCCCAGGTCGTATACTGCAATGGTCATGTCCTTCTTTTTCTTGTCCAGACCAAAGGCCAGCGAGGATGCGGTAGGCTCGTTGATTATGCGGAGCACCTCCAGGCCAGCTATCTTACCCGCATCTTTGGTGGCCTGGCGCTGGCTGTCGTTGACGTAGGCGGGAACGGTGATGACAGCCTGGGTTATCTTCTCGCCGAGCTTGGCCTCTGCGTCCGTTCTCATCTTTTGCAATATCATGGCCGATATCTCTGGTGGGGAGTAGGTTTTTCCACCCATAACTACGTGTGCATCGCCGTTGGGAGCGGCCACGACCTTGAAGGGCAACAGCTTCATATCCCGCTGAACCATGGGGTCTGTGAATTTCCGCCCCATCAATCGTTTTATGGAGAAGATGGTGTTCTCCGGGTTGACTATGGCCTGGCGCTTTGCCATCTGGCCGACGTATCTTTCGCCGGTCCTGGGGTTCACCGCAACTATCGAAGGGGTTATCCTGCCGCCTTCGCTGTTCTCGATGACGACTGGCTCTCCTCCTTCCATCACGGCCATGCAGGAGAAGGTAGTGCCCAGGTCTATTCCCAATACCTTTGCCATATTGCTATCCTCCAGTTAATTGCTGTCAGCGGCTCTATTGCCCGCTCTTTCTCCATCATGCTTGTCGTCCCGGAGCCTTCTCTTGCCGACGACTACGAGGGCAGGTCGAAGAACCATCCCACGGAGCTTGTAGCCCTCTTGAATGACGGCTTTGACTCTGCCATCTTGGGATTCCTCGACTTCTTCGTAAAGGACTGCTTCATGTTGCTGCGGGTCGAAGGGCTGTCCCGTGATTGATGTAGCAGGGATACGCTCAGCGCCTGCATCCTCCAGTATACTCTGAAGCTTTCGCTCTATCAATGCAACCCCTTCTGTCCACTGGGCCTTCTTTTCCTCTTCTGGTAGCGCCTTCAGGGCGCGGGAGAAGTCGTCGAGCACGGGCAAAATCTTCTTTATAAGTTCGGCGTTTGATATCCTTTGTTGCTCATCTCTCTCCTGTTCTACACGTCGCTTGTAGTTGGAAAAATCGGCTTTCATTTTCTGGAGCATTCTCCTGTAGGCGGCGAGTTCCCTTTTGGCCTCATCGAGCGCACTAGGCAGGTTCTCAGGCTCCACGCCGACCGATTCCCCCATATTTTCCTGTAGCTCCTCTTCTGGCACTTATCTCCCTCCTGACGTTTTCTTATCACATTGGGATCACAAACCTGATAGCTGAAAAATCAGGCTACGCCTAGGGCACTCAGCATCTCCCGGACATCTCTCAGCATAGCTTGGCGAAGCGTGGCCTCATCATCGGACGAGGTGAGACGTTTCTCCATCTTGAAGAGTTTTGCAGCAAAGGAGAGGGCCAGCTCAACCCCAGCGAGATTAAGCCCCATATCTTCCACGAGGTGCTTTATGAGCCGCAAGCGGGCGACATCTTCCTCTGAGTAGAGTCTCAGCATTCCACTGCTACGAAGCGGTTGAATCAACCCCACACGCTCATACTTGCGAAGAGTCTGGGGATGAACGCTCAGGAGCCTGGCGGCAACGCTTATGACATAAACCCCTCTTATATCCTCCATCTTACCTTCTAGCCTCCTAACGTTTCCCGATTCCTTCTTGGCTGGCTTGGGTTGGTATGGAAGAGAAAGTATTACACTTTATATAATACCTCTTGACATTATCCATGTCAATTGTTATTATATTGTTGAGATAATTAATAGACATTAAAATTAAAAAATGCTTCAGGGAGTTGGGATATATTCCCGTAAGTCTAAAGAAGGAAACTGAAATGGAGACTAAGACCAAGGTGGCAACAAGAGGTAGCGAGTGGGGAGTGATGTGGTTGAAGGCATGTCCCAAGTGCAAGGGGGATATGTTTATTGACCACGATGCTTACGGCTATTTCAAGGAATGCCTACAGTGTGGCTATCTTGTTGACATCAACATAGATGAAGAAGCTTCTATTCGACCAGAGCTTGTAGAGAAGGCCTCATAGGCTCGTGAGGGGGAGATACAGCCTTTATAGCGCTATTTTGACCTCTTCCCCCTCTATTTTTGCAGCATAGGTTGCTATTGGCATCTTGGGTGGTGGCGAGATTGCTTGCCCTGTCTTGACGTTGAACTTCCCCTTGTGCCAGGGGCAGGTAAGGATCTCTCCCTCAAGCGTACCCTTTTCCAGGGGACCTCCTTTGTGGGTGCATTCGATGTCGAAAGCGCATATAGTGCCGCTGACATTAGCCACGCCTATTCTCTTGCCACCCGCTTCTACCAGCTTGATCGTTCCGGGCTTGAGATCCTTGAGCTTGGCAACTGTGATGAAGTCAGCCACTACAAGCGCCTCCTTCGATTGACTGGACAGGGTTATCTTGTTTAGGCTACCCCGCGGGTCAGACCTTCTTGCCACGGACCAAAAAGGTGCAAGCCGAGTTGCCGTCTCCGATGCACTCCGTCATCTCCACAGTCGTATTCAGGGATTTCTGGAGGAAAGTCTGCTCCATCCGGCACAGCTCTGGGAACTTCCTGGCTACGTGGAGGTAGGGGCAATTCCTGGACTTGAGGGAGAAGCCGCTCTCCAGCTTTTCCCATGTAGCCAGAGAGCCTTCTTTGCTCATTATAAGGGCGGCCTCTTTCACTCTATCCTCGAGTTTCTTGCCAGCCATTCTATGTGCGTGCAGGGAAACCCGGTTTTCGCCGATTCTTTTCAGGACCTGTAGAGCACCCTCTCTGCCTTCTGTAGAGTAAAGAGCTGTGAGGATTTCGTTGGTTAGCTCGTCGTAGTGTCTGGGGAAGAGCTCCTCTGCCCTTTCCGTGAGGGAGTAAACAACACTCGGGCGTCCAGCTCTTCCGCTCCTCACGTCCTCGCCCTTGACCAGATTCTCTTTCTCGAGAACAGAGAGATGGGCTCTTATAGTCACAGGAACTACTCCTAGCTCCTGGGCGAGCCCTTCCACACTCCTAGGACCCTTTAGCTTAATGCAGTCCAGTATCTGCTGTCTTGTCCTTTGCACCTTTCACCTAGTTTGGCAAAGATTTCACAATAATACTGTTTATTATATTACACATTTGAGTTTAGCAGTCAATGTGAATATAGGTATATTTCATAATAAATTCTTAATTCAAATAAAGTTTCGCTTTTGGGGCTTGACATACAAATATGGTGCTCATAAACTTCAGCCTAGCCTTTGCGTAGGAGCGGTGTATGAGTGAGAAGGCGTTGTCCCATATTAGAGTTCTGGACATTTCCCAGCATGTTGCTGGGCCCTATTGCACAAAGCTTCTGGCCGACTTTGGGGCTGAGGTGATAAAGGTAGAAAGGCCTGGAAGGGGAGACAGTGCAAGAAGCGTAGGCCCTTTTCTCGACGATGACCCTAATCCAGAGAAAAGCGGCCTCTTTTTATTTCTCAACACTAACAAGAAAAGCATTACCCTGAATCTAAAAACAAATGCGGGTCTAAAAATCTTCAAGGAGCTGGTCAATCTGGTGGATGTGGTGGTGGAGGGCTTCCGTCCGGGCACTATGGAAAGACTCGGCCTGGGACTCGATTCCCTGGAGGATGTAAACCCTCAGCTAATTATGACTTCCCTTTCCAATTTTGGCCAGGCGGGCCCTTACAGGGACTATGAGGCAACGGAGATCGTGGGCTGGGCCACCAGTGGCCAGATGTATATCACGGGGGACCCTGGACGAGAGCCGCTCAAGGCGTATGGCTACCAGACCCAGTATCTTGCAGCAGTCCACGCTACTATTGGTACCCTTGGCGCCATCTACGCACGGGACTCTCTGGGCATTGGTCAGCATGTAGATGCCTCCCTTATGGAAGCAGGTGCAACGGTCCATCAACTGGCTCTTATGTGGTACACCATTCTGGGAGCTATAGAGGGCAGGATTGGCAGCCGTTTGCCTATAGGTCACCCCTATACCCTTCTTCCGTGCAGGAACGGATACGTGGCAGTGACGGCTATACCGCCGGGCATACCCGGGCTTGCTCTTCTTATGGAGAAACCTGAGCTGGAGGAAGACCCCAGGTTTCTGACCCCGAATGACCAGTTGGAACACGCTGATGAACTGGATGCTATTCTAACCGAGTGGCTAAAAGACCACGATAAGGAGGAAGTTGTTGAGCAGGCCCAGGAACTGCGAATGCCCTTCGACTTCGTTCAGACCGCAGAAGAGCTTCTTGCGGACCCCCAATACATTGACAGGGGATTTTTCGTAGATATAGAACACCCTGTTTGTGGCACCCTGACCTACCCCGGCGCTCCCTTCAGGATGGGGGAGACACCCTGGAGGGCAGGAAGGGCTCCTTTGCTGGGGGAGCACAACGAGGATGTATATTGCGGGCTCGTGGGCTACGAGCCAGGTGATTTGGCCATACTAAGGGCCCAAGGTGTGATATGAAGGATGAGAAAGCAAAAAAACTTCTACGGCCACTGGAAGGCATCAGGGTCATAGACCTAACCAGGGTGTGGGCAGGGCCCCATGCTACCAGGATACTGGGCGCTATGGGTGCTGAGGTCATCAAGATTGAGGCGCCCAATCGTCCAGACAGGCGGGTGGGATACATGCCCGAGAATGATCCAGGGGAAAGACCATGGAATAGGGGTGGAACTTTTACCAAAGATAATATGGATAAGTTGGGCATAAACATAGATTTGAGCCATCCTAAGGGCATTGCCCTGTTCAAGAAACTTGTGGCCGTGGGAGATGTGGTGGTGGAAAACCACACACCCAGGGTTATGAAGAACCTGGGAGTGGACTACCCCGTGCTCAGGGAAATAAGACAGGATATCATCATGATTTCTATGCCTGGTTTTGGTATGACAGGTCCCAGGAAGGACTGGCTGGCATGGGGGAGCACCCTGGACTGCCATTCGGGCTTGGCGCAGCTCACAGGATACATTGGGGGGCCTCCGCATAGGATGGCAACAGCCTATGGCGACCCAGTAGCTGGGATTTTCGCAGTGATGGCTGTTTTGATGGCCCTCAACTACCGCTCACGCACAGGCAAGGGGCAGTACATAGACCTTGCTCACAGTGAGGCTCTTGTGCACCTCATAGGTGAGGCGGTGATGGAATATACAATGAACAAGCGAACGTTGCCCAGAATGGGCAACCGCCACCCATATATGGCACCCCACGGGTGCTATCGTTGCAAAGGCCATGACAAATGGGTCGTCATAGCAGTGCGCAATGACGCCGAGTGGCGAAGCCTTTGCCAGGCCATGGGCGGGCCTGACTGGTGCCTGGATGACAGGTTTGCCAGCGCCCTGGAACGCTGGAAGAGCCAGGATGAGTTGGATAGACGCATTGGGGAATGGACCAGCACGCTTTCTCACTATGAGGTTATGCGCTTGCTCCAGGAGGTCAAGGTGCCCTGTGGTGCGGTCTTCAACCCCAAAGAACTTCTTCTCAACTCCCATCTCAAGGAACGGGGCTTCTTCCAGGTTGTAGAGCACCCTGAGGTCGGAGGACGTCCTGTCCATGGGCCTGGTTTCTTTCTGTCCAAGACGCCTGTTTCAGTTAAGAGACACGCCCCGTTGTTCGGACAGGACAACGACTATGTGTTTCAGGGACTTCTGGGGCTTACCGCCGAAGAGGTCGCTGAACTGGAAAGGGAGAATGTTACAAGCAAGGTGCCCACTAACAACCTCCCGGAGAGGCCGGCGGACTTCGAGCTATGGAGTCGCATCGGGCTGATTTCTGGGCGCGACCCTGACTATCTTAAAAGGCTTTCATCTTTCTATGGCGTTCCAATAGGCCCATCCAAAAAGACAGATGAACAATGAGGGGTGGGATTCCCATGAAGGCCTGCATTCCGTATAATTGGGTCGGTAAAAACTCAGGAGGAGGTGAGCATGGGCAGCGAAGAATCCTTGATAAGCGAGGAGGCAAAGGCGGCTATCGGCAAGGAGACGAAACGCTATCTGGGGGAGGTAAGCCTGCAGGATTTGCAGCGCTATGCCGTAACTGTGGGGGAGACCAACCCCCTCTATTTCGATGAGGAGTATGCCAGGAAAACCCCCTACAAAGGAATAATTGCCCCCCCGAATATGCTCTCCGCCATAATTTGCTGGGGCGCAGGACCTGTAGAGGAAGAACTCAACCCTGATGGAACGGAAAAGAGGGAGGAGCGTTTCCCTTTGAAGGTGAAGCGGGTTATGGGTGGAGGGCAAGACCTGGAGTTCATCAGGCCCGTGAGGCCTGGCGACAGGCTCACTGTTACTACAAAGCTTAAGGACATCTATCAGAGAGAGGGAAGGACGGGGCCGCTGGTCTTCACCGTAACAGAGAACCTTTTCACCAACCAGCGCGATGAGCCGGTGCTCAGGTGCACCCAGACAGTTATTTTGCGCTGAAAGGGGGATATTGAAATCATGCCAGCAAAACAGGTTTTCTTTGAGGATGTTAATGAAGGAACAGAGCTTCCTTCCTTGGTGAAGAAGCCCACGGCGATACAGCTTTTCCGCTATAGCGCCGTCACCTGGAATGCCCATCGCATCCACTACGATAAGGACTGGGCTCAGAGCGAGGGCTACCCTCATGTGCTGGTGCAGGCCCATCTTCATGGCGCTTTCCTTACGCAGCTCGTGACTGACTGGATCGAGCCGGAGGGGATACTCAAGAAGCTTGGCTGGAGCAACAGAAGATATGCCGTCCCGGGGGATACTTTGACCAGCAAGGGCAAAGTGGTGAAGAAATATGTCAGAAATGGCGAGCACGTGGTGGAGTTGGAGATATGGGAGGAGAACCAGAACGGGGAGGTGTGTGTCCCGGGTACAGCTACTGTAGTCCTTCCTTCCAGGTGAGCCTTAGAGAGAAATCCTAAGTAGTAAAGGGGGGTTGAAAATGACTCTAAAAAGGGAACAACTGATCTGGGCTTACGAAATGATGGTACTTATTCGGAGGTTGGAGGAAAGCCTTATGGACGCCGTGGCTCAGGGAAAGCCCACATATGTCGGCCATCCGTACTCAGGGCAGGAGGCTGTAGCTGTGGGGGTATGTGCCAACCTCAACTCTAATGACTACCTTTTTTCCAGCCATAGAGCCAAAGGCTGGGCCCTTGCCAAGGGGCTGGATTTGAACAAGGTGGTGGCCGAGATGTGGGGCAAGGTAACGGGCGCTTCCATGGGGAGGGGTGGCGAGATGCAAATGGCTGATGCCACTGCAGGTTACATGGGTGGGAATGTAGTGGTGGCCTCCAATTTGCCGCTGGCCTGCGGTACTGCACTGGCCGCGAAGCTGCGAGGGAAGGGTCAGGTCACAGTCTGCCAGTTTGGAGATGGCGCATCCAATCAAGGTGCTTTCCACGAATCTCTGAACCTTTCTGCCATCTGGAAACTTCCTGTTGTCTGGCTATGCGAGAACAACCGCTATGCCGAGTCCACTCCTGTGGAATATGCAGTTAGCGTGCCTAACATAGCGGAAAGAGCTAAGGCTTACAACATACCAGGTGTCACAGTGGATGGGCAGGACGTTTTGGCGGTATACGATGCGGCAGGGCAGGCGGTGAAGAGAGCCAGAACAGGAGAAGGCCCGACTCTGGTGGAGGCAAAAACATATCGCTACTACGGCCATTTCTTTGGCGACAAGACAACCCGGTATCGCACTCAAGAGGAGGAGGCGGCCTTCAGGGCCAAAGACTGCATCCTTCAATTCAAGAAGAAGGTCCTGGAACAGGAGCTCCTCACACCTAAAGACCTGGAGAGCGCAGATCAGAGGGTGGAGGTGAAAATAGCTGGTGCCATGAAATTCGCAGAGGAGAGCCGGTACCCCACTGTGGAGGAGCTTCTAGGCGATGTGTATGTTTAAGGTTGCTTCCGAAAATTCTTTGATAGATATGGAGGTGTGATATGCCAGGTAGGGAACTCGCATACTGGCAGGCCCATGTGGAGGCGCTACATCAGGAGATGCAACGTGACCCCACAGTTATTGTTATGGGTGAGGACGTGGCTGGCGGTGCAGGGCGTACAGATAAGGGAATAATAGACGCTTGGGGTGGCCCTTTTGGCACTACAAGGGGATTGATTAAGGAGTTCGGAGCGGACAGAGTCAGGGATACGCCAATATCAGAGACAGCCTTCATCGGTGCCGCTGTGGGTGCGGCGATGGCGGGCTATAGGCCCTGGGTCGAGCTTATGTATGCCCACTTCATAGGCGTATGCCTGGACCAGCTTTTGAATAACGCAGCTCGGGCCCATAGGATACTGGGAAGTGAACACAAGGTGAAGGTGCCTATTGTAGTGAAGACCTGGCTTCACGTAGAGGGCATCCTTTATGCCATCTTTACGCACATACCGGGGCTAAAGGTTGTAGCCCCATCCAGCCCCTACACGGTGAAGGGGCTGTTGATCTCCTCGATAAGGGATGACAATCCTGTCATATTCTGCGATAACCTCGCCCTTCTGAGGATGAAGGGTGAGGTGCCTGAGGAGCCCTATACCATACCTATAGGCAAGGCAGACGTGAAGAAAGAGGGCAAAGACATAACATTGGTAGGAATGTCCAACATGACCAATGTGTGTATGCAGGCAGCGGAGAAACTGGAGAAGGACGGTATCAACGCCGAGGTAATAGACCTTCTGAGCCTTTCGCCTCTAGACGAGGATACCATCCTTGCATCGGTCAGGAGGACCAAGCACCTGGTAGTGGTGGATGAGGACTATCCCCGATGCAGCGTCGCCAAGGATATAGCCGCCGTTGTGGCAGACAAGGCATTTGACTATCTGGATGCCCCTATAAAAACGGTTAACTCTCCCCATGCCGTACCGCCGTACAACCGCTTCCTGGAGCATCTCTATCCTCCCAACCCAGAGAAGGTTGCCGAAGCTGCGAGAAGTATTCTGCGATGAGGGGAGTTTGATATGGCTGTTTCATTGGTCATGCCCATGCTGGGCGATGTTATGGAGAAGGGGACGGTGTCCCGCTGGTTCAAGACAGAGGGTGAGTGGGTAGAAAAGGGCACGCCTATCTTTGAGGTTACAACGGACAAGATCACCTATGAGGTGGAGGCAGTAGATGCAGGTGTGTTGAAACAGGTCACACCTGTTGGGCAGGTGGTGCCAGTGGGAGGGCTTGTAGGGTATCTCCTGGCTAAAGGGGAGCCAGTGCCCGCAGTTAGCACGGCTGAGGCACCAGCCGCGGTGGCTAAAGCCCCACTAAAAGAGCCTGAGCCTGCCCCCGCTCATGCTGTTGAGGCCAGGGTGAAGGCCTCCCCAGCGGCTCGCCGTGCGGCGGTAGAGCATAAGGTCGACCTCTCGCAGGTAGTCGGCACAGGCCCCGAGGGTCGCATAACCGAGGATGACGTCATCAAGTTTGTAGAAGCGAGCGGAAAGGCTAAGGCTGCTCCTCCAGGAGGAAAGACAATTGCCCTTACAGGGATTCGCAAGGCCGTCGCCGAGCGAATGTGGCAGAGCCTTCATACCATGGCCCAGCTAACAATAGCCATGGAAGTGGATATGACCGATGCTGTCAAGCTGAGGGAGAGGCTCATCTCCCTCTGGGAGAAGGCTGAGAACGTCAGGGTAACCTATACAGACCTCATCATCAAGGCAGTGGCCATGGCTCTTAAGGAGCACCCTCTTTTGAATTCCACCATAGCAGGGGATGAGCTTCACCTTCTGGAGGACATCAACGTGGGGATGGCTGTAGCCATCGAGGGTGGCCTTATTGTGCCCGTGGTGCATCACGCCGATAAGAAAGGCCTTCTTGACATTGCAAAGGAGACGAAGGTCCTGGCCGAGAAGGCCCGCTCCGGGGATCTGTCTCTGAACGACGTAAGCAGAGGCACCTTCACGGTCACAACTCTGGGCGTGCACGACGTCGAAATCTTCACCCCCATTGTGAACCCGCCGGAGGTTGCAGTTTTAGGAGTGGGCCGCCTTGTGGAAAAGCCTGTAGTTTACAAGGGAGAGATTGCCAGGCGAATGATGATGTACCTGAGCCTCTCTTTTGACCATCGGGCTATGGACGGAGTCCCCGCGGCAGCCTTTCTGAGGCGTGTGAAGGAGATTCTGGAGAGGCCGGAGCTTATATACTTGTTTGAGAAGCGGTAAACTCTTCCCGGGTGTCGGGGTCTTTCTCCTCCATCTCTATGCCGAAGACCCGGGAGAAGGAGTGGATAACACTTTCTCGCACCAGGTTCATATCAACGTCATGAGATAGAAGCTGCGCCATGGAGGTAACCGGCCGGTCTTTTATCCCGCAGGGGTGAATCAAAGAGAAGTGGCTCAGGTTAGGGTTCACGTTTAGGGCGAAGCCGTGCATCGTAACCCAGCGCCTGATATGTATTCCGATGGCGGCGATCTTTTTGTTGTCCACCCACACACCTGTCAGACCAGCTACCCTTCCGGCCCTTATTCCGAAATCCGCCAGCGCCTGGATAAGCACCTCCTCCACAGCCCTGAGGTAAGAATGCACATCCTGTCCATAACCTGAAAGGTCCAGTATGGGGTAGCCCACAAGCTGGCCGGGACCGTGATAGGTAACATCTCCACCTCGGCTTGTGGGGGAGAGGGAGACGCCTAGGGCGGCCAATGTCTCAGACGGCACCAGAATATTCTCCATGTTTCCAGAGCGCCCCAGGGTTATGACGGGGGGATGCTCCAGAAGGATAAGAGTGTCGGGTATCTTTCCGGCCACGCGCATCTCTCTGATGGAGTCCTGTAGCGCCAGGGCTTTATCGTAGGGGACCTGCCCCGTATTGAAAACCCACCCCTTGTGATGAGCTTTTACAGGCAACACCAGTTCTTGTCCTTCCTCTCTTGAGGCAAACACCATTTGACTTTAATTCTACTACAGATCGAAAGGTGCCTCTTACTTTTCAATCCAGATATATGCGAAGCGCCTGCCCTGGTCGTATGCGTTGGCGTCCTCGCCGTTGTAGTTCTTGACCCATGGCTGCCAGGCTGTGAACCTTTGTGGCAAAGGCGAGGGGATAGCGTACTGCTTTTCGGCAAGATACACCTGTATATCCCTGAGGATGCTCCTGGACTTGCTTTCGTCCTGTGTCCCGCGCCACTCCTGAAGAAGCTTCTCCAGAGACGGGTCGCAGACTGTGCTGTGGTTTCTCGGGGAGTTGCAGGAATATCTGGGGATTAGTTGACTTTCCAGGGTATCCGCTACATCTGGCCCCCAAAAGATTCCTTCATAGTCGCCCCTGTACGGGCCTGAGAGCCATTCGCTGTAGGGCCAGTCCTTGACCTCGGCCTTTATTCCCACCTCACCGAGCCAGCGTGCAATGAGCTTTGCCTCTTTCATTTGTTCCTCTCCGTATGCAGACGTTGTGTTTATAGTGGTATTTAATCCTGCCGGATAACCTGCATCTTCAAGAAGTTCTCTTGCCCGGTCTGGACGATATTCGAAGTATGGTTGGACGTTTTGCGGGTAGGCTTCCTGTCCCAGAGCAACGGCTCCGAAGGCCGGTGGGATTGGACCCAGGGGCCAATCGGCATAACCCTGGTAAACGGTGTCTGACCATTCCTTTCTGTTTAAAGCCATGGCAACGGCTCTTCTTACCCTGACGTCGTCAAAGGGTTTCTCCGTGGCCTTCATTGAAAGCCACCACCAGCTTTCGGGGGCACTTTTGGCCTTGACGTTTACTCTGCCGTCCTTTCTCAGGGCGAGACCGTCTTCGACACTCATATAAGGGAACCATCCGACGATGTCCGCCCTATTAACCGTTAGCGCCGCCACTCTTGTGGACACCTGGGGCATTATGACCACCTTCACTGACTCCAGAAATGGGGCGTCCTTCTCGTAGTAGTCGGGGTTCCTTTTCATTACGTACCAGTTATCTGGCACGTATTCCTCCAGGAACCAGGGGCCTGCACCCATCACGCTTCCCACGGTGTTGAAACCCCTGAATTTTTCCTCCACCTCTTTTGCCAGAATGTATGCCTGTCGTGAGGCTGCCTCAAAGGGGAACCTGGCGTCGGAGGCGGTGAGCCAGAATCGGACTGTATATCTGTTCAGTACCTCAATTTTCTCTATGCTCTCATACACGTACGTATCGTCGAGCATGTTGCCCGGTCTCATCGTCCTTTCCCAGGACCACTTCACGTCCTCGGCCGTGACCTCTCGCCCGTTCATCGGCTCGATATTGGCAAATCGGACACCTTTTCGAAGGTAGAATGTATACGTTCTCCCATCAGGGCTTACCTTCCAGCTCTCTGCCAGGTCTCCCCTTAATATGTTCGTGCCCCGGGAGTACTGGGAGCTTCGATAATCATAGGTCGTGAGTTTGATGTTCACAAATCCCAGCATTGTCTGGGTTCTGTAGTCCGTGTTGCTGTGAGGGTCAAACCCCCGGGGACCATCAAAGGGCCAGACCAGGGTCCCACCGTATTGTGTCGGCAGGACAGGTGTTGGCGTTGGGGTAGGGGATGGTGTTGGCGATGGCGACGGGATTGTGGCAGTAGGCGTACGTGTGGGTGCAGGCGAGATAGGCCTGGTGGGGCTTGATGTTGGTTCTGGCGAAGCTTTAGATGTAGCAGCAGGTGTTGGAACGGGCACAATGGGAGGGTTGCAGGCAGCCAGGGACATGGCAGTGGCTGCGACAAGGGCAAGAGCTTTTAGCCCCTTTTTTGGAATGCCCATAATTCAACCTATTATAACTGCTTTCATCCCACCCGCCTACCCAGATGCGCTTCGGGGGCTTCTCCCCTGAAGCCCGGCGGCGTATGAGACTCCGCTATCAAGAACAGCGCTAGTCTCCTGGGTTTGATGTTTGAGGGAGCTGGCTCAATGGCAAGGGACTGGCTGAGATGGGAACCAATGCGCTGCGTTTGATAAAGAGAGCCCAAGCACAGCTACTCAGTGGAGCGCCCATTATCCCTTCGGGGCCTCCTTCTTGGCTATGGCCTCAGCAAGCATTAGAAGCCTTTTGGCTCTCTCGGCTGAGGGAATGTCGATCATTCTACTATCTAGGGAGATGGCCCCTGAACCTTTGGCCTTGGCGGTCTCAAAAGCATCCACCACTCTGCGGGCGTATTCTATCTCTTCAAGGGAAGGGCTAAACACCTTGTTCACTGTTTCCACCTGGCTGGGGTGAATGACCCATTTTCCTTTAAAGCCCAGGTTCTTTGCCAGCAGCGAATCCCTCAAAAGCCCCTCCTGGTCCCGGAAATCCACGCAGGGGGTGTCCAGTGCCAGGGTGTTTGCCCCTCTTGCTGCCACCGCCACTACAGAACGTGGATATAGGATCTCGGTCTGCTCCTTGGTGCGCACGATGCCCATATTCAGGGTGAAGTCATCCGCACCAAAGGAAATACCCAGAATTCTGGGTGAGGCGCTCGCTATTTCGAAAGCTCTCACAATACCTTTGGCGGTTTCAAGCCAGGGGAGAAGCCTTGTTTGGCCTTTGGGGAGCAAGTGTTCTTCCTCTAGGGCTGCGATCAGCTTTTCTACCTTGATGATGTCTTCTTTGGAGTCTATCTTGCCCACGCTTATCCCGTAAATGTGTGTGCCCAAAACGGCCTCCAAGTCTTTTTGGATGAGGCCGGAGTTGAGGGAGTTCACCCTGACACACACCATCTGACCCCTCTGAGCAAGGTGTGGTAGAGCCTTCTTTACTATATCTCTCGCAGCGGCCTTCTCTGTAAGGGGTACCGAGTCCTCCAGGTCCGGGACGAGCACATCGGCTGGAACGGTGCTGGCACGCTCCAGCATGTTGGGCCTGTTCCCTGGGACGAAGAGGAGGCTTCTTATGGGCTCCAAATTGCTACCTCCAGGCTAAAAAATGACCGTCCCGAACAGATGGGACGGTCATTTAAATTCTTGCCAGTTGTTCCCCTATGCAAACCGCGCCAGATACGCGTTTGCATCGAAGGCGTTGACGTTCTTTTCGAAGGCCTTGGCCATTTCCTCGTAAGCGGGTCTTTCTTCCTTGTAGAAAAGACCGAGATGGACCTTCGTCTCGGTGCTGGCCAAAGCCATAGCCCCTGCACGGTCCCTCGTGTCCCAGTCCTTTGGCAGTTCTTCTACCATGGTATCCAGCAGGTCATACGTGTTGTTGAACTCGGTGCACGGGCTGTTCACCTCGATGAAGGCGAACCCTTTATGCTTAATACCCTGTGCAATAAGATCAGCAAGCTGGTGGGTCTTGCTGGAGTAGCCGCGAGCCACGAACGTGGCTCCGTAGGCTAGTGCGAGGAGAACGGGCTTCATGGGTTGGGATATAGACCCATATGGAGTGGACTTGGTTGTATGCCCTTTGACTGACGTAGGGGAGGTTTGCCCTTTAGTGAGGCCGTATATCTGGTTGTTCATGCAGACGCAGGTGATGCTAACATTTCTGGCGGCGGCATGGGGCATATGTCCAGCCCCAATGCTGAACAGGTCACCATCGCCAGCCATGGCTAGAACTGTTAGATCGGGGTTCACAAGTTTTACACCCGTTGCTACCGGCAGGGTACGACCGTGAAGGGTATGGAAACCGTATGTTTTGCAGAAGTAAGGTATGCGGCTGGAGCAGCCGATGCCAGAAACAATAACTACGTTCTCAGGCCTTAGCTGCAGGTTGGTGAGAGCCCTGTGGGTGCAGGCAAGTACCGCGAAATCCCCACATCCCGGGCACCATATCGGCTTTTGATCGCTCTTGTAGTGCTTTACTGTAAGCTGTGCTAGCTGTTCAGTCATTGTTAACCACCTCTTCGATCTTTCTGAAGATTTCTCCAGGGGTGAAGGGCAGACCTACATACTTGTTCAATCGAATAGGTTTTATGGCAAAGGTGGCACTCAGATATTTTGCAAACTGACCACTATAGTTCAACTCTGGGACAATAACACGTCTTACTGAGGAGATGAATCTCCCCACCTCCTCTTCCGGGAGCGGACAAAGCACCTTTGGATGTATCGCTGCGACCTTGTAGCCTTTTTCCACTGCTTGCTCCACCGCCTCTCTTATGACCCCCTCTGTAGAGCCCCATCCAATAACGCCTATTTCGGCGTCATCGGCACCGTATCTGGGTGGGGCTTCCAGTTCCTTCTGGGCCTTTTCCATCTTGCGGAAGCGCTTCGTTGTCATTGCCACTCGCGACTTCATAGGATCTTCCACGTGGCCGTATTCGTCATGTTCCAGGCCAGGGGCGACATACATTCCACCCTCTTCGCTTGGTAGGGACATGGGGGAGATACCCGAGTCTGTAATTGAAAAGCGCTGGTAGTCTTTAAGCTCCTCCGGGGTTGGCCTGAGCCTGTCCGCAATTGCAATTTCCGCTGTGCTGGGCTTGTTCATTGTCTGTGTGCGCTGCGATAGGGACTGGTCGGAAAGGAAGACCGCAATGGTCTGGTACTTCTCCGCCATGTTGAAGGCGTTGATGATCTGGTAGAAGCAGTCCTCCACAGAGCCTGGTGCGATGACTATGCGCGGAAAATCCCCGTGGCCTCCGTAGAGGGCGTGGTTGAGGTCACCTTGCTCCAGCTTTGTGGGCATGCCTGTTGCTGGCCCGGCGCGCTGGGCATCTATTATGACAGCGGGTATTTCGGCCATTCCACTGAGTCCCATAAACTCGGTCATAAGGGATACCCCAGGCCCAGAGGTGGCGGTCATGGCTTTCATCCCTGCGTAGGATGCGCCGATGACCGACCCAATGGCAGATATTTCGTCCTCAGCCTGGAGGCAAACGCCTCCCAGGGCAGGGAATTCCTTGGCGAGAGTCTCCAAAATGTCTGAGGCTGGGGTTATGGGGTATCCAGCGAAGAATCGGCACCCTGCCAGAAGTGCTCCAGCCGAAATGGCATCGTTGCCGTTCATCACCAGCCGTCCTACTCTTTCGGTAGGCTTTAGATAGTAGGGGTCTGCCTTCTCGATCTTCTTTGAAAATTCGTAACCTGTGTAGAGGGACTTCAGGTTCTGGTCCAAAAGTTCAGGCCTTCTCCTGAATCTGGACTTTATGAGTCCTTCCAGGGATGACGGGTCTAGCCCGAAAAGCCCTGCAAGAAAACCTGTAACCACGACGTTCTTGCCCCTGAGAAAGTCGAGATCCTCTTTGGCTATTTTGTTGAAGGGTATTGGATACTTTATGAAGTTCCCATTGGTGGGGGTAACGGTATCCGGGTCATATATAAGTACGCCATTCTCGTTCAGAAGGCCGATATGGTTGTTGTACGCCTCGGCGTTAAAAGCTACCAAAACGTCTGTACCATCCCCCATGGAAAGCACTGGTTTGGAGCCAACCCTTATGTGGTACCATGCGTGGCCGCCTTTTATCTCTGCCGGGTAGGTCCTGAAGGTGAAAAGATGGTAGCCTGTTCGAGCGGAACCCAGCGCAAAGAAGTCGCCCGCGGAGATGACTCCCTCGCCTCCTTCGCCCCCTAGACGGATTATTATCTCTTCCTTGGGCATTGATGAACACCTCCGTTTGATGGCCCAAATATAGGGCCTTGGCTCTTGCGCTGGCCTCGGCCCTCATCCCGTTTCTGCAGAGTCTAAGTAGCCGGTATTATTGCCCGCCTGCCTAGGCTTCCTGTGCCTCTACCCCACCACCCGATGGCCATACGCAGAAAACGAGACCTTATAGACTATACCACGCAAGCTATTTCGTGTCAATAATTTATCCATACCTCTTATGCGGGATATTGCTTAATCAAGCCCGGCCCTTGATCTGGTGGAGTATCTGTGTTGCGGGTGAAATCCGTATCAGGGGTAGATCTGTCTCCCGCTGTCGTCCTCTAGGATTATTGCATCTGAGGGGCAGTTTTCAGCAGCCTCAAAAAGGGTTTTCTCCGGCACCGAGCTGGGGTCCAGAACCACAGACTTATTATCTTCATCCAGTTTGAACACCGTAGGAGCTATTCCAACACAGTTTGCAGCTCCGATGCAAAGCTCCCGGTCAACTTTGGCTCTCATCTTCCAAATAGGAGTTTAATGCGCCTGATGAAGGGAGTCAAGGAAAGGGCACCTGGTTTGAGGGACTAGAGTAGAAGGTTTTCCCACTGGGACTTATCTTCTATCATCTGGTAGGCAAGGTTTAGACGCTTGGCCAGAATGATGCTTAGATTAGACATCACTTTATAGCCCATTCCAGCATTGGAGCCGAGGAGCTTTTTGAGTGCTTCTCCGCTCATCTCGAGTAAATGTGCGGGCGCCGTGGTTCGAATAGTGGAAGACATCCTTTGTTTTTCTATAAGGGCTACCCATCCGAATGTCCTGTATCGACCAAGTGTCAAAGCTGTTTCAGTGTGTCCATGTATGTTCCTTTCTACAACCACTTTCCCAGTCAATATGACGTAAAGGCTTTTTGCTTCGTTGCCCTGCGTCAGAATGCTCTCTCCTTCTTGGCAGAATTTGTCTTTGCACAGTGCCAATATGCTTTTCAGGTCTTCTGTACCAAGCCCGGCGAACATGTCTGAGGAAGCCAGAGCTTCCACTCTCTCTTCACTGCTCGTGCTGAGTACTTCTTCCTGCACTTGGCCTAATCTCCTATACGCAAATCAGCCTGGGTATTTCCACTCTCAAGCAGCCCAACCTTAAGAACCTCAAATTCACACTAAAAACACACTGTCATTGGACAAACATACACCCTACGGACTTTTCTAATCCTTTAGATTGCAGGATATATGACAACATCCTTTAAAGTGTGTGAATATGGTATAAGCTTAGTGTGATTTGGATATATTTTCATATTTGTTGCAAGGAGAGTTGACCTTTTCAAGAGGTATCCCATCGGGTAGAATGACCAAGAACTGATATGCAAGTGAATTGATGTGGAGGGAGGGCCTCAATGACATTTGATCTCAATAGAGAGATTGACGGGCTGAGGGGTGAGCTGGTCAGACTGCGCCGGGACTTCCACAGACACCCAGAGCTGGGATTTCAGGAGAACAGGACGGCAGGCGTTATTGCTAAAAGACTTACAGACATGGGCCTTGAGGTGAACACAGGCATAGCCAAGACAGGTGTGATAGGTCTTCTCAAGGGGGAAAAGCCTGGAAGGACTTTGCTTCTTCGGGCAGATATAGATGCCCTTCCCATATCAGAGAGGAATCGTGTGAGCTACAGGTCTCGAAACGAGGGTGTGATGCACGCCTGTGGGCACGATGCCCATATTGCTGTGCTTTTGACAGCGGCCAGCGTGTTGGCAAGGCATAGGGACTTGGTAAATGGGAACGTGAAGTTTGCATTTCAACCCGCAGAGGAGCAGGGTGGCGGAGCCAAGCCGATGATTGAAGAGGGGGTGCTGAGGGATCCGGATGTGGACGCAGCCTTAGGTCTGCACGTGTGGAATAACCTGCCTGTCGGGGTTGTGGGTATAAGGACTGGTCCTACATTTGCCAGCGCCGACGAAATAAAGATCACCATAAAGGGAAGGGGTGGGCATGGCGCTATGCCGCATCAGGGCGTGGACGCTATTGCCATTGCAGGACAGGTGATAACAACACTGCAAAATATAGTGAGCAGGACTGTCTCGCCCTTAGAGTCGGCGGTGGTTACCATAGGCAAGATCGAAGGTGGCACAGCCTTCAATGTTCTGGCTGACAGGGTGGTGATGAAGGGAACTGTCCGCGCCTACAGTATGGAGCTTCGCAAGAACCTTTTGGAAAGGGTTGAGCGCGTGGTTCAGGGCGTTGCCCTGGCCCTTGGCGGGGAATACGAGTTCGAAAGCAGATTTGCCTGCCCCCCTGTGGTAAACGACGCTCGAATGACGAAGCTTGTCGGGAAGGCCGCAGCGTCCGTTGTTGGAAAGGATAAGGTTGTAACCGCAGAGCCCACTATGGGGGCAGACGATATGTCCTATTTTCTGGAGAAAGTCCCGGGCTGTTATTTCCGGGTGGGCTCGGCCAATCCAGGAAAGGGTGCTGACAAACCTCACCATCATCCTGAGTTCGACATTGATGAAGAGGCTCTGCCCATTGCAGCCAAGGTTATGTTGAAAGCCGCCCTGGATTATCTGAGATAACTATCGAAGTATGGCAGCGCTTATGACTATTTTCATCACCTGGTTGGTGCCTTCGTATATCTGGGTCACCTTGGCGTCCCTCATAAATCGCTCAGCGGCTGAGAATTTGGTTACGCCAACACCGCCCAGAAGCTGGACTGCATCGATGCTTACCCTCATGGCTACATCTGTGGCGAAGGTCTTGGCCATGGCGGCCTCCTTGGAAGCTCTCTGGCCCTGGTCCAGGAGGAAGGCGGCCTTGAGGGTAAGAAGGCGGGCGGCTTCGATTTCCGTGGCCATATCTGCAAGCATAAAGCGAATGCTCTGCTGTTCGCTTAGGGGATTTCCAAACTGCACTCGCTTCTTGGTGTGTGTCAGAGCTACTTCATAGGCTCCCTGAGCAAGGCCCACTCCCTGGGCGGCGATGCCTGCTCTGCCACCGTCTAGGGCGCCCAAAGCTATTCTGAACCCCTGACCTTCCTGGCCCAGAAGGTTCTCCCTGGGGATATTGCAGTTTTCAAAGAAAATCTCCCTCTGGACAGAGCTTCTTACCCCTAGCTTTTGCAGCTTGGGCCCGAAGGAAAGTCCAGGGGTATCCTTTTCAACTATGAAGGCGCTTATACCTCTTGTCCCCTTGGTCTTGTCTGTATAAGCAAAGATAACGTATACGTCAGCCTCGCCGCCATTGGTAGCATATATCTTCTTCCCGTTGAGAACATAATGTTCGCCAGCCAGGACTGCGGTGCTGGTCATACCCCCGGCATCTGATCCCGCTCCAGCTTCTGTTATGCTGAAGCAGGCCAGCTTTGTTCCCTTGGCCATAGGGACAAGGTATTTCTGCTTTTGCTCTTCTGTGCCGTTTTGGGCAATAGAGCTTCCCGCCAGAACTGTGTGAGACGGCAGAATGAGCCCCCATGCGCCCTCTATTCTGGAAAGCTCCTCTGTGGCCAGGGCAAGGGCTACCATGTCTAACCCCAGCCCACCGTAATTCTTTGGTATATTTATCCCTGCGAGACCGGCCTCGCCCAACATGTCGAAGATCTCCCGTCTGAACTCCTCTTTTTCGTCTCGCTCGGCCACTGTGGGTGCCAGTACCTTTTCTGCAAATTCCCTTGCCTTATCTTTAATGGCAAGCTGCTCAGCCGTTGGTGTAAAGTTCATCTCCGGGTTTTCCTCCTTTTCTGGGCCGGGCTTTTCACTTGCAACATTACCACATAGAAATAAGAGGTGCAATGGGAGGGCCTTACCAAAATCCACCACCTGATGGTTGCTGAAGAAGGGGTGTCCAGAGGGGCAAAGCC
>JACPPT010000054.1 GCA_016190815.1 Chloroflexota bacterium
AGAGTTTGTCGAAGTACTCCTCGATCGCTCTGGCTCCGCCGTAGGTATGTGGGCGACCATGATGGTATTCGATAACCTCTACATTTACGACAGTGCCTTTTCCCTCTTCTTCCAGTGTTCCCTCCATCACGATTGAAAAGTTTACCGGGTATTTATCGCCCAGCTCTCTTCTGGACCAGAATCTCGAAAAATTCTTCCTCTTGACGGCTTTATTATCAGAATACTGAACAACATACGTAGCCTCTTCCTCGGTAAAAAGGAACTTGTCCTTGGTCAAGCCAGATTCGACTCTTTCGAGTGCTTGCTGCACCGATAATGATGTATGAAGACTGGCTTTCATTTGTTCATTGCTCCTTTCCGACTCTCGTCTTGGTTCATCTTCATGCTATCCGCTATTCGACCTGGCCCCTCTTGCTTACTTGCGAATTATGCTGATTTTCAGAAAAAATTTTCAGTCAGAGTATAGCACACTGTCCTGAAGCAGTCATCCATATGAAAGGGGAATATAATATAAGGTAATCGTTGCACAAAAGGAGCTTTTGTTTAAGATTTGGAAAGGAGAATTTTATGCGGCTTGTGACCTTCGGCAATCTCTGGGCTATCATGGCTGTTTTTCTGGCCTTACTATTGACCCCCAGCAACGCCCTGGCCCACGAGCGACGGGACGTAGGCAAATACCAGTTCGTGGTGGGGTTCATCATGGAGCCAGCCTTCGAGGGCCAGAAGAATGGCGTAGAACTGAGGGTAACCAACACTGAGACACAACAGCCTGTCGAAGGGCTGGAGCGGACCCTGCAGGTGGAGGTTACCCATGTGCCCAGCGGGGTCTCCAGGGTGTTCAAACTTCGGGCTATTTTCCGCGACCCGGGCCACTACACGACAGACCTGCTATTGACATCACCTGGTCACTACAGGCTCCGTTTCTTCGGCACCATTGAAGGCAGGGAGGTAAATGAGACCTTCGAGTCCCGCTCAGGGGGCGGCCAGTTTAACGACGTAGAGTCCTCAACAGACATTCAATTTCCTCAAGCTCTAGCAGAGGCACGGGAGATCGAAGCGGCCGTGAGGGGGAGTCAGAACACGGCCCAGCAGGCGCAAGGTGTGGCCCTTGACGCAAAAGACAAAGCCTCCTCTGCCAGCACCCTCGCGATGGTAGGCATTGCCCTTGGCGCTATAGGAATTGCCCTGGCAGCCGGGTCTATTGTGGTGACATTACGCCGGCGGTAAGTGTGCTTGCTCAGCGTCTAACACGGAAAGAAAACCCTATGACAGAGCCAGCAAGGAAAACGAGAATACGACGGCCAAACCTTGGGCGCTGCGTTCTCCTGATATGTGCCGCCCTGCTGATAGTGGGCTTCGGCATATTCCAGGGAGACATGGCTTTTGCCCACGCCAGCGTGGTGAGGGCAGAACCGTCTCCCGACTCTATCCTGTCGCAGCCTCCCGGCCGGGTCAGCCTCTGGTTCACCGAGCCCATTGAACCGGGATTCAGCGAGATTCAGGTGCGGGACAACCAGGGCAGACGCGTGGATAACCGCAACAGCGTCGTGGACCCCAGGGACCCCAAGGCTCTGTCGGTGACCCTGCCGACCCTTCCCGAGGGCACCTACACCGTGGCGTGGCAAAACGTCTCCGCCGTGGACGGGCATGCCGTGCGCGACTCCTACGTGTTCTCCATAGGTGAAGCGCCGACCCCGAGTGAACCCCTGTCCCCGGGATCCCGAGTTGAAGCGCCGGAACAGCCACTCTTTGGGTCCCCTGTCGAGCCTGTGTTGCGATGGCTTGGGCTACTAGGAGTCCTGGCAGCGGTGGGGGGTCTGGGTTTCGAGCTCCTGGTAACTCGGCCAGTCCTCGCAAGGAGAAACACAAACAAGACAATGCGACGGCTGTGCGTGCGGCTGGAGGACCGAATGCTGAAGGTCATTTGGGTGGGCATGGGGCTTTTTTTGCTGGCGTCGGCAGGGCAACTCCTCGTTCAGACGTCAGTAGTTTATGATATCCCTCTCTACAAAACCCTGGGCAGCCCTCTCACTTCTATCCTTAAAGATACGGCCTGGGGCCACCTCTGGCTCTGGCGCATGGGCTTGCTCCTGACCATGGCGGCGGTGTTGGGTGGGGCAAGGACCGCGCTCCTGAGACGTCAAGGAAGCAGCAAGCTCCTCCCGCTCTTCATTCGTGTCGGGGCTCTGGCGCTCGGCGGAGCCGTGCTGCTAACCATGAGTCTGGGCAGCCACGGGGCTGCCACTGGTCAGATACGGACTGCGGCGGTGTTCTCCGACTACCTTCACCTGTTAGCCGCAGGGTTCTGGGTGGGAGGTCTTTTCCATTTTGCCCTGGGGGTACCCCTGGTGATAAGAATCCTTGATGCAAAGGAGCGGCGCGCTGCTCTTTCGGCACTGGTGCCCAGATTCTCGGCACTGGCCACTCTCAGCGTGGGGACCCTCATCATCACAGGGATCTACAGTAGCTGGGCGCAGGTCACGACACTGTCTGCCCTGGCCACCCCCTACGGTCTAACGCTTCTGAGCAAGATCGGCCTTGTTGTGCCTTTGCTCCTCCTGGCGGCCCTCAACCGACTGTGGGTCAGGCCACGCCTGGCAAACGAGGAGAAGGCAGGACGTTGGCTCCGCCGCCTAATCAGCGGCGAGGCCATCCTCGCCGTCCTGGTGTTGGCTTCCGTGGGGCTTCTCACCAGCCTTGAACCAGCCCGCCAAGTGGCCTCTCGGCAGATAACCGTTCAGGAGAACAGCTTGGTCTTCCACGATGTGGCAGAGGGAATGCACATATACCTTCAGATCAAGCCGGGCCAGGTCGGATTAAACAGAGCCGAGGTGTCTCTAGCAGATCTTCGGGGTTCCCCTGTTGACAATGCCTCCGATGTCAGCATCCGCCTCCGCTACCTGAACGCCGAACTGGGCGAAAACCCGGCAAGCGCCACACCAGCAGGACAGGGGAGGTACGTTCTGAATAGGGCCTATCTGAGCATCGCCGGGCCGTGGAGTGTGGAGATGGTCGTGAGAAGGCCTGATGCTTTCGATACCAGGGCAGCCTTTCGGTTCGAGGTAGCCCCTGCACCAAATGTGAGTAGTGCAGCTATAGCACCTTCGCCCAGGATGGGTAAGCTACTCTGGGGCGTGGAGATGGTGCTCCTGGGGTTTCTATTCTTAGGTGTTGGCGATATTCCTCTCGAAGGTTGGAGGAACCGGGTCGGGGCTGGCATAATGGCGATAGGGGCGGCAGGTATCCTTGTCGGGTTGTTCCTCGTTCTCACCGCCTAGCTCCCAAGCGGGGAAAATCCGAACCTCTGTCGAGATATGGTTCTGCGCGGGAACTAGTTCGTACAGGAGCGATAAGCAAAACAAGCAACAAACCGAATTACTATTTGTAGTTTCATAACAGTCGATCAGGTTATGTACGTTTTCCCTCTAGTTTTTCTGCGGAGATCAGATACTCAGCATATTCCTCGTAACCTTCGAGAAATGTGTCTGGTTGCTCCATATTCATCACATAGGTTCGTCTCTCGGGCTTGTTCTTCCTCTTGGTGAGTAATCGGTTCCACCCTTTCCTTTTGTGAAGTTAGAAATTGGTATATTAGAGCCTCTAGGTCTCGTAATATGGATAGGCCGCTCGTAATCACCCTTGCAGTATCATAGGAATCTGTGCGCCTTCCATGTGCATCCAAAAAGTTCTACGCAACCCGGCAATAGCTGATGCTTTAGCTCCCCCCCCTTGACAGCCGCAAGGCTGCTGCCTCATACTGGGATTATCAGCACAATCGAATATAAGGCACGAAAAGGTTCAAAAGGGGGAGGCTGTCAAAAGGCTTCCCCTTTTTAGTCGGTTCCAGGGTGATCGCAGGGGTATGGCAGGGAGGAAACAACAGTGCCAAGACTATTCCGCCGCCAGTTTAGGGTTTGGCAGTTTTACAGTACAGGAACCGGCAGTATTCTCTGTCTTCTTGCAGGACATTAGACACAGAACAGAAAGGAGGGCCGAGTAAATGGCATGGCAAAGAGGGGGACCTGGGCAACCGGGGGGAGAATTGCCCGACCTGGCAGACATCGGGAGAAGACTGAAAGGGTTCGCGAGGCTATGGCTGGTGGGGCTAGTCATCCTGGTATTTCTGTGGCTGGCCTCCGGCGTATACACGGTAGGCCCCGGTTCCCAGGGCGTGGTGAAGCAATTTGGCCAGGAGGTGGCCAAGACTGGCGCTGGGATTAACTATCGCTTGCCGTGGCCAATCCAGACAGCCACAGTGGTCGATCTCGCCGCCATAAGGAGATTGAACATCGGGTTTGAGGAAGTAAAACCTGGTGAGTTTCAAGAGAGACTCAGCGAAGCGTCGATGCTTACTAAGGATGAGAACATTGTCAATGTGCACGTCATAGTGCAGTACCGGGTGCAGGACGCCTCCAAGTTTCTGTTCATTGTGCGGGATGTGCCCAGGGTTCTCAAAGGCGCCACCGAGGTGTCCCTCCGAGCTGTAGTGGGCAACACGCCTATTGATGATGTTCTCACCGAGCGCAGGGCTGTGGTACAGGACGAGACCAAAGTGTTCCTCCAGAGGCTGATGGACGACTATCAGTCCGGTGTCGCCGTAACCGAGGTCAAGCTCCAAGAGGTCGATGCCCCCAGGGAGGTTAGGGACGCCTTCCACGAGGTGGTCCGCGCCAGGGAGGACAGGGAGAGGCTTGTCCGCGAGGCCGAAGGCTACCAGGCTGATATAGTGCCCAAGGCCAGGGGAGAGAAGGAAAAGACGATAAAGGGAGCGGAAGCTTACAAAGAGCAACGGATATTACGGGCTCGGGGGGATGCCGAGAAGTTCCTCGAGGTGCTCAAGGAGTATCAAAAGGCCCCGGATGTAACCCGGCAGCGTATCTATCTGGAGACCCTGGAAACCCTTCTGTCCGGGATCGACAAGATCATCATAGATTCCAAGGCAGCACCCAACCTGTTGCCCTTCTTGCCCTTAAAAGGTGTCTCGGAGTTGTCCCAGGCCCCCCAGGGCGGACAGCAGAAATAGCAAAGGAAGGTAAGAACCATGAGAAAAGCTGTTATCTCTATAATTGTAGCCATAGTAGCCGCCCTGATCCTGCTGCTTCAATCTGTCTTTACCGTGGACATGACCCAGCAGGCCCTTGTCCTTCAGTTCGGCAGGTATGTGCGCACCGTGAATGATCCCGGGCTGCATTACAAGATTCCCTTCTACCAACAGGTGACCCTCTACGAAAAACGGGTGCTAACAAGTGACGTCAAGCCAGGCGAGTATCTCACTCTGGATAAGAAGCGCCTGGTAGCAGACCCGGTTTCGCGATGGCGAATTGCTGACCCCCTCCAGTTCTTCAAGACGGTTACGAATGAAGCTGGGGCCCTGGCGAGGTTGGAGCCTGTCATCCTCTCCGAGTTGAGAGATGAGCTGGCCAGACATAACTTCGCTGACATCATCTCCACCGAGCGGGAGGCCATAATGCACAGGGTCAGCGAGCGAGTCCGGGAGAAGGCGCTCAGTTTCGGTATTGAGGTTGTGGATGTCAAGATAAAGAGGGCCGACCTTCCCGCCGAGGTCCAGGCCAGCGTCTTCGCCAGGATGAAAGCCGAGCGTCAGCGTATCGCTCTTCAGTATAGGGCCGAGGGCGCCGAACTGGCGGCCGCGGTAAGGGCTACTGCTGACAAGGGGGCAACCATCATCTCGGCGGAGGCCTATGCCCAGAGCCAAAAACTGATGGGAGAAGGCGATGCCCAGGCCACTGCCATCTACGCCGAGGCCTTTGAGCAGGATGCAGAATTCTACGGCTTCCTGAGGACGCTGGAGGCCTACAAGAAGTTTCTGGCACAGCAGACTACCCTTGTGATGAGCTCCGACTCGGATCTGTTCAGGCACCTGGCCAGTTCTCAGGTGCTCACGGAAAAAGGCAAATGAGGCCGGCGGAGCCCGACTACTACGCCGTCCTCCAGGTGGACCCCCAGGCAGAAATGGAGGTCATCCAGGCAGCCTACCGCCGCCTGGCGGCCAAGTACCACCCGGATGTGGACTCATCCCCCGGGGCCACCGAGAAAATGAAGCTGCTGAACGTCGCCTACGAGGTTCTCTCACACCCGGAGAAGAGGAAAGCCTATGACATCTCCGGGGCGGGACCGCGGCGGCAGGGAGACCCCGCGCCCGGGGCGACGCCGAGGCAATGGACAGCCTGGTGGCTTCTGCCGGCAGCGGCAGTTATCATCGCCGCCATTTTTCGGCCTAGCCCCAAGCTTTTCCTTGTGCTGGGTTTCCTGTCCCTGGCGCTGTGGCTCTTCAGGCGATGGCAAGCTTCCAAGAGCTAGCACTATCTGAGGATTTGACTTCTTCTCCCCATGGAGCCTGGTGCTGGCCTGTATGCCTCTAATTCAAAGGTTTGCAAAATCAGTCTGGCAGGCACAGCTTCAGATTCGAGCCTTTCCTTCTCCCCCGGCAGGACTCGAACTCGGCCGAACCCTACTTTATCGCTCCCTTCTCCCGCAGGGCCTGGATCCCCCGCTCGTTATATCCCAGCCCCCTGAGCACGTCGTCCGTGTGCTCACCCCACAGGGGCATTGTCCTTTCTATCCGCCCCGGCGTCTCGGAGAGCTTGACGGCTATGCCCACCTGCTTCACCTTCCCCAGCGTCGGGTGCTCCACCTCCACCACCATATTCCTGTGCTGCACCTGCGGGTCCTCGAGCACCTCGTCCATGGTGTAGACCTTGCCCACGCAGATGTCCTCCCGAGAGAAAAGCTCATACCACTCATCCCTTGTCTTTGTCCCTATTGCGCGTTCCAGGAAGGCCCGAATCTCCCCCATCTTGCTCTCGTCGGCTCGCAAGGGGATGAGGTCTTCTCGGCCCAGGGCTTTGAACAGATTCTCGTAGAACCAGGGCTCCAGGCAGCCCAGGCTTATGTACTTCCCGTCCTTTGTCTTATAAGCGCTGTATTCAGGCCAGCCCCCGTTCACCCTGTCCTTTCCCCGATGGATTAAAACCCCCGTGTTCAGATAAGTGGAAAAGTGGGCAGCGAGGAGGTTGACAACGCCGTCCGTCATGGCGATGTCTATGTATTGCCCCCTCCCCGTCTTCTCCCGTGCCAGAAGGGCTGCCAGAATCCCTATGACACCGTTCATGCCTCCCCCGGCGTAATCAGCGAGGAGATTGAGCGGTATGGCAGGGGGGCGTCCCTCTTCACCGATGAGCTCCAGGGCACCAGAAAAAGAGATGTAGTTTATGTCGTGTCCAGGGCGGTCCCGGTAAGGCCCGTCCTGCCCGTATCCCGTGATGGAGCAGTAGACTATTCTGGGGTTTATTCTGCTCAGCGTTTCGTAGTCGACTCCCAGCCGCTTCACCACTCCCGGCCTGAACTCCTCCACCACCACATCAGCCCCCTCGGCCAGCCTGTAGAATACCTGCCTTGCCTCCTCCATCTTCAGATTGAGGGCGATGCTCCTCTTGTTGCGCCCCAGTGCATTATAGGCAGCAGTTCTTTCACTCCTGTGGAGCCAGTGGACAAACCTCTGGTCCTGAGGGGAAGCCGCGCGGCGTCCGCCGACGCCTGTCTCCTCTATTCTCAGAACATCCGCACCCAAATCGCCCAGGATCATGGTGCAGTACGGGCCAGGGGCAAGACGAGTCAAATCCAGAACCTTGATTCCTTCCAGCGGTGCAGGCATCTTTCTCCTCCTGAAAAACTAACGACCATTCAAAAAACTGAGAAAAGCCTCGTTGAAGGCCGTGGGGTTATCCAGAGGCACGGGGTGCCCGGCTCCTGGTATTTCCACGAGAGTCCCCTTAGGGATATGCGCTAGCACTTTCCGTGCAATTTCCATGGGGAAGTTGGTGCTTCTTGCACCTCGAAAGACCAGAGTTGGGCAGTCTAGTTTTACAAGAAAAGGCCATAAGTCCAGGCGCTTGGGCAGCTCCCCCCGTCGCATCCTTTCCCTGAAGAAACGGTCCCAGTTCCAGGTGAGCTTTCCGCTGGGCAGCCTTCTAACACTATGCTCTGTCAGATGGCGCACCACCTCCACCGAGGCTCTTGGATAGAACCTCCTCATATGCGCCAGCGCCTCCTCCAGGGAGTCGAACTCGTCGGGCATATCCCTCACGAGGTACATCCCCTTGAGCCAACCGGGCGAGGGCTGCGCATTGGGATTCCCCTCCACAAGTATGAGCCGCTCCACCCTGGATGGATGGCGAGCGGTGTATCTCACAGAAAGGCCGGAGCCCATAGAATGTCCAGCAAGGACAAAGCTTTCAAGCCTCAGGGCATCTATAAAGCTCTCCATGTCCAAAAGGAGGTCCTCTATATTGTATTTGCCGTCCTTTGCCCATTCGCTTTCTCCGTGGCCTCGCATGTCCAGCGCCAGGACACGATGAGAGCCTTTGAGAGACTCCGCCAGGAGGTCCCAGCTATGGGCGTTGCTGGTCAGCCCGTGAACGAGCACAACAGGGAGTCGGCCTTTCCCATCCCAGTCGAGGTAGTGAAGCCTCAACCCATTTACGGAAACATACCCATCCCTGAAAGCCATATATACTTATGCTCCTTAAGGAATTCCGACGTTCAAATATAGCAGACTGCAAGAGCCTGTCAACATCCTTAAACAGCGATTGACCGCCGTAGGGCAGGTTTCCCAACCTGCCCGCCCGCGACGGTCGGGTTAGGAAACCCGACCTACAGATTGAATAGCCGATCTCGGACAACATCCTTGGCTTGAAAATGTAGATGGGGTTTGCTATAGTAGAGTGCGTTTTTGTGGGGCTGTGGCTCAGTTGGGAGAGCACCTCAATGGCATTGAGGGGGTCGGGGGTTCGAGTCCCCCCAGCTCCACTTTTTGTTAAACCTTTGTCTATACTCAGTGAACTAGCTGCCATCTTACTAAGACGTTATGGATGACTTCCCCTAACCACTACAACCCTCGTTGTTTTATAATATTCCTGATGCTCAAGTATTGGAGACAAATTGAATACCGTGAAGCCGGTAGCGGTTTGAATACAATATTACTATTCCATGGCGGTCATATGCGGGCGGCCTCTGATTCAGGCGAATCTGTCTTCGTAGAAAATGATTATCGAGTCCTAATTCCTTCCCGCCCCGGTTATGGGAAAACTCCGCTTAGTGCAGGTAAAAAGGCTGCTGATTTTGCCGATACGATGGCGGAATTCTTATTGGATTTAAATGTAAAGAGCGTGACTATTGTAGGTATCTCAGGAGGAGGACCGACAGCATTACAGTTTGCGCAACGACATCCAAAACTGGTAAACGCTTTGATTTTGCAGTCGGCGGTCGGCCACGATGGATGGCCAGATACAAACACCCATCGTTTAGCTCACATTGGTTTCAACTCCGTAACTGAGAAGATAACCTGGGCTATCATACATACCAGCTTTACGCTGTTTCCTCAAGCTACCCTTAAGTTTATGCTTCGCAGCCTATCTACCAAATCGCCGAACGATGCCTTGCAGACTATCCGGGGTCAGCAACGAACATCCCTAATAAACATACTTAAACAGTTACGCTCAGGACATGGTTTTATTAATGACATTCACTACACTGTTGGTGAACTAAAAGGAATAATTGCTCCAACTTTGATAATACACAGCAAGTATGATGGTAGTGTTGACCTCAGTCATCCACAATTTTTAGCAGACCACATTTCGAATAACACACTTTTAATCTCGGAAGCAGAAAACCACATGTTCTGGTACAGTGACTATTATTCTGAAATAAAAATTGAGATGATGCGATTTCTTGATTCTCTCCGATACACCAATGTTTGAACCCCTAACAGAGCTATGAACATAGATTTTTAAGTTACTAAATACTAAGACTAAAGGCCAACTCAAAGTCCTTGGTAGTACCACCTATTGATACCTCAGCTCCATTTTTTATCTGATTTCTGTTCTGCAAGTGTCCGATTTCATTATTGCTCTCTGCTCTGAAAATGCTTTATTATGAAAGTATGAACAACATTAATAGCAATAAAAA
>JACPPT010000057.1 GCA_016190815.1 Chloroflexota bacterium
ATGGATGGCTGGGAGAGAGGCCAGCGGTGACCAAGGACTTCCCGACTTTCTGGATTTCATTTATTCCGACGGCTTAAGAGCGGTGTGGCCTGAGGCTGTCACGATAGCTGGCAAATAGGAACAGACTATGAAAATAGATACCAAATTGAAGCTTGCCGTGCTGGTGCCCGTCTCCATGGCACTTGTCATCGGCCTCGCCTTCTTCCTCTCCTATACAAAAGTAATAGAGGCCCAGGAGAAAGACAGGACATCTCAGCGGATCCTATTCGCTACAAGCGAGATCAACTCCCTGGTTTCTTCTTACGTGCTTAATCCCGAGGAGCGTCTGAAGCAGCAGTTCCTGCTACAGCATGATTCAGTCATGCAGCGCCTCACCACCTTCCCCTCTCGAAACGCGGAGCAACGGCAGGCTGTTAACAGCATACGTAATCATTTTGAATCGCAGAAGGAGCTATTTCTCGAGCTGGCCTCCATCTACGAGCAACCTGATTCACAAAGGGATGCTGCATTGTTCAGGGAGGCTGTGAGTCAACTGACAGGCCAGATCTCCTTGAGGTCGCGCTACACTCTGTCGGATGTATCACGCCTTGAAAGCCTCGTAGATGCTGAGATGGTCACGACCCAGGGAATAATAAATGCCCTTATCTTTTTATTCATTGTTGTCGTCTCGGTTTTCTTCACCCTGCTCCTGCACTCGCTGATCAGGTACCTCAGCACATCCCTTGCCTCGCTGCGCAGAGAGACTGAGATTATAGCCAGCGGCGATTTTGACCACAGGGTCGGTGTAACAACAGGTGACGAACTGGGAGAACTCGCCAGGGCCTTTGACCGTATGGCGGAGCAGTTGAAGGGGATCACCGTCTCAAAGAATGTGTTGCAACAGGAAATAGTGGAGCGCAGAAAGGCTGAACTGGCGTTGCAGAAGGCATACCGTGAGCTGGTAACCAATGAGGAGCGTTTGAAGCGGTCACAAGAGATTGCTCATCTGGGTAGCTGGGAGCTTGACCTTGTCAATAATACACTGTTCTGGTCGGATGAAGTCTACCGGATTTTCGGCCTTGAGCCGCAGGAATTCGGTGCCACCTACGAGGCCTTTCTTGATGCAGTCCATCCTGACGACCGTGCGGCGGTTGATGCAGCCTATTCCAGTTCAATCAGAGATGGAAGGGATAGTTACGAAATCGAGCACAGGGTAATCCGTAAATCTACCGGAGAAATGCGTTACGTCCATGAAAGATGTCAACATGTCAGGGACGAAAGCGGCAAAATCATACGGTCAGTAGGCATGGTTCATGATGTAACCGAGCGCAAGAAGGCGGAGGAGGCGCTGCGCGAAAGGGAAAGCGAGCTTTCTGCAATCCTGAGCAGTATCCCAGTACTGACGCTGGTGGTGGACGCGGACCTGCGCCTCCTGGGAGCCAATAGCGCGGCGGTAAGGTTCGCCGGTCGCTCCCCCGAGGAGCTTATCAGCCTGCCCGCCGGGAACGCCCTCAGTTGCCTTAACTCCGTCGCCGGTCCCAGAGGTTGTGGGTCCTCGCCTGCCTGTCAAATCTGCAAAGCGCGCCTCGCTATGCTCGATACATTGAAGACAGGCAACAGCCACTACAACGTGGAATGGCAGCTTTCATTCCTCCGTGAAGGGAAACAGCAAGAAGTGGTCTTGCTGTTATCCACAGTCCTCCTTAATACGGGGAGAAAACGAGTCCTCGTGTGTCTTGAAGACATCACCGAGCGCAAGAAGGCGGAGCGGCTCAAGGACGAGTTCATTGGCATGGTATCCCATGAGCTCAGGACACCCCTGACGGTCGTCATCGGAGCCCTCTCCGTTGCCACGGCAGAGGGTCTACCCCAGGAGCAATCCAGAGAGCTCATCCGCGATGCCGCCACCTATGCCGATGTTCTGGCCGGCATCGTGGATAACTTGCTTGAACTATCACGCCACCAATCCGACCGCCTGGCTATCCAGACAGAACGGAGTGACATCGGCCAGATAGCCCGAGACGTGATACAGAGGCTACAGACCAGGTCGGACACACACCACCTTGTTGTGGATATTCCTTCAGATGCTCCTGCTATTTTTGTCGACCGGGTGCGTATCGAGCTGGTGCTCCATAACCTGGTCGAGAACGCCATTAAGTATTCCCCCAAGGGCGGCGAGGTAAGAGTCCTCGCTCGTCAACAGGACTCTCAACTGGTTGTCAGCGTCAGCGACCACGGGGTAGGCATATCCCCGGAAGACCAGCTCAAGCTCTTTCAGAGTTTCGAGCGGGTGCAAGTATATAAAAAGCACCTGATACCCGGATTGGGGCTGGGGCTGAGGGTATGCCGTATCCTGGTAGAGGCTCATGGAGGCCAGATATGGGTCGAGTCCGCACCGGGCAAGGGAACAACCTTCTTCTTCACGGTGCCCCTCGGTAATGCAGTAGGGCAGGTCAAAAGCTAAGAATCCTGAGGTCGTCTAATAATCTCTTGAACCATCCCCCTTGCCCCAAAAGTGGCGCATTCATGTCACCCTGAGCCCTTTGGCCCTGAGCGGTCGGAATTGTCTGTCATTGCGAGGAGCGATGCGACGAAGCAATCTCATGTCTTGCATATTCGGAGATTGCCACGGCCACTCTGTGCCCTCGCAATGACGTCCGTTATTCTCCCTTCAACCAAAACTGAACGAAATCCTGTCTCCCCAGGAATAGCGAATGAATCTGTAGGGCAGGTTTCCGAACCTGCCCGCTTGGACGGTCGGGTTGGAAAACCCAACCTACAGAAGAATAAAAAGGGAAGTCCCGAGGGGAGATCTCTCCCCCTCTGGGTGAAAATCCCCTTGACGGGGGTTCCAGGGGCCTGCCCTGAGCCTGCCGAAGGGGTGTCCCCCTGAGTTTCTTTCTTCTCCCCCTCTTAGGCATAAGAGGGGGAGCTAGAGGGGGTGTTCACCAGTCTGTGTCATGGCTATTTACAGGTCGATCGCTATTTTCGGCAGAACGTCCTCCATCATCCTCTCTGAACAAAACCCTTTGATCCCCGGAGTTGATGCGGCTCTTCGATGGGCTTTTCGTCTGCAATGGGGAATCCATAGACTGATGAGGAAAGGAATGTTGATAGTATTGTCACAGAAAAGTTACCTTCCCGTGACTTTTGTCACCGTCATGGTTACCAAAGTGATATAGCATAACAGTAATTTCTAGAAAACAGCACCGCGGCGCTCGTGTCCTCTAGGTCATCACGGTTCAAAAAACATTTAGAGAGGAGAGCATACCATGAATCAGGTGTTAGTCCTGATCCTCGCCGGCGGGCGAGGCACCCGGATGGGGGTGTTGTGTCACGAGCGGCCAAAGCCAGCCTTGCCCTTCGCCGGACAGTTTCGAGTCATCGATTTCACCCTGAGCAACTGCTTTCATTCTGGACTCCATAATATAGCTGTCCTGGTCGATCATCATCGGCATCATCTGAGGAGTTACCTGGGGAACGGCCGCGCCTGGGGGCTGGACAAAGGAGGCAAGTTGGAGGTACTGGAGCCTTCGCGTGGATCATACCTGGGAACTGCAGATGCCATCTATCAGAACCTTGACTACATCGAGGCCAGTGGCGCCAAGCGGGTGCTGATTCTGGCCGCTGACCATGTCTACAAGATGGACTACGGGAAGATGCTTGCCTTCCACAACAGCCGAGGAGCCACCCTGACCGTAGGAGCGACTCCGATTCCCCGGGAGGAGGCACATCGCTTCGGCCTGATGAACCTCGACGAGGCCAACCTGATTCGGAGCTTTGCAGAAAAGCCCCAGACCCCCCAATATCCTCTGGCATCCATGGGAATATATCTCTTCGATGTTAAAGCTCTGGTCAGACGCCTCACCGAGGATGCCCAAGACCCCGCCTCGCCCCATGATTTTGGGATGTCCGTCATCCCCCGGATGGTGGAGATTGACGAGGTGTTTGCCTACCAGTTCCAGGGCCACTGGGCAGATATTGGCACAGTGGAATCCTACTACAGGACCAGCATGGAACTGCTGGCAACATCACCCCCATTTAGCTTCGACGGCGCCTGGCCTGTGCTCACAGCAGAAGGGGCCAACCCGTCAGGGGCAATGCCAGCCGCAATGGAGGGCTGGCTGGGTAGCCGTGACTGCACCATCAGAGGTCAGGTGTCACGCTCCATTCTGTCCCCCGGGGTGAAGGTGGAGCCGGGAGCCATCGTTCGGGACTCCATCATCATGGCGAACTGTGTTATCGGCAAACATAGCGTGGTCGACAGTTGCATCCTTGATGAGGGGGTGAATGTGGGTGAATTGTCCTGCGTTGGCATCGGGAACGGCCTCACGCCCGGGCGCCCGGAGGTCACCGTCGTTGAGAAGGGGGTAACCATCCCGCCAGGCGCTGTCATAGGGCCAGGCTGTACTGTTATCCTGTCCCGGCGTAGGGCACGACGCTTCTGGCCATCGTCGGCAGACAGACTGCCAATCTCTGGTACGGTGGGCAAGACAGCGCATCCAGACGCAGATCTGTCGAGTTTGAGTCAGTATGAAAGTTCCAAAGGAATCATACCCAATTAGGTAAAAGGGGATAGGGACATGCTCTGGTTGAAAATGTGTCCAAGATGCACTAATGGCGATCTCTATGGGGACCACGACGCCTTCGGGTCGTACATTTCCTGCTTGCAGTGCGGCTACTACCTGACAGAGGCAGAGGAAGTCATATTGCACCTCTCGCTCCGCCGCAACGAGCAGGCCTCCCGAAAGCCGGTAGAGAAAGAGTCGGCCGCACTGGGGAGCGCCCACTGATGGCACTGAGGGTACGCTCTAATACGCCCACCATGGCCCGGGCTTATATACTCCTGGGTGTGAAGCCCGATGCCCTGGACCTGGTCCAGCAGAGGCTGGCATCTTTGCCATGTGTAGCCTCAGTGGATGTAGTGGAAGGGCCAGCGGACCTGATAGTGGTCACACAGGCCAGCACGTTCGACCTCCTGGTGAAGGACACCGTTGATGCGTTGATCGCAGTGGAGGAATACACCGAGCGGGTCCGGTGTCTTCCTGTCCACCAGGGCATAGCCAGATGACTTATTGGTTTACTCCTAAGAAATGGTTGGGCCTAGCCTCAAAAGTCATTCTGAGGAGCGAAGTGACGAAGAATCTGGGGTGGGGCTAGCAGTGAACAGACAATGCCCACCACCAGATTGCTTCGCTGAGCCCGCAATGACTTTTTGTGCCAGGCGAACCATCTTCCAGACACTCTTCCGGCAAAGGAGTCTCGCCGTTCTGGTGTTGACGCTGGCCGTGGTGGCTGGTGTCGCTTGCCAGCAGCCGCTGGCCGCGCCCACACCTACAGCGACGCCTATGCCAGTACCCACGCCAACATCTACATCTACACCTGCACTCACACCCACACCGACGCCAACACCTGAGCCAACGCGTACACCTACGCTGGTGCCAACGATTGCGGCGACACCCCAGGACTTCCATTTCACTGGAGTCATCGAGTCCATGGGCACGGATACGTGTACAATCGGCGGCCAGACTTTCAAGGTAAACCAGAACACGGTGCTCGACTCGGGACTGGCCGTGGGAGTGACGGCGAGGGTCGAGTATATCATCCTTGCTGACGGTACCAGGCTGGCCAGGGAAATCGAGACGGATAGTCCCATCTCGTCGATGCTGCCGGATTCCGTCAATCTGAAGCTTGTAGCCGACGGTTTTGTTTCTCCAGTGGGGTTGATTCCTCCGCCTGATAGTACAGGCCGCCTGTTCGTCGTAGACCAGTCCGGCATCATCTGGATTCTGACACCGGAGGGGAATCGCCTGCCGGAGCCTTTCCTGGACCTTCGCTCCAGAATGGTAAGCCTTAACCCTAACTTCGATGAGCGCGGACTCCTGGGCCTAGCGTTCCATCATTCCTTCAATACTAACAGCCGTTTCTTTGTCTACTACAGCGCTCCTCTGCGGGCTAACGGCCCGCAAGGCTGGAACCACACCAGCCATATATCCGAGTTCAAGGTAATGCCCAGCAATCCCAGCAAAGCCGATCCCGCCTCAGAGAGGATAATCCTCCAGGTGGACGAGCCACAGTCCAACCATAACGCAGGGCAGATTACCTTCGGTCCAGATGGCTTTCTCTATATCTCCCTGGGGGACGGTGGAGCAGGTAATGATGCAGGTCTCGGCCATCCACCCATCGGTAATGGACAGGACATCACTACCCTCCTGGGTAGCATTCTCCGCATCGACGTCGATGGAGGCGACCCCTACGACATACCGATGGACAACCCATTCGTGGGTAAGGATGGGAGAGACGAGGTATTTGCCTTCGGGTTCCGCAATCCCTTCCGTATGTCCTTCGACATGGGGGGGCAGCACGAGCTCTTTGCCGGTGACGTGGGGCAACAGTTAAGGGAAGAAGTGGATATAGTCACCAGGGGTGGCAACTACGGTTGGAATATAAAAGAGGGCACGCTATGTTTTGACCCGGCAAATCCTGGACAGCCACGTCAGAGTTGCGCCAGCGTTGATGCCAGGGGTCAACCCCTCATCGATCCCATAATTGAATACGCCAATACCAGCGCCGGCGGCGAGGGCACGGCGATTATCGGGGGGTTCGTGTACCGGGGCTGGGCTTTGCCAGCGCTCAACGGGGCATACATTTTCGGTGACTTCAGTGCCAGCTCGCAAAAAGCCGATGGCAGGCTCTTCATCACCAAACGTCCCGCTGCCCCAGGAGTATGGACGGTGAAGGAACTGAAAGTTGCATCAACCGCGAATGGCCGTCTTAATGCCCGGCTCCGCGCCTTCGGGCAAGATGCCAGCGGTGAGATATATGTTCTGGTCGCTGATGCGCAGGGCCCGCAGGGCGCTACGGGGAAGGTATATAAAATCGCGCCCTGATGCTAAAAACAACACAAGTTGTCCATGCCCTGTTCAAGATTCCTGTTCAAGATTCGACGCCACTAATGCTAGAAGGCTTTGCCTTTAATGGCACAGCCAGCAAGACTGCGGTAGCCAAAGCATACAGCCCTGCTGAGAAGTAAAAGGTGGCGTTGATTCCCTGCGTTGCATACAATAAACCTCCAATTAATGGAGCAATGGCGCTTAAGACGAACCTGAAGAATGAGATCGCTCCCAGAGTCGTGGTGGCCACAACACTACCAACGATGTCCAGCGCTGCCGCTGTAAGGATAGGTTGGTCGCTGTGTAGAAATATCCCGAGCAAAGCTAAGATGACCACGAGCATGGTGCTTTTTCCAAAAAATACGAGCAGCAGCGTGAAAATACACAGGCACAGGAGGCCCGGGGCCAGAACCATCTTCCTCCCAATGCGGTCGGACAGGTAGCCCAGAGCAGGTGTGGTCATTATGCCTACCAATAGCAGAAGCCCCATGTATAGACCGCGGGATGCCTGGCTTAAGCCAAGCTCTTCATCCAAATACAAGGGCAAGAAGGTGATAAAGCTCATGTAGGCCATCCCGCGAAGGCCTCCCACCAGGATTATTCCCCAGAGCATCGGAGTTCTCAGGAGCTTCTTGGTCTGCTGCATTTGGCTTTGCAGGTCGGGGTTGGCAGAGTCCAAATCCGATGTTCTGCCAATATCCTTGAAGGACCAGAACACTACAAAGGCAAGAAAGAGGGGAATAGCTGCATATATTCTGATGATTCCCTGCCAGGTCAGGATGCCCAACAGGAGTCCAGTTGCCGCAGGCCCCAAGACATCACCAACGTTTCCTCCGATCCCATGGAAAGAAAGGGCAGCACCTCGCCTTGCGGAGAAATGGTAAGAAAGAGAGGCCATAGCGGGTAAGTGCCAGATGGAGGAGGATATTGAGGCTATGGCAACACCCACCAATACAAGGGGATATACTGGAGAGAGACCTGTCACCATCCAGCCCAAACCAAACCCTGCCATACAGGCTGCTAGCACAAGACCACTGTAGCGCCGGAATATGTCCACTATCAGCCCTCCAGGGAGTGCAACTATCCCTGACGCTATCTCTCTGGTTGTGGTAATGGAGCCTACCTGTAATGGAGAGAGGTCAAAGGCTGCCTTGACTTCAGGTAGCATGACTAGAAAGCTCTGAGTTACCCAGTGAAATATCCCATGACCGGAGCTAAGGCCACCTAAAATGAAGAGGCCCTTATCACGGACGTTAGAGCGTCTGGTTATACTCATATCACCAATCTTCTGCTGATGATATTCTCACAGCGCACGGCGGTCAAGGTATCAACGAGCGATAAATATGGTTGTCTCAGGAGTGCGATTAGACCATTCACTATTGTGTGCTGCGGTGTTAGAATAAGGCCTTAGAAAAAGGGATAAGGAGGTAGGGGAATGTTTTACAGTAATTCAATCTTCGACCAGGGACCGAGGAATGGCTCCATAAGGGCATTGGTCAGTCTCACTTCGGCCGAGTCCAAGCGACTTATCGCAAAAGGAGTAGCAGCTCTGCCTGAGGTTAGACGAGCCTTAGAACGGGGGATAACGGTTATTGCCCGAGGCACCACCAACGCCTTTGTCGCTGAGGAAATAACGCAGGCAAAGATAGAGCCCAAGTGCCACTACGCTGCTGGCGTCATTTTCGACGGCGAGCTTTGCTCAAACCCTCCTGGAGTCAGGATGAACCCCATAGTTCTTCGCAGGGGCAAGCCTGTCAACATTCCACCTGCCGAAGCCCTCAAGGAATTTATGGCAGAGGACGTGTTCATCAAGGGAGCCAATGCAGTGGACCCCGAAGGTAACACCGGCGTGTTAGTGGCAGGAGAAACCGGGGGCACCATAGGTGAAGCCCTCCCCATAGTCCTGCCGAGAGGTAGTTACCTGATTGTTCCCGTTGGTCTGGAGAAGCTCATCCCATCGGTTGCCCAGGCTGCTCGAGCCACTGGTATCTTCTCTTTCAAATACAGCACCGGGTTGCCTGTCGGGCTTATGCCCATGCCCAACGCCCTTGTTGTAAGCGAGGTTCAGGCCTTCAGGGTCCTCTCCGCGGTGGACGCAATGCCAATCGCTGCGGGTGGGATCGGCGGCTCTGAAGGCTGCGTCGTGCTCTCCATTGAAGGCAACGAAAATCAGATCAAAAAAGCTTTCTCTCTGGTAAAGTCCATCAAAGGAGAGCCGGCTGTGGGTAAACCGGCTGGCAGGACCAACCCTCCTGCCGCGACCCTAAACTATGATGCTATTGCCCAGTGGCAGACGCATCACTCTCTACCCCGCCCCATCCCCGTTTCTCCGTAGTTGGATGCTTTAAGGGACGTTGGCTCCTTAACATACTGTCAAGGTTTGTAAATAGCTCGCAAAAGGTCTAGGCCTCTCGCACAAAATCGATTACAAGCAGGGTTAGACAGAGATGAGAATGGGCTTGCAAGCAAGGCTCCTTGTTCTGGTAACCCTGGCGATGTTACTGATGCTTTCGATGTTAGGCATCTTCGGTTTTATACTTGTGCGAGAAAGAGTAGATGAGATTCTCCGTCAGAACCTAAGGCTGGCTCAGGCATCCGCTGGTTATATTCAATATACCCTTGAGGAGAACCTAAAAAGCCTTAACGAGATCGGGCTGACAGCAGACCCGGAGGAAGTTGATATCGCTCAGTTTCAAAAAGCGGCCCACGAGCTTTACCTCCGTTCTATATTCAGTGGCGGCATCTTCCTGATTAACGAAAGGGGCGAATTACTGCTAAGCGAGCCCCCCCGCCCCGAGCTATCCAAGAACCTACTGGGATATTCCCACATTCGTCAGGCTTTGGACACAGGCAAACCAGTCATCTCAAGCTACTATACACTGGAACCTAGAGACGAACCCATGGTATCTGTGGCGGTCCCAAGAATGAGTGGGGGAAGGATTGCCGGACTTATAGTAGGTAATATAGACCTTGCCTCTCAGTCGCTCCAGAAAGCTATTCAGCCTGTAAGCCCTGGGCAGACGGGGTACATCGACATCATAGACAAAGAAGGGTTTGTCCTGGCTAGCACTGACACGGGTCGGACATTGCATCAGAGTGACCACCGCGGCGTCCTTGGAAACTTGATTCAGCAGCAAAAGACCACCCAAGGGACCTGTCACAGTTGTCACTCCGATGATCAGCCTGAGCCACGTGAGACAGAGATAATGGCTTTCTTCCCCCTTTCGAGGTTTCCCGTATCTGCTCCCTGGGGTGTCGTCGTTAGGCAATCAGAGCGCGAAGCCCTGGCGTCTGTGAGGAGCTTGCAGCAACGCTTCTTTTTCATCGGCCTCTCCCTGCTTGGGATCGGAATTCTTCTGACATGGGGTATGGCACAGAGCATTGTCAAGCCCATTCGGGTGCTCACCCAAGCGGCAAGGAGAATCGCTTCAGGTAATCTTTCCGATTCCATTCCTCCTTTAGGCAGGGATGAGATTGGCACCTTGGCTCAGAGCTTCGATGCTATGAGAGAGGAGCTTAGAAAGTCCCTGGACAAAATACAGAAATGGAATGAGGAGCTTGAGAAGATGGTACAGGAAAGGACTCAAGAGCTCGAGGAGTCTCAGGCAAAGCGAGGTGAGTTGCTGCACAAACTCATCTCTGCACACGAAGAGGAGCGCAAACGAATTGCAAGGGAGTTGCACGACGAGACAAGCCAATCCCTGGCAGCTCTTACAGTAGCTTTGGACACGGCGGCAATGTCCCCCCATTCCGAAGCAGAGATGGAGGCCAAACTGTCCTCTATGAAGACCATGGCCGTAAAACTTCTGGACGGTGTACGCCAGATGATCTTCGACCTTCGCCCAACGGTTCTGGATGACCTGGGTCTTCTCTCGGCAATAAGGTGGTATGCCAAGGAGCGCCTGTCCCCCCTCGGGGTAAAGGTGAGAGTGGAAATGAGTGGGACAGAGAGAAGGTTACCCTCACAGATAGAGATAGCTTTGTTCCGCGTGGTTCAGGAGGCTGTAACCAATATAGCCAAGCATGCAGAGGCTGAAAATGTGGTGCTGAGTGTAGATTTTACGGATTACGGCATAATCATCGAGGTAGAGGATGATGGCAAAGGTTTTGACGCCCAGGCTCTAGACCGCACCACTGATAAGGGTACGGGTCTTGGCCTGCTGGGGATGAAGGAAAGAGTAGCTCTGCTGGAGGGGAACCTCTCCATCGATTCCGAGCCGGGCAGTGGAACCAGGGTAAAAATAGAAGTACCATTGCCTGCTGGGGGGTGAGGGAATGGACAGGATTCGAGTGATTATTGCTGACGACCATACCATCCTCCGGGAAGGTGTACGAAAACTGCTGGAGCTTCACGACGACATCGAGGTCGTGGGAGAGGCAGCCGATGGAAAGGAGGCGGTGGAGAAGTCAACCCAGCTAACCCCGGATATCGTTCTTATGGACATAGCCATGCCGGGCCTGGGTGGGCTGGAGGCCACTCTAGAGATTCGCAAATTGAGCCCCAAAACCAGGATACTGGTGCTCACCCAGTACGACGACCCGGAATACATATATCGCTTCCTCAAGTCTGGTGCCGCTGGCTATGTTCTAAAGAAAGCCGCGGGCACCGAGCTGGTATCGGCCATAAGGGCGGTGCACAGAGGAGAAGCGTTCCTCTATCCATCCATCGCCGGCAAGGTAATAGAAGGGTATCTGCGCACGGAGAACCCCCGGGAAGAGGAAGTCGTGTATGAAAAGCTGACCGACCGAGAGAAGCAGGTGCTAAAGCTGGTGGCTGAAGGACATAGCAACAAAGAGATAGCCGAGCTCCTCACCCTCAGCATCAAGACAGTTATGGGCCACCGGGCCAATATTATGGAGAAGCTGAGCGTGCACAACCGCACTGAACTGGTAAAGTTCGCCATCCGCAAAGGCTTGATTCAACTGTAGCTATTCGCTCTTCACCTCCTCGATCTCCCGCATAGAAACAGAGTATTTTTTTGCCTCAAACAGGGTGAATTATCCATTATCTTCATATCCATTGCTATCTACAATGAGTATAGAGAGATGACGAGAATGCAGCAAAAGGAAAGGAGGAAAAAATGAAGACGTTAGTGCGCCGTGGCGGACAATGGGCGGAGAGCGGAAGTTACGTTGGGCTGACCACTGGTGAGTTTGTCAGCATACCCAAGGGAGGAGGCGTTCTCCCAGGAAAGCCGGAAGCACCCTATCTGAGCACGCCTCTGGCAGCTATTGCCGCTCCATTCCTTGGGCTGCTGTACGTGATCTTCGTCCCCTTCATAGCCATCGTCCTGGTGGCACAGCTTATAGTGTTGCGAGTGGGACGAGCGCTGAAGGCAGCGAGCCTGGGGATATTGCAGGCGATTATTCCTAGCTGGAGACCCGGGGAAGCCTACCTGGCCAGAGGGGGACGACGCAAGAAGAAAGAGGAGAAACTCACCGCTCTGGAGCATGAGGTGGAATCCAGAAAGAAGCAGGAGAGCTGATACAAGGAATCCGCACCCAAAGCAGAGAGAAGCGGGGCTTCTCTCTGCTTTCTGTTACCACCGTGCCCCACACATTTCTCAGAGAATACTTCCTAGCTTCGTACAGTCAAGGTTCTTCCTTCTAACAATGAGATATAATAATCTGAGTTGGGGAAAATCATCTAAGGAAGCAGAGACCCTTACGCTAATTGGGGAATATTTTAAGATGGAGTTTCTGCAATCTCTGGCCGGGGAATATATGGCTCTGACCTTCCTCTACTCTCTGGTCATAGCCGTGGTGGTGGAAAGCCTGCTTCGCCTATGGCACCTCTCGACCCCTGAAGTAGCACTGAAATTTCGTTTGCTCGTTCTAATTCTGCCGGGTGTCTACTGGGCTATATATCAACTGACTCGCCTATTGGGAGAGGGAGAATCTCTCCGACAAAGACTTGTTCTCTTCAAGCTAGATGACTGGTTGATCATAGAAATAGCTAAAGGGATCTTTGTTGGACATCTTTTACTTCTCATTTTCGGTTTCACTGCGCTCTTTTTTTTGTTTCAAGAGGTGCTGCCGCTTGTCCGCTCGCGTTTCAGCATGGCGGACTCCGGCACTCGTATAAATGAAGGGCGGTTTCCCAAGCTAGACGCAGCTTTAGCTGACCTGAAGGCAAG
>JACPPT010000061.1 GCA_016190815.1 Chloroflexota bacterium
CGCGACGGACTTAAAATCCGTTGGACGTTGAGTCCATGCGGGTTCGAGCCCCGCCCTCGGCACCGGTTGCCACATCTATTGTAAACATTTGTCTTCAGCCGACCCGTCATGTGCCCATAAAATGAAGGAGGCTCCAGAAAGGAGCCTCCTTCGCCCAACCCCATCTGCTCCCCCAGGGAAAAAAGGGACAATAAGGCACAACATGGAGCGCTGGGATGCGCTTTTAGTACTCGGCCTCTACTTCAGGAGTTGAAGGGGCTGAATACAAGATGCTCTCTTCTGGCATGGTGGTCCCTTCAGTAACTGCATATGCTGTGCTCTCCCCTGGAAATTCCATAGGAGCTGCATATGAGAATATCCCTCCTGCCATCATGCCGCCGAGAGCTGAAAATGCAGCACTCTCTTCTCCTAAGGTGTTATCTTTGACCGACAGATCAAATGCATATGCAGAGTCCGCGATGAAAGCCTGAGATGCGGTCTCTTCTATTGTGCTCGCAAACTGAGCGACCTCCAGAGTTCCAGCGAATACACCGCCTGCTCCTACGAGGGTGTCATCTTTGATGGATATATCAACGCTGTATGCAGAGCCCTCTATAAAAGCTGGCAATGAGATCTCCTCCGAATAGCTTATATATGGGCCTATCTGCACCAGTCCCCCGAACCCGGTTCCCTCTAACTCGCTCCTGGTTACGAGTCTGTCATTGACAAACACCGCCAGGACAGCGACGGCTAAAATTAAGAACCCGGTTACCACCAACAACATAAACTCTCTGGACCTTAGAACATCCGCCTGGGGCTTCATGGGTATAGGTATTCTTGCCATTTTAATCTCCTTCCTTTACTTGCGAGGAATCCTCACATTCTCTATAAGGACAGGTACAGGTACAGGTACAGGCATAATTGTTCTTGGCATCTCATCTCCTTTCTGCATTGTTTAAATAACCCTTTTCTCTAGGGGAACGGTCACATCTCCTAAAGGTTATTCAGATTATTCTAACAATAATTATCAATAATGTCAAGGCAAGGATCCATTGGGTTCTACTAGTACACAGGCTGGGTTCTACTCGATTTAAGTTGATTCCTTAATAACAAGGCGTATCTCCGTAGGGATATGCCCTTCTGTGGTAACATCCTTCCAACTCCTATAGGGGTAATGCGCTTTGGCCATTTCCCCAGGGGTTTTGTCTTTTAGACTACCATGAGGACGGAAAAAGTTATAGTTGACCAGCCAACCATCCATGAAAAGCTTGGCCGTCTCCATATTATGCATTCCACGCATAACCTTTGTTCTTTCCTTGATAGTCCCATGAAACCGCTCTATAAGATTCGTATTGGGTTGAACCACAAATCCCTTTGAACGGATATGCTCGGTATCTGCACCAAATACAAGCTCTATGCCGTCCAAGTAGGCTTGGAGCTTGTCTGTAATGACAATTTCTGGCGTATGCCCTGCAACTTTGAACGCCTTTTCCATAAGGATTCTGGCATCCCCCGTAGTGCGACTGTAGGACAGATGCGAAGCTATTAGGTATCTGGTCTGGTCGTCTAAGACATCGAAAAACCAGATATTCTTGCCGTCCACTTCTAAGACCGTCTCATCGGCCACCCAAACACTACCTATATGGACTTTGACATCTTGTGCCTTTTCAACTGCTACTTTCGTGAATCGAACTACCCATTCATAGATTGTGGAATCAGAAGGCAATACCCCATGCCTGTGTTGCAGTTCCCGACGAACCTCATTAAGGGATAACCCCTCATAGAACATATTGAGGGCTGAAGCTATCTGGTCTGGCGGGTAGCGCATACGTGGAAGGGCATTGTTAGCAACAAACTTCCGATTGCAACTATTGCACCAGTAGTATTGAACACCCTCAACAATTCCATATTTGACAACCTTATCCGAACCACAGAACTTACAGATAACGTAGACATTCTCCGTATGTGTAACCTGCGCAAGATGGGCTTGGGGAAGTGTAAGTTTAGTAGCACGCTTGGGTGGTAAGGATAACCTAGCTTCCTTTTCGTTCTTTTCTGGGAATAGGAGGCGGTATTTGTTGCACATAATACTATCCTCTTAAATTGGTTTTACTCGGTATAGACCCCAAGGGGAATTTGGTATAAACAGCCATCTCCATCTTCGACCATAAGGGTACATTCTTCGTCTTCTGCCTGGGTTCCTCCTTGCAAACCGCCGATAGTTCGGAATACAAGGTTTAAGTCCTGAGTATGTGTCGTCGGTTTTAGATATGGTTTTGATAAACCTAATGGCAGCAACTCCATCTGCCTTCTCCCTTGTCTTATCCGCAATTTCAAGTCGGTAATCCCTATATTCGCCTTGTCAGTAACAGGTATAGTAAATATCCATTCATAAAGACGAGTTTGAGGTTCAACGGAACGCCCACCTGAATAGTGGCCGAAGACCAAAGGATGCAAAACCATTTTGGGTCGCTTTCGTAGAATAAACATCAAGAGACCCCATAACCTCTCAAGGATAAAACTAAGAAGTGCATCAATGCCAAGCACACACCTAACCTATCATCTTTTCTCATAGCTGTCCACCTTTATCGAGCAGAACCGGGTGTATCAATAACTTGCCTAGGATACGCTTTTATGGTATCCTTTTACATCTGTTGTAAATATGTATCCCCTTGTGAATGGCTCTTTGAGAAGAACTCTCCTTGAGAAGGGGAGGGCAATAAGACGTGATATATGATTTCCACACCCATACGTTCTTCAGTGAGGGCAGTCTTTCTCCAATAGAGCTCATCCGAAGGGCTCGGGAAAGCGGATATGCTGCCATCGCTATTACCGACCACGCTGGAGTGGGCCACCTGGAAAGACTTATAAAAGAACTGACTAAGGACTGTGCTTTTGCCTCAGAGCATTGGGGGATAATTGCTGTTCCTGGGGTAGAGCTAACCCATGTTCCACAAAAGGCTATCCCTGAAATAGCAAAGCGAGCCAAAGAGTTGGGGGCTCGCCTGGTTATCGTCCACGGGGAGACTTTTGTGGAACCGGTTGAACCTGGGACTAATCTTTCTGCTGTTCAGTCACCCCATGTTGACATATTGGCCCATCCGGGAATCTTGAGTTTGCATGAGGCACAACTAGCAGCAGCCAATGGTATCTTCTTGGAGGTATCAGCCAGAAGAGGACACTCCCTGGCCAACGGACATATAGTCAAGGTAGCTCGATTGGCAGGGGCAAAACTTATCATTAACTCCGACGCTCACGAGCCACAGGACCTCTTGACACCTGCTCTAGCTCAGAGTATCGCTCAGGGTGCAGGTTTAGAGAGGGAGGAAATAAGGACCGCTCTCGAATCTAACCCTCTAACACTCCTCGCACGAATGGGCTTCCCTGTTGGCGACAAGCCATAGCACTGGCTTTACTAACTGGCCTATTTAGAAGTATTCTCTTTTTTGTTACCTTTGGCTCGCCTGCTTTACTTTTTAGCGGCCCTTTCCGATTCTGAATACCTTGGTACCGCAGCTTGGACAGACTCCTCTTGTGGCAGGCCTGCCGTTCTTCAAGGTTACTGAGATGGGATTCTCGATTTCCCTTCTGGCTCTACACTTGAAGCAATAGGCTTGCATCGGCTACCTCCTTTCCAATACTTCACGTTAGACTATATACCTTATATCTGCTATCTGTCAAGATATAAAAGGGCAAAAAAGCCACATTTGTGTGCAATTGACCCCAAATTGGTGTTTGCTTGGGCTTTCCCCATGCTTTCAGGTTGAGCCTTCATTGGTGACGAACGTCTCCTGAAGGAATACCCGGACTGGCTTCCAGCTTCCCCCTTTTTCGTCAAAGTTGAGCAAGGCAATGAAGCGACCATCAAGTGTGTATGCTCGGCATTGCTGCGGGTGCTCCTGTCCTGAGATATGCTCTCCAAATTTGATATGGCGACCGTTGAGGACATAGTGTTCCAGGTTCTGTCCTATTATGGCGGCCTTCCAATGGAGCAGGACTATGTCCAGAGGATAGAGTAGCTCTTCCAAGTAGCCCACTTTAAGGGAATCTTGAAGCTCAGATATGGCTATGGCGTCATCAAGCTGGAAGGGGCCACACGCCAAGCGCACCAGTTTCTTGAGGTGTGCGCCACACATCAGAAGCTGGCCCAGGTCGTGGGCTATGGAACGAATGTATGTCCCCTTGCCACATTCCACCTTTAGGGTGAGGGAGGGGGGAGTCCATGCCACCAGTTTCAAGCTGGATACGTAAGCCTTGCGCTTCTTTCTTTCTACCTCTATTCCCTGGCGTGCCAGTTCGTAGAGGCGCCTGCCACCGTATTTCACTGCGCTGTACATCGGTGGAGTTTGTTCTATGGTTCCACGGAAGGCGGCCAGCGCTTCCTCCACTTGCTCTCTTTTAACATAAGAAGGGTCTTTCTCCTGAAGGACGACTCCCTGGGCGTCGTAAGTATCTGTGGATACCCCTAGAACCACTTCTGCAGAGTAGACCTTCTTGAACTCTGCGAGAAAACTGGTCATTCGGGTTGCCTGACCAATGCAAACAGGTAAAACGCCTTCTGCTGCGGGGTCAAGGGTGCCACCATGTCCGACTCTTCGCTGGCCGCTCAGGCGCTTTACCAGGCGAACTATTTCAAAGGAGGTTTTCCCAGGGGGCTTGTATATGTTGAGGATGCCGTTGATGCTCAATTTGCCTAGCGAGCTTCGGGATGCTTGTCCTTGGATACTTCGTCTATGAGCTTAAGTAAGCGTGTGCCCCGCTCTATGGAGTCGTCTCGAGAGAAGGTGAGCTCTGGGATTCGTCTCAGGGATAGGCGTCTCGCCAGCTCTCGCCTGAGGAAGTTCGATGCTGTGGCGATGCCTTCCATCGCCTCTTTTTTGTTCTCTTCAGTGCCCAAAACGCTTATGAAAACCCTGGCGTGCCGGAGGTCTGTTGAAGTCTCCACCTCAGTTATGCTTACAATATGGCCGAGCCTTGGGTCTCTGACTTGATGTTGCAGCAGGTCGCTGATCTCCTCCCGCAGGAGGTTGTTTATCCTTAAAGTACGCCATGACATTTCCATTACCTCCTTTGGAATCCAGGTGCTAGATAGCATCACCCCACCCGCTCTTTCCTGTACGCCTCTATTATGTCGCCCACCTGGATGTCGCCAAAGCCCTCTATCCCTATACCGCCCTCGAATCCAGAAGAAAGCTCCTTGACGTCTTCTTTGAAGTGTTTCAAGCTGGTCACAGTGGACGCATATACAGCTTTGCCACCTCGAAGCACCCTTGCGGAGGCATCCCTGGTTATCTTGCCATCTGTTACAAAGACTCCCGCAACCCTGGTCTTTTTTACCTGGAAGACCGCCCTTACCTCAGCGTGCCCCTCGATGACCTCTCTAAAGGTAGGCTCCAAAAGTCCTGCCAGGGCCTTATTAACGTCCTCCACAAGCTCGTAGATGATGCTGTGCAGGCGAATGCTTACCCCCTCGGCTTCGGCCAGTCTTACTGCGCCAGGCTCTGGGTGAGTATTGAACCCAATTATCATAGCTTTGGATGCCACCGCTAGGAGGACATCGCTCTCACTTACACTCCCACTCCCGGTGTGTATTATTTTCACCTTGGCTTTTTCTGCCTCCAGTCGCTCCAGGGAGTTCTGTATTGGTTCAACGCTTCCTTGAACATCCGTCTTGAGGATGACGTTCAGCTCCTTGATTTCTCCAGCTCTTATTTGGGCGAGAACCTGTTCCATAGTCCTGGGCTTCAGAGGCTGAGATGCAGCTCTTTCCCTTGCCCCCTGACGCTCCTGCGCTTGTTCCTTGGCCGTTCGTTCGTTGAAGACTGCAACAAAGGTGTCACCTGCCTGGGGAACGTTGTTGAGGCCCAGAATCTCCACCGGGGTGGATGGCTCTGCCTTCTTGATTCTTTTACCTTTATCATTGAACATTGCTTTTAGCTTACCCCATGTCTCGCCCACAACCACGCAGTCTCCTACTTCCAGGGTCCCTGATTGGACCAGGACTGTTGCCAGAGGGCCTTTGGTGGTGTCCAGCTTGGCCTCCAGGATGACGCCCGTGGCGGGGCGATTGGGGTTTGCCTTGAGCTCGGCCATCTCGGCTACAAGGAGTATGCTTTCCAGAAGGTCGGAGATCCCCTCCCTTTTCTTGGCAGAAACGGGTACGGTTATGGTATTGCCGCCCCAGTCCTCTGCCAGGAGGCTGTGGTCGGATAGCTGTTGTTTGATTCTATCCGGGTTGGCTCCCGGCTTATCTATCTTGTTTATAGCTACAATTATGGGCACACCTGCTGCCTTGGCGTGGTCTATGGCTTCCACTGTTTGGGGCATTACACCATCGTCGGCAGCCACCACCAAGACTGCTATATCCGTTGCCTGAGCTCCCCTGGCTCTCATAGCAGTGAAAGCCTCGTGTCCAGGGGTATCAAGGAAGGTTATCTTTTGACTATGGACCTCTACCTGATAGGCGCCTATATGCTGGGTTATGCCCCCGGCTTCAGTAGCTATTACATTGCTCTCCCGAATAGCATCTAGAAGAGTGGTCTTGCCGTGGTCAACATGTCCTAGAATGGTCACAACAGGTGGCCGTGGCTTGAGGGAGTCTATATCTTCAGCAAACCCTACCCTCTTGCCTGAGATGGAGGTGATGGCTTCGGTTTTCCCCTTGGGTAGCTCCTTTGCCTCGAAACCAAGGTCGGCTGCCACCACTGCGGCCGTGTCGAAATCTATGATCTGGTTGATGCTGGCCATGACACCGTTTCGCATCAACTGCTTTATGATATCTACAGGGCTGATCTCCAGGAGGTCGGAGAGTTGCTTCACTGTGAGCGCCTTAGGTAGCTCTACTGACTTTTGAGGTGGCTTCTCAGCGCTTTCTGCAGCAGACGTTGCAGGTGTGGAGCTCGTTGTAGTAAGCTCCTCCGTTGGGCGAGGTTTCTCCAGGCGAGGCATCTTTGGGCTCATATCTGATTCCCTTCATATCGTGAATCCAAAAGGAACAGTTTTTGGGTCTGGCGGTTCAGACCCCCTTTGAGTTTACTCCTCCGGGAAGAGTCTCAGCGTAGGTCAGAAGCCTGACCTTATCTTCTGATGTTATGCTGGTCTTCAAGGTATGCTCCAGCCGGTTTTTCTTTATGCCCGTTTCCCAGCAGGTCTTTGATTTACACAAGTAAGCTCCGCGCCCAGCCTTCTTGCCTGTGGTGTCCACCTCTATGCTTCCACCCGCTGTTCTAACTATGCGCACCAGTTCCCTTTTTGCCTTGACCTCTCTACAGGCAACACATGTGCGCTGGGGTAGGCGCTTCATTCTTGCTCTCTGGTTTGAGCTTATTGTAACCTTCAAGTCTCCTTGTGTCCTTCCTGTATTTAGGTAAGGTATTCTTCGTAGTCTTTCTCTTCAATGGAGGGGATTGCTTGCTTGCGCCCCTTCTTGCCCTTGGGGATCTCCCTTTGCCCCTCTCTCGTTGATTTCTTGCCCTTTTTCGCCTTGCTGCTAGATTTCTGGGGTCTGAGTGTTTGAATCTCCTCCGCGAATCTAAGCTGCGGCTTTTCCAAAGGCGCAGTTGGAATAGCCCATACCTCTTCAGCCCGGGTTTCGCCCTCCTCCACTTCCTCAGGGGCCGGGGCAACAGGCTCCATTTCCACCTCTTCCTCAAGGACCAGTTCGGCGGGCACAGCCTCCTCCTCAAGAGGTGGAGGTGGAGGTACAGGTGCAGCTTCCTCCACTGCAGGGGGTGCCTCTTCCGGAGTCAGTACAGCGGCTGCTGCCTTCTCAGCTTCCAGGGCGGCCTTCCGAGCCTTTTCTGCCTCCTCGGCTTCAGTGGCGTTCTTTATGTCTATGCGCCATCCGGTTAGCTTGGCAGCGAGCCTAGCGTTTTGCCCCTCTTTTCCTATAGCCAAAGAGAGCTGCTTATCAGGCACCACAACGGTCGCTGTTTTCTCGTTATTGCTAACTTCTACCTTAAGCACCTGTGCTGGGCTGAGGGAATTGGCTATAAAAGAGGCTGGATCTGAATGCCACTGGACTACATCTATCTTCTCACCTTGAAGCTCGTTGACGATGTTCTGAATTCTCATGCCCCTCATCCCGACACAGGAGCCTACTGCATCGACGCCATCCTGACGGGCAAAGACAGCCACCTTGCTTCTGTAGCCTGGCTCTCTAGCGATGGCCTTCAACTCCACGATACCATTGAATATTTCAGGCACCTCCATTTCGAAGAGGCGGCGCAATAGGTTGCGGTGAGTGCGGGATACCACAACTTGAGGCCCTTTGTTGGTGCGGCTTACCTCCAATATAAAGAACTTGAGCCTTTGTCCAGCTCTATAGCGCTCGGTGGGCACCTGCTCCGAGGCCGGAAGCACTGCCTCCGTCCTGCCCAGATCCACTGTTATCTGCTTGGGCTCTACCCGCTGGATTACCCCGCTGAGGATGTCCCCCTCTTTCTGGGAGTACTCGGCGAAGACTAGCTCCCTTTCCGCCTCCCTCAAGCGCTGAATTACAACCTGCTTTGCTGTTTGAGCGGCTATTCTTCCGCCATACTGGGCAGTGGTTTCGAACTCTATTACGTCTCCCACCGCTGCGTCCTTTTTGAATTTGCGTGCTTCAGCCAAGGAGATCTCCTTTTGGGAGTCCTCGGGCTTCTCCACTGCGGTTTTAAGCGTAAATATTCTAACTTCGCCGGTGTTTGGCATTATCTTGACGGCGATTTCTTGGGACGTTCCCTGGCTGTCCTTCTTGTAAGCAGAAACCAGCGCTGCCTCAATGGCGCTGAGGACTACTTCCTTTGGCAGGTTTCTCTCCGCCGCCAATTGTGTAACGGCGATTAGAAAATCGCTCTTCATTTTCGGCGCTAACCTAGGTATGGCTTTCCTTCCTTCTAACAAAAAAGTGGGCGAAACCCACTTTCATGTTAAACAACCTACACAAATAGTATAGCACCTCCTGTGGTATGATGCAATCCTGTACTCCTCCAGGTGATCAGGAACATCTTACCAGTGTCACCCATCGTTATGAACGAGAGCAGCTATTTACGGTTGATCATTAAGAGCCTGCTTTAAATCCTCATGGCTGGAAAAATTTGCAGCCTTGCTCAAGAAGTCACCAAGGGATTTACTCTTCTTTCTTAGCACGGCCAGTTCCTCATTTATGGGACTTGTGGAGGCTGGGGTGTCAGCATACGTGCCGTGGAAGGCGAAGTAGGCCTGATTCAGCTTGCGTACGTAATAGCCCTTTGCGGCCAGTGCCTTTCGCCTTTCCTCCATAAAGCTTTCGGCCTCTTGGACCTTCCCCTGAAAGAGAAGCTCGTCCACAGTAAGCCTTATATTGTGCATCTCAACATTGAAATCGAAGCCTGAATCTGCCTTGGCATTTCCGCTCGTTGAAGGCGATGGCCCGGCCATCAAGCTGTAGCGCGGGTAGATGGAGTCTGCCACTTCGTTTCCCACCATATCGGCGATGGTCTCGTTGATAGTGGTCATCTCGTTGTTAGTCCAGTAGTTGCGGCCGAGAGGGTGGAAAAAGAGGTACTGGTGAACCCATTCATGGGCAGCATTGGCAATAGCATTTCGGAGGGACAGCCTTGGGGGGACTATGCTGGGATATGTGGCTACTCCTCCGGTGCCCTCCACTATGGCGGAAAAGCCTATCGTCTCCACCTGGGCCTCGATGACGTCCATGTCGGCAACTGTCAGGTCCGTCTTGAGAAGGCGCGTCTCGAGGAGATCTATTCTCTCTCGAGGAGAGACTACGAAAACGTAGGGGGTATTATCAAATTGAAAGGCAACGGGTGGAAACAGGAAAGAAGTGCGTAAGAATGGGATGGTGAACCCCAGCCCCTCGCCAAGAAAGACCTCTGCTATCTGCTTGGCCAGGGTATCCTCAACCGCAGCCTCTAAAGAAGCCCTTTGCTTCTCCAGTGCCAGAAGCCTGCTTTGGGTCGGGCCCTCCTGGGAACCGTCGTCGCCTGGAGGAGTTTGCTTTAGAGCTTCTATCTCTTGACCCAGGCGGAAGTATTCCTTAACATCACTGAGAGCCGGGCTGAAGGTCGTTCGAAAGGTCGATACAATGCCCTTTTGCCATAAACTGGGCAGGTTTTTAGCTTCCCACAGGAGGATGTTGTATGAGTAGGGCATTGCAACCTCCTCGAACCTATCGACCTCGATTCTTGTATCGCCCACGATGAGAAGGTTCAGGAGGACGAGAACGGCAAGGGTTGCTGTGCTAGCTAGCTTCTTCATTGGGTTTCAGATAAGGATACCACAATCCTGCAGGGGGCTACAAAGGTTGCGGTCAGGGGTGCGATAGGCTAAAATGTTTTTGCTTTTCTACATGGAAGGAGGTTCACATGCAGCAGTACAAGACCGAGGCCATTAGAAATGTCGCCCTCCTTTCTCATAGCGGTGCCGGAAAGACTTCCCTTTCCGAAGCGGTGCTTTATAGCGCAGGCGTTGTGAACCGTCTGGGCAGGGTGGATGACGGCAACACCGTATCCGACTACGACCCTGAGGAAGTGAAGCGCAAAGCCAGTGTGCAACTCTCTATGTTGCCTCTTCTATGGAAGGAGAACAGGGTAAATGTGGTTGATACACCTGGCTACGCCGACTTTGTTGGCGAGGTCATAGCAGCACTCAGGGCTGTGGATGGAGCGATCATAGTCATATGCGCAGCTTCTGGGGTGGAGGTGGGAACGGAGTTTATGTGGAAGTATGCCCATTCAAGATCACTCCCTCGCCTCATCTTCGTAAACAAAATGGACAGGGAGAACGCAGATTTCTACCGAACATTGGAGGCGATAAGAGGGAAGTTCGGGAAGAAATGTGTGGCGGCACAGATGCCCATTGGCTCACATACAAGCTTCCAAGGGCTGGTGGACCTTATAACCCTCAAAGCTTACCTTAAGGACAGGGAAGAGAAGGTGCCAGATCCCCTGAAAGCTCAGGCGGAGAAGCTCCGAGACGCTCTTGTGGAGGCCATAGCTGAGACCGATGACGACCTGGCGACAAAGTACTTGGAGGGACAGGAAATAGGGGTGGAGGAGCTTAAAGCGGCGCTCAGGCGTGGTACCCTGGAGGGAAAGCTTGTTCCCGTCTTCTTGGGGTCTGCACTGCAAAACATAGGTGTTGCTCCCTTTCTTGACTCGATATGTCAATACCTCCCCTCACCAAAGGACACTGCCCCCGTAGTGGCAACCAATCTTGCGACGAAAGGGAAGGAGCCGATAAGTATAAATGGGGATTCACCTTTGGCTGCTCTGGTCTTCAAGACAAGCGCCGACCCGTATGTGGGGAAACTGTCTCTCTTTCGCGTCTTCTCGGGGACGATGTACAGCGACTCTCAGGTATGGAACGCCACGAAAAACACAGGCGAAAGGATAGGCCAGCTTTTCATCGTAAGGGGTAAGACCCAGGAGCCTGTGCCTCAGCTCATAGCAGGCGATATTGGAGCCGTGGCCAAGCTATCCGAAACGAGCACAGGAGACACCCTTTGTCTCAAAGAGCGGCCATTGATCTTCGAGACCATACCGTTTTCTAACCCACCATATAGCGTTGCAGTCCACCCTAAAACTAAGGCTGACTTGGATAGGCTGGGGTCATCTCTGGCACGCCTCTGTGATGAAGACCCTTCCCTCAGAGTGCATAAAGACCAGGACACCGGCGAGACGGTTCTCTCAGGCATGGGGGATGCTCATGTAGAGGTTGCTTCGGAGAGGCTGAAGCGAAAGTTCGGCGTAGACATAAATCTGGATGTGCCTAAGGTTCCATATAAAGAGACCATTACCATAAAGACTCAGGCCGAATACAAACACAAGAAACAGACCGGGGGACACGGGCAGTACGGTCACGTCTTTTTGGAGCTGGAGCCCCGACCGCGAGGTTCGGGCTTCGAGTTCACCGAGAGGGTGGTGGGGGGTGCTGTCCCCAGGAACTACGTTCCAGCGGTAGAGAAAGGGGTTTCGGAGGGCATCCCGGAGGGCGTTCTGGCTCGCTATCCTCTGGTTGACCTGCGGGTCACTCTATACGATGGAAGCTACCATCCTGTTGACTCCTCGGATATGTCCTTCAAAATAGCAGGTTTGCAAGCCCTGAAAAAAGGTGTAATGCAAGCCCAGCCTGTTCTCCTGGAACCCATTATGAACGTTAAGATCACCGTTCCTGACAACTTCACGGGGGATGTCATAGGCGACTTGAATGGCAAAAGGGCGAGGGTTTTGGGGATGTTCCCGGAGGACGGCCTCACTACTATAGAGGCCGATGCTCCCCTGGCCGAGATGTTGAGATATGCTACGGCCCTGAGGTCGATAACCCAGGGAAGGGGTATTTACACCATGTCCTTCGCCCGCTATGAGGAGGTCCCAGCTCATATTGCCCAGAAGATAATAGCTGAGGCAAAAAAGACTGCCGAGAAAAGCTGAAACCTGAGGCTTTACGAAAAAACCTTAGGGGGGATTTCTGGTCTCTTCTATTTTTTGGCTTCCCAGAGGGTGTAGTAGTGCTCTCCTTTGATGACGGCGGCAAGCTCGGTCTTCTCGAACTCGAGGAGATCTTTAAGGGCTTCTTCACAGGCTTTGACTGCCTCTTTATGGCCTGTGGCCACAAAACGCTGGACAATCTTGTCCCATATTCCGAGTCTGACGATGCTTCCAACGTATTTTGGCCAGGGTATGACGGTGATGCTATCCGGCTTTGGCAGCCTGGGCCTCAATTTGCGTAAGCTGCGAAAGCGCTCCTCCACGGAGTCCACCATGGGCACCACCTTTATCATAGGTTCCTCACCCCCGTTGTGGCGAGTGTCCATGAGAAGGGTTTTTCTCAAAAGGGGAAAGTAGAGGCTTATGACCTCTGCACTTTCAATGTTTCTACCCACTTCCCCTATGTCTAGGCGGAAATCGCTATCCATTCCCATCCCCCAAATCCTAGGCATGGGCCTGCGCGGTCAACCGCTATGCACCCACAAGTTCGCGGCACATTTCGATGAAGGCGGGCAGGACTTGCCTGTAGTCACCTACTACTCCGTAGCGGGATTCTTTGAAGATGTTTGCCTCGGAGTCTTTGTTGACGGCCACAATAACTTTGGAGCCGGAGCACCCGGCCATATGCTGACTGGCGCCAGAAATCGCCACAGCAATGTATAGATTGGGAGCAACGATCTTGCCTGTGAGACCAATCTGCACCGATGCTGGCGCATATCCAGCATCACAGGCGGCGCGACTTGCTCCCACGGCGCCCTTTACAATCTTGGCCAGTTCCTCCAAGTGCTTGAAGCCTTCAGCCCCGCCCATTCCCCGGCCGCCGCTCACAATAACCTGGGCGTCTTCCAGCCGTATGCCTGCGGCCTCTTCTTTGACTCTATTTAGGACCTTGGTTTTCAGGGCAGACTGATCTATATTGGCCTGAAGAGGTATTACACTGCCTGTCCGGGAGTCATTCCGCTCCAGGGGTGTCATTGTTTTGGCTCGAACGGTTGCCATCTGGGGCCTTGCCGTCGGGCAGACGATATGGGCTCTGGCGTTGCCTCCATAGCAAGGGTGGGTTTGGACAAGCAGTTTGGATGCGGGGTCTATGTGGAGATCAACGCAGTCAGTGGCGAGGCCGGTTTCCAGTCTAAAGGCCAGTCTGGGTGCCAGGTCTCTGCCTATTATGGTCTGCCCAATAAGCAGAATGCTGGGCTTGACTTCATTGCAGACCCTTTGTATAACAGTCACATAGGCGTCGGTCTGGTATTCTTTTAGCAATGGGTCATCAACGGTGTAAACCTTGTTGGCCCCAAAGGCTATGAGATCTTTGGACAATCCCGCTATGTTGCTTCCGAGGAGAACGCCAGAGAGCTCTTCGCCCAGGGCGTCGGCGAGAGACCTTCCAGCTCCCAGGAGCTCCGCTGTAATGGCTTCTACCTTCCCATCGGCAACCTCGCCAAGAACCATGACCCCTTTATAATCAGTCATGAGACAAACCTCCTCAAAGCTGGACGCATACTAGATTATCTTTGCTTCCCTCAACTTAAGAGCCAGCTTCTTGCCGGCCTCGGCGGGGGTATCACCGTCTACGATCTCACACTTGGAGACCTTCTCAGGTACGAATAGACGGAGGAGTTTTGTTCGAGCGCCGGCGGCACCGACCTTCGATTTATCGATCCCTAAATCGCTAGCATTCCATTTTATGGGTTGCTTTCGCCCTGCGGCCATTATTCCGCGAAGGGTGGGATACCGGGGCTCACCCAGCTCGTTGCTCACCGTAATGAGACATGGTACAGGTGCTTCCACCACCTCGTAGCCATTGACCACAACCCTCTCCACCGTGACCTTGCCATCCGTTGCCTTCACGCCCTTGGCAAAGGTTACACAGGGTATCCCCAGAATTTCGGCTATGCCTGAGCCGACCTGC
>JACPPT010000059.1 GCA_016190815.1 Chloroflexota bacterium
AAAAACAGTCACCTTCAGAGAACCAGCCCCTCGTGGAAAGATGGACCTGGTGGTGGATATAAACTTCCGCATGGACACCTCGGCACTGTACTCCGATATCGTCTTACCCACCGCCATGTGGTACGAGAAAAACGACTTGAATACGACCGACCTTCATTCTTTTGTCCACCCCCTGGGGGCTGCCGTCCCGCCTGTCTGGGAAGCAAGATGTGACTGGGACATTTTCAAGGCTATCGCCAAGAGGGTAAGCGAACTGGCAGCCGGAGTCTTTCCTGAGCCAGTCAATGACCTGGTATCCATACCTCTTATGCACGATACGCCAGACGAGCTTGCCCAGCCCGAGGTCCGAGACTGGGCCCAGGGCGAGTGCGACCTCATTCCAGGCAAGACTATGCCCCACCTACGGGTGGCGGAGCGGGACTACGTTAACCTGTACAACCGCTTCATCTCCTTTGGCCCACAGGCTCGCCAGGATGGCGTCAACGGCAATGGCGTCCAGATCCCCATTCAGCGCTTCTACGATGAGCTTCTCAAAAACCCCGTGGGCATCTCGCCAAACCCATGGCATATGCGATGCGTATCGTGGAACGGAGAGAAGCACCCAAGCCTAGAGGACGTCCTGGATGCGGCAAACCTGGTGCTTTACTTGGCCCCGGAGACCAATGGCGAAGTCTCCCATGAAGCCTTCAAACATGAAGAGGAGCGGGTTGGTGTGCCTCTGGCCGATCTGGCCGAGCCTGTAAGGGGAGTAAACATGACCTTCGGCGACATCACCCGCCAGCCTCGACGAACTCTCATAAGCCCCTGCTGGAGCGGGATGGTGAACAACGGCCGGGCCTATGCACCATGGTGCATCAACGTTGAGCGCCTTGTGCCATGGCGCACCCTTGCAGGTCGTCAACACTTCTATCTGGACCATCAGTACTATTTGGACTTCGGGGAACATCTCCCAACCTACAAGCCCAAGCTCGACCCCAAACGTACAAAAGACATCTTGAAGAGCACGCAGGCGGAGCAGAGCATTGTCCTCAATTACATCACGCCTCACGGCAAGTGGCACATTCACACGACCTACTATGACAACCACAGAATGCTCACCCTTTCTCGAGGCATAGAGCCGTGCTGGCTCAACGATAAGGATGCTGAAAAAATAGGGGTCAAGGACAACGACTGGGTAGAGGTCTACAATGACAACGGTGTGATGGTCACTCGTGCGGCGGTAAGCGCCCGCGTTCAGGCCGGCACCTGCATGATTTACCATTCACCGGAGCGAACCATCTCTCTGCCCAAGTCTCAGGTGCGAGGAGGTCGGCGCGGTGGGGGACATAACAGCTTGACCCGCACGCGCATCAACCCGATTGAGCTGGCTGGTGGCTATGCCCAGTTCACCTATGGCTTCAATTACTGGGGCCCCACCGGTCTTAACAGGGACACCCATGTCGTAGTCAAGAAGCTGGACAAGCTGGTATGGTAACCAGCCCAGAGTGTGGAAGGGAGTTCAAGCATGGATATTAGAGCTCAGGTGTCAATGGTCTTCCACCTGGATAAGTGCATTGGCTGCCACACCTGTAGCATCGCCTGTAAGAATATATGGACCGACCGAAGAGGCACCGAGTATATGTGGTGGAACAATGTAGAGACAAAACCTGGCACTGGCTATCCCACCCTGTGGGAGGACCAGGATAAATACAAAGGCGGATGGGACCTGTCCAAGGGCAAGCTTCGCCTTAGACTTCAAGGCAAGTTAGCCGGGCTTGCCAACATCTTCTTCAACCCGTACCTGCCGACAATGCAGGACTACTATGAGCCCTGGACATACCAGTACGAAGAACTTTTCAACGCACCAGAAGGGGATGACCAACCTGTTGCTCGCCCCATCTCTATGGTCACCGGCAAACCCACAGACATTGAGGCTGGCCCCAATTGGGACGACGATCTGGGTGGCTCGCCAGTTTATGCCAGGAATGACCCCAACCTGCATGGCCTGACACAGGAGGAACGCCGCCAACTGAATGAACTTGAGCGTTTGGTCTTCTTTTATGTGCCCCGTATCTGCAACCACTGCCTCAACCCGGGCTGTGTGGCAGCCTGTCCCGCTGGCGCCATTTACAAGCGTGGCGAAGATGGCATCGTTCTCCTGAGCCAGGAGAAATGCCGCGCCTGGCGCATGTGCATCTCCGGCTGCCCCTACAAAAAGGTCTACTTCAACTGGGCCACTGGCAAGTCCGAGAAGTGCATCCTCTGCTACCCACGACTGGAGAGTGGACATGCCCCTGCCTGTTTCCACGTCTGCGTAGGACGCATCCGATACCTGGGACTACTTCTTTATGATGCTGACCGCATCAAAGAAGCAGCCTCAGCACCAGATGACAAGGTACTTGAAGCCCAGATGGCCACAATTCTTGACCCCTTTGACTCAGGAGTCATCGCCCTGGGTAAAGCCAATGGCCTCTCAGACGTGGTAATTGAGGCCGCTCAGAAATCACCGGTTTACAAGTTCGTCAAGAAGTGGAAGATAGCCCTGCCCCTTCACCCCGAATTCCGCACTCTGCCGATGCTCTTCTACGTGCCACCCATGCTGCCAGTTATTGCGACAGTGAGGAACGGTCGATACGACATTGAAGGCGCAGAAAGCAGAGGCCTTGCACCCCTGATCAGCTCCCTGGAAAAGTCTAGAGTTCCCATACGCTACATGGCAAACATCTTTGCCGCAGGAGATGAAAAGGCAGTCGAGGCTGTGTATAGGAAGCTCATCGCTGTTCGGGTGTATAATCGTGCACAGCGAGTCAGGGATGTTTCTGAGGTAGAGATGAAAGAGGCGTTGGAACAGGGAAACACCACGCCGGAGGAGGTCCAAGCCATCTTTCAACTCACCTCCAAGCCATCCTTCGAAGAGCGGTTTGTCATTCCTCCCCTAGCTCGTGAGATGGCCATAGAGACTACAGAAGACCCCTTTGGACACAAGCTGGCAACAGGCTTTGGCATTCGCAAACCAGCCCGGCGGAGATGGTAGAATTGGCCAACTTGAAAACCTCAAAGCGTATTCTGAGTCTCTTCGCTGACATCCTGGAGTACCCTCGACCGGGTCTTGGCGAGACACTAGGCGAATGCCAAGCGTTGCTTTTGGTTGAAAACCCAGAGGCCTCGGCGATGCTTGACCGCTTCCGTAAGTATGTGGAAGAAAAACCCCTCGGTAGGCTTGAGGAGGAGTACACCGAATCCTTCGATATGCATCCGGGCTGCTACCCATACGTAAGTTATCACCTCCTCGGAGAAAGCTACAAGCGCAGCGTCTTCTTGCTGGAACTGAAAGAGCGATATAGAGCGCAAGGATTTACAGTCAAGGACAAGGAACTGCCTGACCACGTCTCAGTGATGCTGAAGTTTCTGGCAACAAGCGAGGACGAACCCTTAAATAAGGAGCTTCTTAAGGATGCCGTCATACCAGCGCTGGAGAAGATGTTGCAGGGAATGCAGGACGAAGAAACCGAACCCGGTCGCAAACGGAGCCAAAAGGCATACCAGTATGCGGTGGAGGCTCTGCGCATGGTGTTAGAAAAGCAAATGAATTCGGACGAACTGGCGGGAGCAAAGGGGGCTTCTACAAGGGAGGTAAGGGATGAATGACGTTTTGCTTCTCGTGGCATTTCCCTATGTTGCAGTTGTCATGGCTGTTCTAGCCGGGTTATACCGTTACTATACCGACCGCTTCTCCTACTCCAGCTTTTCTTCTCAGTTTCTGGAGAACCGCGCCCTCTTCTGGGGGTCTGTGCCGTGGCACTACGGAGTGATCATAATACTGCTGGCACATTTGCTTGTGTTTCTATTTCCTGGAGTTTGGGCAAATATAATCTCCGCACCGGTGCGCCTTTACACCCTGGAGGTTACCGGCCTTGTGCTGTCGCTGGTAGCGATGTTCGGGCTGCTGGTGCTTTTCCTGCGCCGACTGGTCAGCGCCAAGGCTTTCATTACTACCTCAACCATGGACTGGGTGCTTCTGATTGCCTTGCTGGGACAGATAGCCCTGGGTTTCTGGGTTGCTCTGTTCTACCGCTGGGGGTCAGGCTGGTACTTGCACACGGCTGTGCCCTGGCTGGTCTCCCTTGCGAAGCTAAGCCCCGACACTCAGTCCGTTGCAAATTTGCCCCTGCTGGTAAGGCTGCACTTTTTAGGAGGTTTCCTGCTCATTGCCCTGTTTCCCTTCACGCGCTTGATCCACATATTCACCTTCCCCATCACCTACTTGTGGCGCTCATACCAGGTGGTGATCTGGAACCGACGGACACGCCCCGGTCAGGCGAAATCTAGTTTGTGAGGCTTACTAGATGTATAAGTTAAAAGGTAGCCCCACTACAGGACTTTTTGGTGCGACTCTCGGGTTCTTCATTGGATTTGCGGCTGTTGCCCTCTTCGGTCCAACTGCCCACAAGTTCAAGACCCTTATGGATTTAAGTCCCCAGCAGGTCGGCCTGCTGGTAGCAGCGCCCTCCCTCTCTGGTTCTTTGCTAAGGATCCCGTTCTCTGCCTGGGTGGACACGACAGGAGGACGAAAGCCTTTCCTGGTGCTTCTGGTCCTCTCCATCCTGGGGATGCTGGGGCTAACCCTGGTGGTTTACCTGCTTTATCCGGCGCGGCTAACCGCCAGTCTATATCCCTTGCTCCTCTTGCTGGGCGTGCTATGCGGGGCCGGCATCGCCACCTTCTCAGTGGGAATAGGCCAGGTCTCCTACTGGTTCCCTCAGGCCCGGCAGGGGTCTGCGCTGGGCACATACGCTGGAGCCGGAAACATGGCTCCTGGGATATTTTCCTTCATCCTGCCCATCGCCCTCAGCTCCTGGGGTCTTGCTGGTTCCTACCTGGCATGGTTGGTATTTCTTGTCGCAGGCACGGCTCTCTACTACCTTGCAGGACGCAACTGCTGGTACTTCCAACTGCTGGACCAGGGCTTGTCAAAGGATAAGGCAAGAGATATGGCCCGTAACCACGGACAGGAGATATTCCCTGCCGGCACCCTCAAGGAAACCCTGGTGATTTCAGCAAGAGTTTGGAGAACCTGGTCTCTGGTTCTCATCTACTTCACAACCTTTGGCGGCTTCATCGCCCTCACTGCATGGCTACCAACATACTGGCAGTCGTTCATTGGGGTAAGCGCTGTTACAGCCGGCCTTCTTACAGCTTTGTATTCCATCCTGACCTCTGTAATCCGAATAGTAGGTGGAGCTATATCAGACAGGCTAACCGGGGAAACCACACTCATCCTGGCGTTGCTCACCATGCTGGTTGGTGGCATTCTGATGACCGTCTCCAGCAGTTACGGTCTATCCGTCACGGCTGAAATCCTTATGGCGCTGGGAATGGGAGTCGGCAACGCAGCCGTATTCAAGCTCGTGCCCAAGGAGGTCCCCCAGGCGGTAGGTGGTGCCGCAGGCTGGGTGGGAGGTCTTGGGGCGTTCGGCGGCTTTGCCATACCGCCGTTGATGGGGCTTTTTGTAATAATGCAGGGCAATGCAGGCTATGCCCAGGGTTTTGTGACTTTCATAGCTCTGGCTGTCTTGTCGTTAGGCCTGGCCATCGTACTGAAACAGACCCATGCCCGCAGGCTCAGCAAGGTTCCGCTGGAGCAGGCCGCCAGCAAACGTTAATCCAGAGCTTCCGCACGGCTCACCGAGCCAACGGCGCAGAGCGCGCTGGTGAAGTCCAATATAATCTGCACCCACTGCAACAAAGCGTTCTCGCGCTCCTGGATTGCCCGCCTTCCCGGCTGGAGGCATGGCCCTCCGCAATGTTGCCGTAGAAATCCGACAGTCCATGTATGCTCATGGACATGTCGAATCTCACACTGATTACACTAGCCTGGGAATTATACCAACAGGGGGTGCCAAAGAGCCGCATTGCTAAGCGGTTGGGGAAGAACAGGGA
>JACPPT010000063.1 GCA_016190815.1 Chloroflexota bacterium
CAACCTGCCCCAAGGCTCCCTCGCACCTCACGCCGAGCAAGGCATTGATATGTGGGCTTTGAGCCGCCTTGTCATGGCCAGGGACAAGGCCCTGTTCAGTGGCCATCCTGTAGCGGCGGTAGCTGCCTTGGACCCTTTCACCGCCGAGGAAGCCATAAGATTAATAGAGGTAGAGTACGAGCTTCTCCCACCCGTTATGGATGTTCTGGAGGCCATGAGAAAAGAGGCGCCCCTCCTTCACCCAGACCTTTACACCCAGGAGGTCATGGGGGAGACAGACGAAACCCCAAGCAACATCGCCTCTGTTATCAAGTACGAGAGGGGGAATATCGAGGCTGGATTTGCAGAGGCCGAGGTCGTCATGCAAAACACCTTCCGAACGCAGATGGTGCACCAGGGGTATCTAGAGCCCGTGGCCGCAGTGGCGGCAGTAGACACCGATGGCAACGTCACAGTCTGGACTTCCAGTCAGGGCTATTTCACAGTTAAAAACCAGCTTTCAGTTCTACTGGGCATTCCCTCAAATAAGATCAGGGTCATACCCATGGAGATAGGTGGCGGCTTCGGGGGTAAGCTCTGGCCATGGGTAGACGGTATTTGCATCCTCCTCTCAAAAACGACGGGGCGCCCGGTTAAGATTGTCCTGAGCAGAGATGAGGTTCTCAGAGCTACGGGGCCAGGCTCACCCTCTGCCATCACCATAAAGATGGGAGCCACCAGGAGTGGGGCTCTCACGGCACTAGAGGCAACCCTGATTTACGATGCCGGAGCCTTTCCAGGTTCTCCCGTCTCCTTCGGGTGCATTATGGGATTTGCACCCTACAGGTTCCCTCACTTCAAGATAACAGGATATGATGTGGTTACCAACAGCCCCAGGGTCGCAGCATACAGGGCACCCGGAGGGACACAAATAGCCTACGCCGTAGAGCAGCAGATGGACATGATAGCCGAGGCCCTGCACCTGGACCCCCTGAATTTCCGGCTTAAGAACGCTGCGGGTCAGGGGGACCGCCTGACAAACGAAATGCCCCTAACAAGAGTGGGCATCAAGACGGTCCTGGAGCAATCAAAGAATCATCCAAGCTACACAAGCAGGCTCAAGGGGCGCAACCGAGGCAGAGGTGTAGCCTGCGGATTCTGGCGGGGTGCTACAAACACCTCCAGTTGCCACATAAGTCTCAACGCCGATGGCACCCTGGAACTGGTCTTGGGCTCCGTAGACCTTACGGGCACACGAACCACCATGGCCCAGATCGCCGCCGAGGAGTTTGGTATACCCATAGAAGAAGTGCATGCCGTGATGGGAGACACCTCCACAGCCATCCCCACCGACGTAACGGGTGGAAGTCGCATAACCTATACGATGAGCAACGCTGTTCATAGGGCCTGCCAGGACGTCCTCTCCCAGCTAAAGCAGAGGGCTACAGCAACCCTGAAGTCCAATCCAGAGGACATAGAATATGCCAGCAAGCGCTTCTGGGTTAGAGGTGCTCCTGAGAAAAGCGTGTCGCTCGGGGAGCTGACTATGGCAGCCGTCAAGGGCGCAGGTCCCATCATTGGAAAGGGCTCTATCTCAAGAATGCTCCATGCCCCATCCTTCGGCGTCCATATAGCCGATGTGGAGCTAGATAAGGATACAGGAAAGGTCAAGCTCCTGAATTATACCGTCATTCAGGACGCAGGCCTGGCGGTTAACCCAACCCAGGTGGAGGGACAGATGCAAGGTGGCTCCACCCAGGGCATCGGATGGGCTTTGTGGGAGGAATACATCTTCAAGAACGGCATCCTCCAGAATGCAAGCCTCCTGGACTACCGAATGCCCACTGCCCTGGACGTGCCTTTTATAAACACCCAGATAGTGGAGGTGCCCGCCACGGATGGCCGCTTCGGCATAAGAGGAGCGGGGGAAAATTCTATAGTTGCACCACCCGCCGCCATCGCCAATGCAATCTATAACGCCTGCGGCGTTCGCCTGAGAGAGCTCCCCATGAGCCCGGAGCGTATTCTCTGGGCGCTGCGGAAGGCTGAAGAAAATCCCCCTCCCTCAAGCAGAGTACACATATGATAGGACGCTGGACAAGCGAAGCGAAAAGAAGGCTCTCCCACGAAAAGGGGGCCATTTTCAAGGACTGGGGTGGCAGGATTCCAGTAGCCCTCATATACCCCAACTCCTACTACATTGGCATGTCCAATCTGGGCTTTCAAACCATCTACAACTTTTTCAATCGGGACAAGAGATTTGTCTGCGAACGGGTTTTCTGGGAGGATTTAGCCGCAAAACAGCGCGGAAGCTCTACTGCACAACCCCTGAGCTTAGAGTCTCAGCGGCCCTTGAGCGATTTTGCGGTGCTTGCCTTTTCCATCTCCTTCGAACTGGACTACTTCAACGTCGTCCAGCTTATAAGATCGGCAGGTATTCCCCTGCATAGCCATGAGCGCGACAAAAGCCATCCGCTGGTGATCGCCGGCGGGCCCTGTGTCTTCACAAATCCCGAACCCCTGGCACCTTTCTTCGATGCCCTCGCTATAGGAGAGGGCGAGGTAATTCTCCCATCATTTATGGACGCTCTCCACCAGGGGATACACCACCCCAGGGATAGACTTCTAGGGACCCTGGCTGAACTCCCCGGGGTATACGTCCCAGGGGCAAACTGTGCCCAGCGCGTGGCCCGACAATGGGTTCACAACATTGACTCCTTTGCCACCACGTCTGTTATTCTCACCCCGGAAACGGAGCTAGGCGATATGTTCACGATAGAGATAGCAAGGGGTTGCGGAAGGGGCTGCCGGTTCTGCATGGCTGGATACTTATTCAGACCCATGAGACCTCGTTCACTAAGAACCCTCCTGGGCCAAGCCGAGGAAGGTTTGAAGCTAACCAATCGCGTGGGGCTTCTGGGAGCCGCCGTTGCAGATCATCCCCACCTGGAGGAGCTGGTGGGAGGCCTCCACCAAATGGGCGCAAAGGTGTCATTAAGCTCCCTCAGGGCCGATAGTCTCTCAGACAACCTGTTAAAAGCCCTGGATAAGGGAAAAGCAAGAAACATAACCGTAGCACCAGAGACTGGCACCGAGCGGCTACGCAGGGTAATAAACAAAGGCCTCTCCGAAGAAAAGATACTGGAGGCTTTCGAAAAGGTGGGGAGGTTCAGGTTTCAGCAGCTCAAGCTATATTTTATGGTGGGGCTTCCTACAGAAACCGATGAGGACATCCAGGGGATTATTCACCTGGTCTCGCGGGGAAAAGACATACTGGAGAGACTTCAGACACCCACTCGCATTATTCTTGACATATCGCCCTTTGTTCCAAAGCCCTTCACCGCCTTCCAATGGCTCCCCATGGCTCCAGTTGAGATAATCAATGCAAGAATAGAGTCCATCCGCAAGAGCCTCCAGCCAAAGGGCATAAAAGTACACGCCAATAGCCCCCAGTGGGGCAGTGTGCAGTGCATACTGTCCAGAGGCGGAAGAGAGCTGGCAAACGTTCTGGAGAAGCTGCCCGCCAACTCCCCTTCCATCTGGCACAAGGCTATGGAGGAGTGCGGACTTGACTGGAACTCATATGTAAGCAACTATTTCCCACTCGGGGAGGCACTACCCTGGGACTCGGTGGACTCAGGCATAAGCTCCGAGTTCCTTAAGGCAGAGATGGAGAGATCTCAAAGGCACAAGGAATTCCCCGTGTGCCCCCCCAGCGGCTGTCATGCCTGCGGCGTTTGTTAGGGCCCACACCGCAGGCGTCTGCGCTTTTCGCGGGGAATCCGTACAAACCGAAAATAGCGATTGAATTTGTAGGTCGGGTTTCCTAACCCGACCGTTGCGGGCAGGCAGGTTGGGAAACCTGCCCTACGTGGTCAATCGCTGTTTTTAGGTACAGGATAACCCAAGACAGGAGCTTCCCTTTCTGATATAATCCAGCTATAACCCAGCCTTGGACATCATAACCTTCAAGGTATTGAGAAGAGGAGTCCAGAGAGACAAAGCCTCTTGGGTGAGACGGAATATTGATGAAAGGTTGGCAAAATTGAAAATCTCTCTTATAGGCAGCGGCGTTATGGGTGAGGCAATAGTTGAAGGGGTTCTGGCAAAAGGTGTGACGGAAAGGAGACAGATATGGGCCAGCGACCTCGATTCCCAGCGCCGGACACTCTTGAAGACAAAATTTGAGATAAAAACGACGGCCAGCAACCGAGAAGCCCTCAAGCAGGGCGATGTTGTGGTTCTGGCTGTAAAACCGCAAACTCTCCCGAAGGTTATGGCTGAGTTGGAGGGTCTTTTGGGCACGGAGCAAACTGTCCTCTCAATAGTTGCTGGAGCGAGCATGGCCACCTTAAGTCGAGGGCTCAAGCACCGTGCCATAGTTCGTGCGATGCCCAATACCGCCGCCAGGATAGGCGAGGGGATGACCGTCTGGACTGCCACAAAGGAGGTGAACGCAGTCCAGAGGGAATGGGCCAAGTCTATCCTTGAGGCGCTTGGTCAGGCTGTTTACGTAGATGATGAAAAGTACCTGGACATGGCGACAGCGGTTAGCGCCAGTGGCCCAGCCTATGTATTCCTCTTCATAGAGTCCCTCATCGATGCCGGGGTGCACATAGGGTTGCCCAGAGACATTTCGTATAAACTTGTGCTCCAGACAGTGCTGGGTTCAACCCTTCTTGTCCAGAAACTGGGTGCTCATCCAGCGGAGTTGCGCAATATGGTAACCTCTCCAGGGGGGACAACTGCCGAGGCCCTTCTCGCTCTCGAAGAGACGGGCTTTAGGGCCTCAGTTGTTCAGGCCGTAATAGCCGCCTTTGAGAAGGCCAAGGCCCTGGGCGAAGAGAAATGACAGTGCTACTACGGTTCGTAATAATATTATGTCAAGTCCTTAGCATAGCCATCTTCATAAGGGTCATACTCTCCTGGTTCCCCGTCGGCACCCCTTCCAACCCCTTTGTGGCCTTCGTCTACCAGGTCACCGAGCCAATCCTTACGCCTCTGCGTCAAATCCTGCCCAGAACAGGGGCTTTGGACTTCAGCCCCCTCGTTGCCATTGTGATTCTCCAGGTCATACAGTACTTCGCTGCGCGAGGATTCTGAGCAAACTCCTATTTGACAGCACCAATTCCAAGGCGTTTCATTACCTCTTCAACACCGAGGCCACAAATTGCGACAATTTTGTTACGACTTGCTGCGCCGTGCGTTATGGAAACCTCGTTACGCCTGACTCCCAGCGTCTTGGCCAGGTAGGCCACAAGGGCTTCGTTAGCTTTGCCCTTTTCGGGCGTGGCTTTTATCTTGACCTTGAGCACCCCAAAGAAAAAACCAGCCACTTCGTTGGAGGGCGCGCCCGGCGTAACATGTACCTTAATTCTCGCCTCAACGACCTTGCTCAATCTCTATCTCCTCAGGGAAAAATATCCTCTCCTCATACTCCCTGAAGGCAAGTCTTAGCCCGTCGAAGGAAAGCTCTGGGATATCCATATATACATAGCGCCTCCCTATTTCCCAGGGAGCGTGTGCATCCGATCCCTGAACGCAGGGGTACTTCTTCGGGAAGTTGGGCACGAGACCTTTTGTCCACAGTTGCTTATCCTGAGGGACAGTGATCTCCAGGGCGCTCAAGTATCTGCTCTGGTGCAGCCTGCTCTTGTCCTCCAGAGATTCCTCGGACGCTGCTAGACCCCTTGGCTTCCTGTCTATATGGGCGGCAATTGCTACCCCTCCTGCCTTATCGATCATCATGAAGACCTCATCCATCCAAAGGCTCGTCTGCTGGAAGCCATCCCCTTCATCCTTCTCAATAAAGCCCAACTGTGCCAGAAGTTGTCGCATAACAGAAATTGGAGTTTCTGGAGAAAAAATGGCCAGAACGTGTCCTCCCCTTGAGGAGATCTCCATGCCCGGGAATACAAAAAGGCCGTGTTTTTTTGCGACGGCCCTTATTTCTTCCACCCCCTCAGAAGTGTTGTGGTCAGTTATGGCTATAGCATGAAGGCCAGCACTCAAGGCCCCTTTAACTATGTCCTCCGGGCTGGTGTTAAGGTTCGCCTCAGGGACTATGCGGTCCTCATAACAGACAGAGCGAGGCGTATGAACGTGTAAATCAAGCTTCTTATATATCATAGCAAAATTGGTTTCCAATGAGTATATCATCGTAACCAGCGTCATTCAATAAACTGAAGACGCCCTTGACAGGAGAGGCTCTCTTAAGATAGCATAAGCATAGTAATACGAGGTAATCGGAGAACCTGATGAAATACGCACGGGAACTCCTCAAAGGCAACACCGACGCCCTCCTTCTTTCCCTCATCGCAGAAGAACCCAAATATGGCTACTCTCTATCTAAGGAAATTGAAGCGAGGAGCAACGGTTACTTTCGCTTCAAAGAGGGAACCCTCTATCCAGCCCTGCACCGCATGGAGAAGGCGGGGCTTGTGGCGGGAAAATGGCAAAGGTCTCCTAACGGACAACTGCGGAGGTATTATCACATTACAGAAAAGGGCAAGCGCTTCTTGGAGAAGAAAACGATAGAGTGGAGGGATTTCTCCCTGGCTATAAATCTGGTTTTAAAGCCAGGTAGCACTTAGGGAGGGATAATGCTTCCCGAGTTACAACAGTATTTGAACAGTCTGAGGGCCAACCTCAGGCTTGATCCGCATTCCGAGCATCAAATCCTCTGCGAGATCTATACACATCTGGAAGAAAGAATCCAGGAGCTTAGAGAAAGCGGACTTACCCAGGAGGAAGCAGTTAAGAAAGCTACTGAGAGATTCGGCCGCCCCAGGACCCTGGCGAGGGAGATCTACGAGGCACACATCGGGGGCTCCTGGCTTGATGCGTTTATGGCAGGAAGTCCTCACTTAGTCGTCGCCCTGCTGTTTGCCACCCAGGCCTGGAGCAACCTCTGGTGGCTCAGCCTTAGCATTGTTTCCTTCATAATAGCAACCCTGCATGGATGGTGGCGTGGGAAGCCCGCGTGGTTTTATCCCTGGCTAGGATACTCCCTGCTAATGCCCCTGGCCGCCTGTTTGTCGTCCCTCTTCCTCATAGCCCGGATGGTTAGCGGGGTGGTTTTTGGAGGCACCCCCTCTCTTGGCCCCTGGGTATGGGTTGCCATTTTTGTGTATGTTCCATTTTCCCTGTGGCTTCTGAGCTACGCTGTGAAAAGAGTTGTTCGGCGAGACTGGCTGTATGTCTCCCTCATGTCTCTACCACTGCCTGTTATTGTCACGTGGCTCATAACTCTGCAATCAAGTGGAAGGCTTTTCAGCCAGAACTCCTTCGGGGCCCATGAGGCAGACCTTGCAACAGCATCCATGTTTCTCTTCCTTGCCTTAGCCGTTGCCATCTTTATCAGGCTAACACAAAGGGCTCTGAGAATAGGGGTATTGCTTTTCGTTATTCCAATTCTGCTGATAATGCTTTCCCCAAGACTGGAGGGCGGCCCAGACTTCTGGGGGATTTCTGCACTTGCCCTCTTGTCTATCGCACTCCTCCTAAGCCCCATCCTGCTGGAGCTTGCCATCGGGCGTGGCGACAATGATGCAAACTCCTGGAGCGAATCTTGGCTAGAGCAGGTCCCTCGCAGAGGTTAGGGTCATAGAGTATCAGGTTGCGTAGCCTGATCATAGCAGTGTCAGCGATGGGTGGTTTTCTAGCAGGTCAAAAACGCTCGTAGCGAGTATGAGACCCCGTGAGGGAAATCTAAATGACTAAGATCGCTATCGTAACTGACAGTACAGCCTGCATACCGAAGGAACTTGTGGATGAGCTCGGAATCTGGGTGGTTCCGATAAACATTGAATACCAAGGAGTGATCTACAGAGACGGCATCGACCTTTTGCCCGGCGACTTCTACAAGCTCCTGGAAAAGGTTGAAAAGGCGCCTCATACCTCCCCCGCATCCCCCGGGGCTTATCTTGAGGTCTACAAAGAAGCAAGTAAGAATGCTGAGGCCATTCTCTGCATAACTCTTCTTTCCAGGCTCAGTGCCATGTATGATGCGGCAAGGCTCGCTACGGAAATGGCACAGGGTTTACTTCCCGATACAGAAATAAGAGTCCTGGACTCCAGGACAGCCACAATGGCTCAAGGGTTTGTTGTCCTGGCAGCAGCTAGAGCAGCAGCCCAGGGAAAAAGTTTAGAAGAGGTTACACAAGCTGCGGAGGAGCTAAAACCAAAGGTGCAAGTTTTAGCCTTCCTCGACACTCTGAACTATCTTGCAAAAAGCGGACGAATCCCCAAGGCCGGAGCCTGGGCGGCTTCTCTCTTGCATATGAAGCCCGTCATCAGTTTAGCCAATGGAGAGATAAGCCTTGTGACAGCAGTGCGAAGTCGACAGAGTGGCATGAATCGTCTAATGGAGTTGATTGAGGAAAGAACAGAACGGAAAGGTCCCCTGCACATAGCAGTCATACACGCCGGCGCCCCACAAGAGGCTGAAAGACTTAAGGAAAGGATCAAGTCCCAGTTTCAGTGCTCTGAGCTATTAGTTACCGAGTTCACGCCGGTAATGGGGGTTTACACTGGACCTGGCCTCCTCGGTCTGGCCTTCTACTCGTAAGGTCCGGCGGGATCAACACCATAAGTCACTTGAAAGGGGAGGGAATTTGAAATGGAGAAGGTAGCGGTAGTTGTGGACAGCACCGTTTGTCTGCCTAAAGATTTGGTAGAGCAATACCGCATAGAGATTGTGCCCATAGGTTTAGTCATCGGCGGGACGGTATACCGAGATGGCCTGGATATGATGCCCTCCGAGTTCTATGAGATGCTGAAAACGGCGGTTAAGCTGCCCACCACCTCACCCTCCTCTCCTGGGGGATATTTTGAGGCCTACAAAAGGGCCAGCGAAAGGGCCAACGCCATCCTCTGTCTCGCAGTCTCCTCAAAGTTAAGCGCTATGATGGACTCGGCAAGAGCTGCCAAGAAGATGGCAGAGACCGAGCTCCCAGGCGTGACAATAGAGGTAATGGACTCCATGACGGCAGGCGGAGCAGAGGGTTTCATCGCCCTTGGTGCTGCCCGGGCTGCCCAAACAGGAAGCGGTCTGAAGGAAGTAATCAGCATCGCCGAAGAGTTGAGGGCCAAGACCAGCTTCATCGTGCTTATGGACACCCTTTATTACCTTGCAAAAGGCGGCCGCATACCGAAGGCTGCTGCTTGGGCTGGCTCGCTTTTAAACCTCAAGCCAATAATCGAACTCGCTCACGGAGAGGTCAAACTGGCCGACAGGCCCAGGACCAGGACCAAGGGGATAGAGCACCTCCTCACTATGATGCGGGAAAGGGTAGGCTCAAAGCCCGTGCACGTTGCTGTCTCTCATGCTGCATCCCTGGAGGAAGGCCAAAGGCTGATGGAAAGGGTAGCGAAGGAGTTCAATTGCGTGGAACTCTTCTTATCGGAGTTCACCCCTGTTATGGGCACCCACGCGGGGCCGGGTGTTCTTTCTCTGGTATTTTACACCGAGGACTAAAGGCGTTTATCAGTTTACCTTCCTACGCATTGTCTTCAAATCTTTTCTTACTCCGTCTATTAGCTTTTCTTCATTGCAGAGGCTGCAACCTAAACCTGCGAACACCCCCTCTGGCTCCCCCTATTAGGCATAAGAGGGAGAGAAGGGAAGACGATTTCAGGGGGACACCCGGCTTTGCACAAAAACCCCTCTCATCCTCCCAAAATGTCACCCTGAGCGAAGCGAAGGGTCTGAGGCGGGCTACTTCTCAGATACGGACTCCACCCCTCTCCAGATTCTTCACTCCGTTCAGAATGACTTTTTGTGCAAGGTGGGGACACCCCCTGAAACCCCCGGCAGTGGGCGCAGCCCCCTGCACGCCCAAGGAAGGTGCAACCCGAAAACAGCGAGTAACCCCCATAGGCAGGTTTCCCAACCTGCCCGCCCGCGACGGTCGGGTTAGGAAACCCGACCTACAGATTCAATCGCTATTCTAGGGGTGGGGTATCGGCACCGACACGAGCGGCTGCCAGAGCACACCCAGAGGTCAGACCCAGGGGAGCACCCATCGGGAGAAGCTAGTGCTGTTTCATGGTGACGACAAGTTTGACTTGCGGGAAAAAGATAACTAGACTTTTCATTAGAAAGCCAAATGAAAGCGTCATATTCGGAGGGCAATATGAGGTACCTCAAGTCAGCAGCTATAGCGATATTTCTTACGTTGTTAACATTGTCTGCCTGTCGGCCAGCGCCAACTCCCACTCCAACACCAACTCACACCCCTGCCCCCTCACCCACTTTAGCGCCCACAGCCATTCCCACCAAAACCCCTACACCTGAGCCAACCTCAACTCCTCAACCCACTCCAACAGCCACGCCAAAACCACCGGCCACGGGGACTCCCTTTTCCCCAACGCCGACACCCACCGCCACGCCAGAGGCCACGGCCACACCCACCCCTGTTCCACCCACACCTACACCAGTTCCCACACCTACTCCCAGTCTCACTGAAACACCAACTCCACCCGCAACACCAACACCAACGGCAACTCCCACCCACCTAACCGCCTCGGTTGCCATCCTGAACTTCGCCTTTGACCCAGCCAACCTAACAATAAAAAAGGGGACTACTGTAACGTGGACCAATGAGGACTTCTTTGCTCACACGGTACAGGGCTTCGGCACAGAAAGCCTCGCTCTTAGCCAGGGTCAGTCGTACAGCTACACTTTCGATACAGTCGGGACTTTTGACTATATCTGTGGCCTTCACATTTCCATGACAGGGACTGTGGTGGTTACGGAATAGTGACTAGAAAGCAGCCTCTTTGAGATAAACCGGCTAGATAGAAGCTACCCATGCCGACAACCTCTCTGGCATATTCAATTCAAATCGCCTATAATTTAATGAAATCGATTTCTATGAGTGCTGTTGTAGACAAGCTACCCGGAGGTAAACTTATGGGGCTTATCTGGGACGATGATGAGGACATCGCAATGGAGCTTGCCGAGGCCCATCCAGATGTGGACCCTCTGGATATCAGCTTCCCCACCATGCTCAAATGGATAACAGAACTCAAGGGCTGGGAAGATGACCCCCAATCAGCCAATGAGGGGAAGCTTGAGAATATTCAGATGAAATGGCATGAAGAGTTCCGGGGCCGCTGAAGCGTGTCTAATTGGCTTGAAATGACCCAAGAGCAACTTTTAGATGATAAAGAACGGCTGAAACAAAGCCTATCGCCCATACCTGAAGCCTTTGCAAAACCTATCCTTGTTCTGGTGATCGGCTTACCTGGCACAGGCAAGTCTTTCCTCAGTAGAAGACTCGCAGAACGCTTCCCATTCCTTATCCTTGAAACCGATGCCCTACGGAGAGTTCTAGTCCAGCAGCCCCAATATAGCGCTGAGGAAAACGCTCGCCTTTTTCGGGCTTGCCACGCCATTATCGAAGAGCTATTGGAAAGGGGCATTCCAATCATTTTCGACGCGACAAACCTGGTGGAACATCACAGGGAGAGGCTCTACCATATCGTAGAACAGAACAAAGGCAAGCTAATCCTGATCAGGGTCAAAGCCTCCTCCGAGACCGTCAGGGAGAGGCTTAACAAGCGGCTGGAAAAGGTAACCCCTGAAGACCATTCCACGGCGGATTGGACGACTTATCAGCGTATGCGCTCCTCGGTCGAGGCCATCCCTCGCAACCACTTCGTCGTCGACACAACCAAGGACATCATCCCCGTCATAGAAAAGATTGTAAGGGGGATTAGAAAGTGGCTAAGGGAATAGAAAGGGAAGGGCAGAGATGAAGACCATATCCAGGTTTTTCAAAATAGTGGGCTATGGAATTCTCGGGGTATTGGTGATATGGGGTTTCCTCCTTGTGCTTCTTGTGGGGGGTTTCCTTGGGGCTTACTGGTATTTCACTCACAACCAGGTCAAAGCGACGATGTCAATCCCAATCACTGATGAAAAAGGCCAGACTCGAAACGTTGTACTGGATTTGACCAACGAGGAATGGATCTCCAAGGAGGACCTTCAGCGGGTCTTGAATGAGGGAGTAGTTCAGACCCACTTCCAATTCTTTGTGGGTCCCAAGGACTTCAAAGTGGGAGGGATGAGGCTGGTCGTTAGAGTGCCCATTGAGCAGTTTGTGGGCGATTTGACCGATTCTCTCAGAGGCGAGCTTATAGGCACCGCCCAGGAGAAGGGCCTCATCGGAGACACCGTAGCCAAACTGGAAGAAGAGCTGGGCGTAGAGCACCCCCTGGGATTAAATCTTACCAAGATGATTCAGGATGCTGTTGGCGGCGCACTGGGGGCAGGGCCAGCGCAGTTTCTCTTCCGAGGTGAGGCTGGCAAGACTGCAACTGACCTCCTTGCAATGCCCAAGGAAGACCTGATAAAGCTCTTCGGCCCGGACTATCAGCGGGTCATCAACGACATATTCGCCGGTGCCACAGACAAGACGTTGGCAGAAGTTTTCTCCCAGGACCCCAAGAGGGCTATGGATATAATGAAAAATGAAGTTCCTCCACAAAATTTGCGGGACATGGCCAATACCCTCTTTGGGGAGCAAGCGAAGCAGACCATGGGCCAGATCCAAGCATCCGTACCCCCAGAGCAGCTAAAGACCTTCTTTGGGGAAGACTACCTGGCAGAAATGCAAAGGGTCTTCGGTGGTAGCACCACCAAGACCCTGGGAGACGTCTTCGTTGAAGACCCCTGGAAGGTTGTGGAGATCATTGAGAGAACCCAAAAGGGCATGCTGCTTCAGGGAATTCTGGGAGGCCTTTCAGGAGGCAAGTAGCCTTAATTTCGCAAGGGAGGCTTGAAGATGGAAATAAAGGTTATTGCAGGAGACATAACAAAACAACCTGTAGATGCCATAATAGTCAACCTGTTTGAGGGTACGGAACGGCCCACAGGTGCTACGGCAGCCGTGGACCAGGCCTTGGAGGGCGCTATCTCCAGGCTCATCGCCCAGAGGGAGGCTAAGGGCAAAAAAGGAGAGGTGACCATAGTTCACACCATGGGGAAAATCGAACCTTTGCGAGTAGCTCTAGCGGGCATGGGGAAACAGGCCGAGCTAACCCTGGACACCATTCGAGGAGCCATGGGTGAGGCTTGCCGAGCGCTGCGAAAGACTGGCGCCAAGCGAGTGGCAACCATTGTGCATGGTGCAGGAATGGGTGGAATAGAGCCTGAAGAAGCGGCCATCGCCATAACCGAGGGAAGCATACTGGGGCTCTACACTTTCAAACGACATAAGTCGAAAATTGAGAACGAAACGGAGATCGAAGAGCTTACACTAGTGGAGCGAGAAGCCAGCAAGATCCGGTCTCTAGAAAGAGGCGTGGCAAGAGGCAAGGTGCTCACCGATGCCACAGCTCTGACTCGAGACCTGGTGAACGAGCCCGCTAACTACATGACCCCTACAGACATGACCAACATCGCCAAGAAGGTGGCTGAAGAGAACAATATTGAGATTGAGGTATTAGAACGAGAGCATATGAGCGAGCTGGGCATGAACGCCCTCCTGGGGGTGGCAAAGGGGTCTACTCAACCGCCAAAGTTCATAATTCTACGTTACTGGGGGAACCGGGAAAACCCCAAAAAATTGGGACTTGTGGGTAAAGGGATAACCTTCGATTCCGGTGGGATCTCCCTCAAACCAGCCGAGGGTATGGGTGAGATGAAAGGGGATATGGCCGGGGGTGCCTCCGTTATAGCCACCCTCGGCGCAGTGGCCAAGCTGCGACTCAAGATAAACGTGGTCGGCCTTGTGCCCGCCACTGAGAACCTCCCCTCAGGCTCCGCTCAAAAGCCCGGCGATGTTGTGGTTGCCCTCAACAAGAAAACCATCGAAGTCGAAAACACCGATGCCGAGGGCAGGCTTATCCTGGCCGATGCCCTCGCCTACGGGCGCAAACTGGGGCTATCGGCTATGGTAGATGTGGCAACTCTTACCGGGGCAATACGTATCGCCCTGGGAACTCACTGCACAGGCGCCTTCACAAACAATCAGGACCTCGTCGATAAGGTGGTTCGCTCAGGGGAAAAGGCTGGAGAGAAAATATGGCAGATGCCCCTTTTTGAGGAGTACAAGGAGCAGATCAAAAGCGAGGTGGCAGATATCAAAAACACCGGAGGAAGGTTTGCTGGCTCCATAACCGGTGCCCTTTTCCTTGCGGAGTTCAGCGAAGATACCCCCTGGGTTCATCTGGACATCGCCGGGACGTCTACGAGCACAAGCGAAAAAGGATACACCGTAAAGGGTGCCACAGGCGTCCCCACAAGAACACTTATTAACTTGGCTCTCGCTTTGACCGAAGAGGGGGCTAAACAATAGAGAGGATGCGCATATAACGCAAAAAGGACTCCAGTTTGCGGAGTCCTTTTTGCTTCAGTGTGTTTTCCTGTTACTTCTTTTTGGGAGCTGGCTTGCCTGCCGGCTTTTTAGCCATTAAGGAATCACCCCTTTCTAAAACAAATTACCCCAGCACAAAGCTGGGGTATACAACGATATGATCTCTCGCTATGATATCTTGACTACGTTTATCCGGAACCTCAGTATCCATATATTTGGTTGCATAGTATCATCTTTTCTTCGTATTGTCAAGGTCTTTCGTTATGATTATGCCAACGGCCGGCCATGAAAACGCCCCTGCTCTCACGTTCTTGTTGGAAAGTCAGAGTGGGAAAAAGCAGGAAAGGCCGCTGCCTCCTCGGCTAGCTTGATGATGAGTCCACTGCACTCTTTGCATTCCTCGCGGGTCGGCATCCCAGCCGGTATCTTACTGGCGAGCCCCTGGAGCCTGTCCAGAACGTCCTGGCGCTGTACAAGATGACCCTGAAGCAGCCGATTGAGGGCACTAAGCTCTCTTTTATCCCTATCTAGCTCGTTTTGCTGGCGGACTATGGTAAACCAGCCTCTGGACACAAGAAACACCAGCGAGACGTAGAGAAGAAGAAAACCCACAAACACAACCAGCAAGATGAGCCTCTGCTGGCTTTTTATGAATGAATCATAGGGTGCATAATACTGGTAGATCTCAAGGGAGCCATCAGGCACCGCGGAGCCTGAGAAACGGATAGGGACATACACCTCCAACAGAGTGCCGAGCAGCCTCTCCCGCTGGTTCTCAACATCCTTTGGAACAGATATCTCCCTGGCGACACCCCCAGCCAGTGCCTGTTGTAGAGATGATTTGATGGGGAAACCCTGCCCCACCTGGGCGGGGTCCGTGGAATAGACCACTATTCCCTGCCTGTTCCATATCTTGATGCGCGCAGTGCGGGCAGATACCACGCTATCCTGCACAAAACGGTCAAGTTCAGCATAGCGCTCTCCGCTCACTCCTTGAAAGACATCCTCTGGAGTAAGTCTGGAGGTTACTCGCTGTGACAGAGTATCCTGGGCCTCCAACGACACTTCATTTAGAACCCGCTCTCGCAGACTCCTGCCAAGGAAAAGGACGAGAATTGTGGCAATAATTACCACGGATACGAGACTCACAAGGGAAAACTGCAACAAAAGGTTGTGACGCAACTGCTCTCGCATAGGTCCTCCTTTCACGGATCCCCTGGCTACATACGTATTCAATTGGATAAACGAGTACAACTCTAAGAATTCTTGCTTAAATCATATCATAAGAAACAAGTCGGAAGTCTTAAAAAGCGGGGGTGGTGAGGTGGTTGCCCCCTGCTCCGCTACAATAGCTAGACCTCTTGACACAAAAGGGCGGGCCGATTACCATAGCCAAGGCGGGTGCAAGAATCTTGTCGTCCTGAATACGAGGATGAGCAAAAAGAGAAGGAGGCTAAAAAAGTGACGGCAAAAGGCACAGCTCTGGCAGAGAAAAAACCGAAAGAGGAGATGGTGGGCCCTCTATTCCGAATGGCCAGGGAGCAGTTTCATACAGCCGCCGACAAGCTGGGGCTGGACACTGGGATGAGGGAGAACCTTGGTTCCTGCAAGCGAGAGCTCGTTGTACACTTCCCCGTGAAGATGGACGATGGACACCTGGAGGTCTTCGAGGGTTACAGGGTTCAACACAATATGGCAAGGGGTCCTGCCAAGGGCGGTTTGCGGTACCATCAAGAGATGAACCTGGACCACGCCAGGGCACTTGCTATGTGGATGACCTGGAAGTGCTCTGTCGTGAACATACCCTACGGTGGAGCCAAAGGAGGTGTGCGCTGCAATCCCAAGGAGATGTCCCGGGGTGAACTGGAGAGACTGACCAGGCGCTTTGCCACAGAGATATCTCCCATTATAGGGCCCGAAAAGGACATCCCCGCCCCCGATGTGTACACCGATCCCCAGGTAATGGCATGGATAATGGATACCTTCAGCATGCATCATGGATATTCCATACCTGGGGTAGTTACCGGCAAGCCCATAAGCATCGGTGGAAGCCTGGGAAGAGTAGAGGCCACAGGACGGGGCTGCGCTATAACAGCCAAGGGGGCCGCAGACCATCTGGGCATAAAGCTCCAGGGCTCAAACGTTATCGTTCAAGGCATAGGTAATGTGGCAGCGGTGGCTGCCAAGCTTCTGGCAGAGATGGGTTCCAAAGTAACTGGCCTGAGCGATAGCAAAGGGGCGGTGTATAACAAAAAAGGTCTGAGCGTGGATGCCGTGATAGCCCACAAGCAGAAAACTGGAACCCTTGTGGGATACAGGGAGGCCGACTATACTACCAATGCCGAGCTTCTGGAGATGCCGTGCGATATTTTGATTCCCGCTGCCATTGAGGGTCAGATAACAAGAGAGAATGCCCCCAGAATCAAAACAAGGGCCATCGTGGAGGGAGCCAACGGGCCCACCACCCCTGATGCAGACCCCATCCTCGACGCCAAAGACATCATGGTCGTCCCGGACATTCTAGCCAGCGCCGGCGGTGTGATAGTCTCCTACTTCGAATGGGTCCAGGACCTCAACCGCCACTTCTGGGAGGAGAGCCAGGTAAATCAAAACCTTGAGAGAATACTAAGCAAGGCTTTTGTGGACGTGCTGTCCACATCCAAAAAAGAAAGGATCAATATGCGCACGGCCGCCTACATGGTGGCTGTAAAGCGTGTTGTAGATGCCACCTTGGTAAGAGGTATCTATCCGTAGAGCCAACTCTTCAGACCACGCCTTTAAGGGCGTGTTTAAGGGCGTGGGCGCTTTTTGGTGAGTGTAGCCGAGGGGTTTAAGGCGCCAGGTTGTGGCCCTGGAGAACGAGGGTTCGAATCCCTCCACTCACCCCATTTTCACACTTAAGTACGAACCCTGTGCTGTATAATATCTTTGTATCTTTCGAGGAGTTCAGGGTGATGCGCCCGTAGCTCAGGGGATAGAGCATCGGTCTTCGGAACCGAGGGTCGTGGGTTCGAATCCCTCCGGGCGCGCAGAGGTGTTATATGAAGCTAGGCAATTTTGATATAGATATTCTATCCGACGGCATAGTAAAGTTCGATGGCGGCTCTATGTTCGGTGTTGTGCCAAGGGTGCTCTGGGAAAAAAGGACACCGCCAGACAGGCAGAACCGCATAAAGTTGGGATTGAACTGTCTGCTCATTCAGACGAAGACCAAAAATATCCTGGTGGACACAGGCGTGGGATCCAAAGAGCCCAAGAAGATAAGAGACATCTACGGGCTGGGGACAAGCCGGCTTCTACGGGAACTAAAGAGCCACGAACTTTCACCCAAGGACATAAATATAGTCATCCTGTCCCATCTTCATTTCGATCACGCAGGTGGTGCTACCAAGTTCGACCGTTCCAGAAATGTGGTCCCCACATTCCCAAAAGCCATGTACATGGTTCAGCGCTCAAGCTTTGAGGATGCCTCTAACCCTGACGAGAGAAGCCAGGCAGGTTACCATGAGGGTGATTTCGTCCCCCTATTTGAGAAGGGGCGGCTCGAACTCCTCAACGGAGATACTGAGGTGTTGCCGGGCCTCTATACAAAGGTTACTGGCGGGCATGTCAAGGGACATCAGATAGTTGTTCTGAACTCTGGTGGGCATAAAGCCGTATTTCTAGCCGACTTCATCCCAACTCATCACCATCTAAACCTCCCATACATATCGGCATTCGACCTGTACCCCATGTCCACCCTGGAGGAGAAGAAACGCTTCCTCGATCACGCTGAGAAGGATGGTTGGCTCCTTATATTTGGCCACGACACTGAGGAAAAGGCTGGCTATGTTGAAAAAAGGGGAGACCGACTCCATCTGAAGGTTGTTGAGGTATAAGATGGGATTGCCTATCACACTGGCCGTATACTCCGATTACATTTGACCCTGGTGCTACGTAGCAGCGGTTCGCCTGCAGAAGCTCAAAAATGAATACAACGAGAAAATCGCTATACAATGGAAGGGCTTCCCCCTGAGACCCCATCAAACCCCACCAGGCCCAATGAGCCAGCACAGTCGAGAGGGAAGACGACGTGCTGCGCAGGAGGAGAAAGAGGCCCATTTCTCTCCTTGGGACGATTCCCAGACCTACCCTACGTCCAGTATGCCGGCCCTCGAGGCTGCCAAGTGCGCCGAGCTCCAAGGGAAGGAGGCCTTTGACCAATTCCACCTGGCTCTTTTCGAGGCGTTCTTCGGAAGCAATAAGGACATAAGCCAGCGTGGGGCACTGATTTCTGTAGCCGAAGCGACCAAGCTTGACCTGAAAAGGTTTATTTCAGACCTCGATTCCGGGAGCGCCAGACAAATCGTCCTAGCTGAGGCCAGGGAGGCCAGAGAGAAGTACGGCGATACTATTGGTGGAATACCCACAGTGGTCTTTCAGGGCAAATATCCCCTGGAAGGGGCAGTACCCCTGGAAATGTATCGTCGAGCTGTGGAAAGCCTCTCCAGAAGGAATGATTAAAAGCTAACCCAGCCTCCCCTACTCCCTTAGCTCTTTCCTTTTTGCCACATCTACCCCAGCAGCCTGCCCCAGAGGCCGCCGTCCCCTGCTTCAGATAGAAGCACCGCTGGCATTAGCTGGTTGGATAGCTCTTTTTCGCTTTTGGCAAGAACACGAATGTAGTTATCAGTTAGTCCTGACCATACCATGGACAGGTCCTGCGTCGTTGAATCCTCCCACAGGACAAGCATAGTTCGGCCCAGAAAACGTTCCCTGAACCTCCTGCCGCTTTCTTCGGACAGCCTCAGCATCATCTCCATCCTTTCCGTTTTTACACGCTCCGTCACCCCATCCTGCATAGTTGCTGCCCTTGTTCCAGGCCTCGGGGAGAAGGGAAAAATATGCATGCCCGCAAAGCCTATCTGCCGGCAAAAACGATAGCTCTCCTCGAACTCCTCATCAGTCTCACCAGGGAAACCTACCATTACATCGGTGGTAATGGATACGTCCGGAACAGCCTCCCTTAACAGAGCAACAATCCTCTCGTATTCTGAAGTAGTGTAGCGACGCCGCATACGCCGCAGTACAAAGTCGCTTCCACTCTGGAGCGCCACATGCACGTGCCGGCAGAATCTGGGATTTGACCACAAGGAAAGGAGACCCTGCGTAAGGTCCTGGGGTTGTATGGATGAAATTCGAAGCCTCTGCACTTCGGTCTCGTCAAGGATTCGCCAAACTAGATTTTCCAGCCGTCCGTTTTGAGCCGTTCTAGGTTGCTGATCCATCCCATAAGAGCCAATCTGAGGCCCTGTCAGCACGACCTCCTTAAACCCTTCTGCAACTCTTGCTCTAACCTCCTCCAGGACTCCGGAAATGGGCAGAGAGCGCTCCCTCCCGCGGGTCAGTGGGATTACGCAAAATGAACAAAACTGATTACATCCGTCCTGAATCTTGACGAAGGCACGAGTCTTGAAAGACCCGAATACCAGAGTCTCCTGAATCTCGGGGCCACGCCGTGAGAGGAGCGCTTCAATCTTCTCCACCAGCCTCTCCTTGTCCTGATTGCCTATAACCTTGTGAACGCCCTGGATCTGAGAGAGCTCCCTGGGAGACCGCTCGGCATAGCAGCCCGTGGCAATGACGCAGGCATTGTGGTTGAGCCGATGCGCCCATCTGAGCCAGTGGCGAGCCTTGCGGTCAGCAATATGCGTAACGGTGCAGGTGTTGAGAATATACACGTCTGCCCTCTCATTTGGGCCAACCAGAACATACCCAGCCTTGGCGAACCTTCTTGCCAGAGCATCGGATTCAGCCTGGTTGAGCTTGCAGCCGTGGGTGGCTATGGCAACAGTGGGGCTTTGCTTCATACTCTTGAGTCTACCTCCCTTTGAAAACGGGTGGCCTTCTCTCCCTCCAGGCCACGTGGGCCTCTTTCGTGTCTTCTGTAAGTTCGATGGCCAGCAGTCGGTAGAGGTCAGCCTGGGCAGCCTCCCTAAGAGTAGAGGCGTCCAGTCCGCTGTTCAAGGACTGCTTGGCAAGTCTTACAGAGATGGGTGGAAGGGAGGCGATCCTGCGCGCGATCTTTTCCGCAGCAGGCATAAGCTCAGATAGAGGGACGACCTCGCTTACAAGGCCAATCCTTAATGCTTCCCGGGAGTTTATTCTCTGACCGGTGAGGAGCATTCTCATTGCATTTCCCTTGCCCACAAAACGGGCAAGTCTCAAGGAACCTCCATAGATAGGGATGAGACCCAGAGATGCTTCCGGGTAGCCCATCTCAGCGTTCTCCGAGGCGATGAGAATATCACAGCACAGGCACACCTGAAACCCGATGCCCAGGGCGTAGCCGTTGATGGCAGCAACAAGAGGCTTGGAGAAGTTAACGATGGCGTTCAAATACTCCATACCCTTCGGAGTTATGCTCAAGAGGTGTTCTCCTACAGACTCCACCGCATGCGTCCTGGGGTCAGCTATATCGGCCCCAGCCGAAAAAGCCCCGGACTCCTGGTTCCCTGTAAGAATCGCCACCAGCACCTCGGGGTCTTCTTCCATAGCAGTAAAGACCTCCCCTACATCCTGGCGCATCTTAAAGCTAAAGGCATTCCGGGCCTTCGGCCTGTTAAGGGTAACTATTCCAATACCCTCCTTCTTCTCATAGGTTAGGGTCTCATACGCCACGCTGCACCTCCTTAAATCGCTATTTGACCTTAGCCTTTCTGGATGGCGTGTAGTATTATAACTTTGAATCAAAGTATGAATCAATTATCGAGGATAGCAACATGAAGGTCTACGATATAAGTGTGCCTATATATCCGGGAATGACCATCTACCCAGGCGATGAACCTGTTTCAATAGCTCCCAGAGCTCAAATAAAGAAAGGCGATGCCTACAATACTTCCCACTTGAGCCTCGGCTCCCACACCGGGACACACATAGATGCACCACACCACTTCTTTGAGGGCGCCAAAGGGGTGGACGAACTTCCCCTGAACATCCTTTTGGGGAAAGCATGGGTCTGCGAGGTAAAAAACCCCAGGGGCATAACTGCGTCAACCCTATCGAGAGCAGGCATTCCACAGGGAACCTCGAGGCTCCTCCTAAAGACAAGGAACTCTCTCCTCTGGAGCAATCGAGAGTTCCAGAAGGACTACGTTTATTTACGGCCGGCTGCCGCCCGATGGCTCGTGGAGCGAGGTGTCAGGCTCGTGGGCATAGACTACCTATCCCTCGAAAGGTTCGGCTCCAGGATTTCAGCAGCTCACCTGACCCTGCTCAAGGCAGGGGCGATTATTGTAGAGGGGCTGAACCTGAAAGACATACGGCCCGGTGAGTATACCCTGGTTTGCCTTCCCCTGAAGATAGTGGGCTGCGATGGAGCGCCGGCCAGGGCTGCGCTCATCGACGAAAAGGAGTAATTTATGAAAGAACTGCGAAGCCAAAAGTTCCGTATCCTGAACCCCGAGGCCGACCCTCTGCGCCTGGCCTGCGGCTGGACAAGGGGGGATCTGGCGAAGCCATATGTTCTTGTGGAAACGGTGGGGGGCGATTCCCATCCCTCAAGCGTGCACTTGCGGGAGCTGGCATCTCATGTCCGAGACGGGATTACGGAGGCCGGCGGCGCTCCCGCCCTCTATCACTGCACCGACCTCTGCGATGGTATCCTTCAGGGGACGCCTGCTATGCGCCTCTCGCTGCCCTCCCGAGAGGTCATCACCATGGCCACGGAGATGCACGCCATCGGTGGCCACTTCGATGGACTTGTTGTTATCTCCAGCTCCGATAAGGCTGTACCTGGGCACCTCATAGCCCTGGCCCGCCTGGGTCTACCCTCTATAATTGTGCCTGGAGGGACTATGGAGGCAGGCCCTGCAAGCCCTTCCATCCCACACCCTGGAATGAGCCTTGAGCAGGTTGGAACTATCCACGCTGAGTTGAAAAGGGGAAAGGTTGAGAAGGAGGAATATGAATTCCTCAGAGAACATGCCTGCCCCAGCAAAGGGTGCTGCACCTTTATGGGAACGGCCTGCACAATGCAGGCCATGGCCGAGGCCCTGGGCCTCGCCCTTCCTGGCTCAGCGCTGCGCCCCCCTCACCTTTTCGCCATGGAGAGGGGGTGTAGGGAGGCGGGGAACCAAATACTGAGACTCATATCCAAAAATATAACAGCAAAGGACATCCTCACTCAGAAGGCCATGGAAAACGCCATCACCGTTCATGCCGCCATAGGCGGCTCCACCAACGTGATGCTGCACCTCCCAGCCATTGCCAGAGAGGTGGGCATCCCATTTGACTGGGACAAGGTGCAGGAGATAAACAAACGCACACCATTCATTGTCAATGTACGGCCATCAGGCGATCATGCCTCCCATCACCTGTGGTATGCCGGCGGCATCCCACGAGTCATGCTGGAGATTCGACACCTCCTCCATCTGGATGCTCTCACCGTTACGGGCAAGACCGTTGGGGAAAATCTGGAGTATCTCGAAAGGACAGGTTGGTTCGAAAAGATGCCCAGGTTCCTGGCCAATTTTGGGCTTAATCTGCGAGACGTCGTTTGTGCACCATCGGGGCCTTTGGACAAACGCGGCGCTATCGTCGTACTCAAAGGGAATCTGTCGCCTGAAGGCGCTGTGGCCAAGCGCTCCGCCATTGACCCATCTATGTTCGAGTTTGTGGGAAGAGCGAAGGTCTTCGATAGCCAGGAAGAAGCCCTGAAGGCCATATTTGAGGGAGGTGTATCGCCGGGCGATGCCCTGGTCATCCGCTATGAAGGCCCTAGAGCAACAGGGATGCCTGAGCAGTTCTATGTAACCGAGGCCATTGCTTCGGATGCTACTCTCAATAAGAGCGTTGCTCTCATCACAGACGGCCGCTTCTCCGGCGGCTCCCGAGGACCTTGCATCGGGCACGTTTCCCCGGAGGCTGCCGCTGGGGGGCCTATAGCCCTTATCGAGAAGGACGACCTGATTCATATAGACCTGAACAGGGGGAGACTGGAGCTTGTAGGGACGAAAGGCAAAAAGCTTCCCCCCACCCAGATTAAGGTCGTTCTCGAAAGCAGGGCAAAGAGGTGGAAACCAAAGATCGCCAAACCAGAGGGGGGTCTCCTGGGCTTATACACCAGTCTAGCATCTCCCGCCAGCGAGGGTGCTCTCATGTCGTTCCGCAAGGAAACATCAGGGGTGAGAAATGCCTGACATCCTCTCCGTAGGCGAGTGCATGGTGGAGCTATACGCGGAGGAACCTATAGCCCAGGCAAAGGTGCTCTATAAAACCTATGGTGGAGACACCCTCAATATGCTGGTGGCCGCCAGTCGCCTGGGATCCTCGACGGGTTATATGACCAGAGTTGGAGACGACCCATTTGCGCCCTTCCTCATATCGGCTTGGCAAGCAGAAGATATCGACACCTCCCATGTAAAGGTTGTGTCAGGACAGAACGGCCTATATATCATAGACTCCGGGCCTGGCGGCAGGAGGGAGTTCATTTACTACAGAAAAGGAAGCGCCGCCAGCACCCTTAACAAAGCTGACCTGGACGAGAGCTACATAGCAGAGGCTAAGATACTCCACTTCAGCGCCATAACCCAGGCCATCTCGCCCAGCGCCAGGGAAACAGCGCTGGCAGCCGCAAAGCTCGCCCGAAAGCACAAGGCTCTTGTCTCCTATGACCCCAACCTCCGTCTCCGCCTATGGTCGCTTGAGGAGGCTCGAAATGCACTGGAGGAGGTCTTGCCCTACATAGATATTATCCTTCCTAGCGCTCCGGAGGAGACAGAAAAGCTCATAGGAGCAACCTCACCTGAGAAAGCAGTTGAGCTGTTATTCCAGAGAGGTATATCTACAGTAGCTGTAAAGATGGGCGAAAGAGGCTGCATCGTGGGCGCTGAGGGGAAGGTCTTTCACTTGCCCTCCGTCTCACCGGCAGGTGTGGTGGACACCACGGGGGCCGGCGACGCCTTTGACGGCGGATTTCTCCACGGCATCTGTCAGGGGTTAGCCCCCAAAGAGGCCGCCAAAATAGGCATTGTCGCCAGCGGGTTCAAGATAGGGCAAAGAGGCGCAATAGCAGGACTCCCCAGGAAAGAAACCGTAGAGGAATTTCTGCGCAAGAATAGGTCTTGAGAGTATTCGTAGTGACCCGCCAGGCTTCGCCCTGAAGGGCTCAAGCCCGAAGGGTCGAAGCCACCTCACACACACGCATCACTCGTATCCGGGAGGAAGTCAATAGCTTCAACGGCGAATCTGGCGAGCTTCCAGAGAATTCGTTTGTGCCAGATCGCTTGACCAGCTACAGATGGCGATGTTATAGTTACTATTAGTAGAGACAGCCAGGGGGTATGCAAATGGTTATAAGACTGAAGAAAAGGGACAATGAGATAAGCTGCCAGCTTAGAGCGCCAAGGGGGCGTTAGTCATGAAAACTTTGAAGCTAAACTTTACAGTTCCTGAAGACGTAGCTGAGGCGTTGAAGGCTCGCGTCAGCAAACGCAAGCGCAGCGCCTTCGTTGCTGCGGCCGTTCTCGACAAGCTGAAGGAGCTTGAACAGGAACAGCTCAGACAATCGCTTGTGGAAGGTTACCAGGCAAGGCGAGAAGAGGATGCTGAGGTCGACCAGGAATGGGAGGGGGCTACGCTGGGGGGATGGCCACGATGACATGGATGGAAGGCAACCATGTCCCAGCGTGAGCCAAAGCCCATCCCTGAGAGAGATTTCCCCCGATATGGAGACATTTACGAGGTGAACCTTGACCCTGTTGTTGGGTCTGAAACTGGTAAGCGTCGGCCGGCGCTGGTCGTTTCCAACGACATCAACAATGAGTACTCCCAGACCGTTACCGTCCTTCCCATTACAGGACAGCCTGCCAGGAAACAGTACCCTTTCGAGGTTCTCGTTCCCAAAGGCGTTGCAGGGCTTACCGCAGATTCCCGGATAAAGGCCAATCAGGTCCGAACCGTAGATAAGCGTCGCCTGGACAGCTTCAGAGGCTCATTGCCCTCACAATACCTTCCCCAAGTGGAGAAGGCGCTGAAAATTCACCTGAATATGAAATAGCCGGATAAGTGCGTCTTCTCACAGGAAGTCAATACATTCAACGGCGAATCTGCGGAGCTTCCAGAAAACCATCTTATGGCGCGAGGCTTGACTTTTTGCGGGGGGGGGTAGACTGAGGCCATCAAAGGCGGAGGTGAAACAATGGCAGACCTAAAGGAAAAAACCAAGATGGAAGGAGCCTCACCCAAGTCAAGGTTGGCTACTACTCTCTTTGCTGCATTTCTGGGGGCACTTGGTGTTCACCGCTTCTATCTAGGCAAGATCGGCACAGGGATACTCATGCTTGTCACTTTGGGTGGACTGGGAATCTGGGCGCTTATAGACTCCATCATAGCCGTTTCTGGCAACATGAGAGATAAAGACGGGAAGCGTATACTGAACTGGTAAAAGGGCACCCACAACGGCAAGTACTAGCCGTGGGAGGAGCTTTCCGGAGACTCCTTCGTGGACTCCTTTATCGGAAAGCCAGCGGTGGTTTAGTGTGGTCGAGATCCTCCATCAGGGTAGATAATACCTGCAAACGTAGGCCATTGGCAGATGCTACGCATTAATTCCCACCCACCCTGGAACGTCTTCCAAACAATATTGCCCCTTTAACCTCAACGTTAAAGGGGCAATATCACCTCTGGAGTCCCGGAGGACTCGGCGCCAAGCTACTAATCACTTCTACCAAATATGACCACAGCTTAGGCAAAAGGGCAATGATTCGGGTTTTGTTAACAAAAATAAAATGGGCGGGCTGTTTTTCCCCGTCCATTTTACGTGGCTCCATGACAGCGCACCAGTTCCTGCTCAATACAGGCTCTACTCGTTAGACAGGCCGCATGGCCCGCAGCAGTTGTTCCGCCTCGGGGCAACATCCCGGCGCAGGTACAGGACAGGTGGCAGTGGTGTGGAAGAGGTTACGGCGTGTAGCACGGGCCAGCGCCACCAGGGAGAGCATAGCCGGCACCTCTATGAGTGGCCCCACCACCGTGGCCAGGGCCACCAGCGGATTGAAGGCGGTAATAGCGATGGCAATAGCTATCTCGAAATCGCGGCCAGCGCCATTAAACGCGCAGGCAACGGCGTCTTCGAAGCTGAACCCCAACCGCCAACCAAGGAAATAGAGAGTGTTGAAGGTGATAACGAAAAACAGGGTGATAGGCACAGCTATCTTAAGAATCATAAGCGGGGTCTCCACAATGGCATCACCCTTGAGGCCAAACATTACCACAAGAGTGAAAAGAAGCCCTACTATGGACAGGGTGTGGAGAACCTGGCGGAACTGCTCGAAGCGGGCCTCTCCCAGACGGGAGATGCCGATGCGCCGGGTAAGGAATCCCATGACCAGGGGCAGCCCCAAGTAGAGGGCTACACTCTCCGCCACCAGCCAGACATCGAAGGGTACGCTCCCCAGGAGCAACTTCGTATATACCGGCAAGAGGAGCATCTGAAGGACAGAGTTGTAGGCTACCAAGGCCAGTGCCAGGCCAACATTCCCTTGGGCCAGATAGGTGAAGACGATGACCATGGCTATACAGGGAGCGATGCCATAAAGCACCAGCCCTGTGTAGAAGTCCGGGTCTCCAGAAAGGAATAGCTTAGCCAGAGCCCACATCAAGAAAGGCCAGATAGCAAAGTTGAAGAAGACCACCACCAGGAGTTGCCTGGGGGACCGGAAAGCCTTGCCCAGTTCCTCGAAGCGGACGTTGGTCATGGATGGGTACATCATCAGGAACAACCCTACGACCACGCCCAGAGCCAAGCTATTGCCAATGGTGAACTCATAGCTGCCTCGGAGAATGGCTGTAATAGCCGTAATAGGCGGGGTAAGCTCGTACTGAGAGATACCGAACGCCTTCCCGATGAGTATCCCCATCACCATGCTGAAGGCAACAAAAAAGGGCAGCAAACGATGATCATGAAGACGCAGGAGCCATTTCATGCTGACCCCTTCATTCGAGGGTTCTCAGGTTTCTCACTTCGACTGAGGCCATATGTGGGCTGTTTGAAATGGTAAATCCGGCTCTACAAAGTTTATGCCTTTGAGCTAGTCCCTGCGGCCGAAGATGGCCACGGCAGAGGTGAACCAGCCGGGCGAGCCGCCCAGGTTGTGGGTAAGCCCCGTGCGCACGTTCTTCACCTGGCGTGGCCCAGCCTTGCCCTGTAGCTGCTTATACACCTCGTAGATCATCCGCAGCCCGCTTGCTCCAATGGGATGCCCAAAGCATTTCAGGCCGCCATCTGTGTTTACGGGGAGTCCGCCCTCCAGGGAGAAGAACCCGGACTCCACGTCCTCCGGCGCTCTCCCTTTGGGGCTCCACTGGAGGTCCTCGTAGATAATCATCTCGGTGATGGTGAAGCAGTCGTGCACTACGGCAATATCTATCTCCTCGCGCGGGGTCTTTATCCCCGCCTCTTTATATGCCAACTCCCCTGCGGCCACGTTCTCCTGGAAGTGCACGTAGTCGTAGGTGTTCTGAAGGACGGCCTGTTGAGCACCACAGGCGATCCCCAGTCCCTTCACCAAAATGTAGTCCTGTTTGAAGTTCTTTGCTATATCCGGGCGAGTGATTATGGCGGCAGCCGAACCGTCGCTGACGCCGCAGCAGTCAAAGAGGCCCAGAGGCCAGGCTATCATTGGAGCGTTTATTGCCTGCTCCTCCGTAATCTCCCTTCTGAAGTGAGCCTTAGGGTTGAGAGTGCCGTTGTGATGGTTCTTAACGGCTATCTTAGCAAGGATTCGTTTCCCCTGCTCGTAGCTCAGTCCATAGTGATGGAAATATCTTGTAGCAGCCATAGCAAACTGCATTGGCGGCGGGCTGGGCGGGGTAACCTCGCTGGTTATGATCTCCAGATTGCCAGGAAGGCCGGTGAACCCGGTGTCCTTTAGCTTTTCCACTCCACAGGCGAGGACAACATCATATATGCCAGCCGCCACGGCGTAGCAAGCGTTTCTAAAAGCATCCGTTGCCGTGGCACAGGCGTTTTCCACCCTGGTTATGGGTATGTACTCCAGCTTAAGGGGGCGCGCCAACATCGTGCCCCTTCGACCAGACATGGTGGAGCCTACCCAGGCTGCCTGGATATCCTTGGGATCAACACCCGCATCCTCAAAGGCCTCCCAGCAGGCATCAATCATCAGGTCATCAGGGCTTTTATCCCACAGCTCACCGAATTTGGTGCAGCCCATCCCAACTATGGCTACTCTGTCCTTTATGCCCTCCATGTCGTCACCTCCCTTCTTATACTCTAACTGGAATGGTCTTCCAGAAATAGTTGTGAATGCCTCCAACGCTGCTGAGCTCTCTGAAGCTCAGCTCCAAAGGCATTCCTACCTTTATCTCCTCTATTATGCGGTCGGTCATTTGAAGCATCGTCCTCCCGCCGCCCTCGAAGTCAACTATGGTTACCACCATGGGCACGTCCTTTGTGCCTGCAATGTAGTCCATGCTGTAGGTAAAGATAGTGGCCATCTTCTCCGATAACTGTACCTCTTCGTACTTATCCTTGGCGTGACAGAAGGTGCAAACCCTCTGAATAGGGTACTGGATGTTCTTGCAGTTCATGCACCTGCATCCATGAAATGAAAGAACCTCTCTCTGCTCCCTCCAGAGGGCAGTGGTCGAGGGTATCTTTACCGGGCGGACGGCGGATGGTACCTCTGGCAGAAGGTCGCGCCAGCGCAAATAGGTAGCATAGTCAACCATCCGCTTCGATTCCAGGTGTTTCTTTACGCCCCTCCTGTTTTTCACATCTTTTATACGTTCTGTAACCTGAAGATAGAAGGCGTCGCCTCCGTTACCATAGCCAGCCAGGAGGATTTTGTCACCGGGTTTTGCCTCCTCCAAGGCTGCAATCAGCAGCATCAGGGAATGGGCAGTCCACGTGCAACCTACTTTACCGAACAGAGGGTCCTGAACCTGCTTCTTTTCGTCAAAGCCCAGGCCCCTGACAAGCTCCGCATGCCTTCTGGAGTCGGGGGCATAGATAGCCACCCTGGAGAAGTCCTGCAAGGAAAGGTTGTGGTTTTTCATCAGTCCGGAGACAGCGTCTCTTGTGGCCTTAATATATCCCTCGCCCAAAGCAAAGCGGTCCTCTCCTGCTCGCAGGAAGCTATCTCCAGGCACCCTCCAAAAATCATTGATTTCCGCTGTCACTGAGAAGCTGCCTTCAATGCTAGCTATTATGTCGGTATCCCCGATGAGCAAGGCAGCAGCCCCATCCCCACTGTTCATCTCGAAATCCGAGCGGGGGGATGTAAGACGTTTGTCTGAAGCCACCACCAGGGCCTCCTTGGCTGAGCCGGCCTTGACAGCGTCGTAGGCCATCCTTATGGCAGTGGTTCCAGCCTTGGTGGAATCCGTGACGTCTGCTGTAAATATCTCCCTGGGCAGGTCAGCAGCGACGGCGACTATAGTGGCAGCTTGCTTCTCTACGTAAGGTGAAGTAGTTGTTGCAAAATACAGGCTGCCTACCTTGCTCCTGTCCCGATCCTTGAGACAGTCCATGGCCGCTGCCACAGCCATAGTAACGCTATCCTCATCGAAGTTAGATACAGCCTTCTCCCCGCGAGCCCTGCCTATCTCACTCAGGTTTACCCTCCACAGGGGTATATATGCTCCATATGATGTGATGCCAATCATGTCAAGCCTCCTCGACAGAGCTCATTCAAGCGGGTGTTCCCCCAACCCGCTGAATTATAGGCTACAGTGCCACAGGCGTCAATACAACTTTTGAATTATTACTCACGAATCTGGATATACACGCCTTTCCAACTCTTGGATCAGGCGACTCGGCTCGTCGGCAGCCAAGTGAACATTGGTAACAGAGGAAGTAGGGCCAAGCCACCCCTGTAGAGCCTGGGGCTTTTTCAGATGGAGGGATACATTTGTCTTCCCGCCGACAGCTACGTATGCGGCATCTTCATCGGTCTTTACCTTAAGACCATCACCACGCTGATGCGTTTTTCTGCTGTTCATCTCCACTCTCAAGATGTTGTTGTACGCGATTTCAGCCTGCGCAAGAATGCCGTATGAAATGCGAATGCCATCCCGATCTAGGCGATAGGGCAGAGTCACCATCGAGGCGTAAAGGCCGCATACCCAGAAGAACAGATACATAGCGGAAATGAGAAGGAACCAGCGTAGCCAGGCCCAGGGCAGCAACAGCTCAATAAGCAGTAGCTCAACTGGTGTGGTGAACAGCAGGACTATCAGGAAAGGGCCCAAAATGGACTTGCGGTGATAGGTAAAGTCGTTTTCACCTGGATGCGCTCGCCTTAGAAGCCACTTTCCCAGGCAATACCAGAGCTTTAGTTCCGAGGCCAGGGCCTTAGCCAGTTTTCCGGGCAGGAAAACCTCCATTCCATTTTCCATCGCTACCCACACATCAATGCTAGCCTTACGGTCACGCCTGTAACGATGGACGGCAACAGCGACCTGTCGAAAACCGACAATTAGTAAAAGGGCTTCTATTGCAACTACAACGCCTATGGCTGTTCTGATGTCCATGAAGCGAAGGCGAACGAGCACGACTTCTGCAATTATAAGTGCCAGCAGAAGCCATCTCCAGATGCTTTTCGCCTTCTTGCTATTTGGACTAACTACCATTTGGACATGACGTCATTCCAGAAGGCGTAGATGCCCTTTCCGCCTCGCCCGGTATATCCTGCACGGACCATTATCCTTATAAGAGGATGCAGCTTGCCCTTCTCGGGGCCAAGCTCCCTCATGGCATCCTCCTCGGCAGAGGCGGCGATAGCCCAGCCGCCGATGGCGTCTGCCAGCTCCAGGGGGCCCACAGGAAGATTGTATCCCAGCTTCAGGGCCTTATCGATGTCCTCGGGGGTAGCTACCCTCTCCCAGACCATCTGAACAGCCTCGTATCTCATGCCCCGATAGGCCCTGTTGGCCAAGAAACCAAAGCTGTAATCCTTACACACCACCGGCTCCTTCCCAAGCTTCTTCGAGAGAGCGTAAACCAGGTCCATTGTCTCCTGGGAGGTGAAAGTGCCCCTCACCACCTCCACCAGTCTCATCACCCCCACAGGGTTGAAGAAGTGCATTCCTGCCACCCTGTCCGGCCTCTGGGTTACCTTGGCCATTTCCGTTATGTTAAGTGCTGAGGTATTGGAGGCCAGCACAACACCGGGAGGGGCGTTTTCATCAAGCTTCTTGAAAACGTCCCTTTTCACATCCAGGCTTTCGACGACCGCCTCTATCACATAGTCAGCCTTTTTCACAGTCTCGGGGATGCTGGCCGTCCCTACAATCCTGCCCATGATTTCACGGAGCTCGTCCTGGGTCATCCTGCCCTTTTCTACAAAGAACCTGTTCAACCTGGTTTCTATCGACTTGAGCCCCTCCTTGACAAGTTCGTCCTTCACGTCCCACATCACAACAGAGTACTTACCAATCCTGGAGAAGAGCTCCGCAATCTGAGAGCCCATGGTGCCTGCGCCGATCACACCTACGTTTTTAATTTTTTCCAGTTCCACGATTTCACCTCCGTAATTATTTCCGATAGAACCAGAGCACTACGCCAAAAGCACACCAATAATAATCCAGCGCTTTTGTCAGGGCAAGGGGGTGCCCAATCCCAAAAACAGCGATTGATATGCAGCATTGCAAAGGCTGCGACCTGGACCTGCGAACACCCCCTTGTGTGGTATGTTATACTATTACAAACATCGAAAAAACCAGATTGTTCATAGCAAGTTTACTAAGTTTTCATGCGAGGTAAGGGAATGCGGATACTACTAGTGGAGCCTCCCATAAGCTCCAAGATGGTGGGGTACACAAAGATGATACGCCCGGAGCCACTGGCTTTGGAGTTCGTTGCTGCATCTGTCCTCCCTGAACACGAGGTAAAAATCCTGGATCTCAGAGTTGACTCTACACCGCTGGAGAGCGAGATCGCTTCCTTTCAGCCCAACCTGGTGGGCACAACAGGCTACACTACAGATGTCCCCGAGATGCTCCACATCCTGAGAAATGTTAAAGAAAGCGACTCAGATATAGTAACGGTGGCAGGAGGGTTCCATGCCAGCCTCTGTCCACAGGATTTCAACTTCGATTTCGTAGACATCATCGTTCGAGGAGAAGGAGAGGTAACCTTTCGAGAGCTCGTGGATACCGTCGAGAATAGGGGCGATATTGAAAAGATTGAGGGAATAATCTACCGAGAAAAAGGCAAACAAGTTTCAACGCCGCATCGAAAGGTTAGCAAGAATCTGGATGGCCTCCCTCTGCCGGCGCGTAATCTCACCGACCACTATAGAAACAAATACCACTTCCACTTCTGGGAGAACCCCTACGTCATGGAGACCGCCCGAGGATGTCCCTATCGCTGCACCTTCTGCTCAGTGTGGGTCTTCCACGATATGAAGACTCGCTATCGCTCACCGGAGCGAGTCCTTGAGGACCTGAAGTCCGTGAACTCAAATATGGTGAGTTTTGTCGACGACGAATTCTTCCAGAACCCCAGGCGGGCGGGGCACATCGCCGACCTTACAATGGCCGAAGGTATAAAGAAACAGTACTGGGCTCAGGTCAGGGCCGATGACATCGTGAGGTGGCCGGGCCTGGCTAAGAAGTGGCGAGACACAGGCATGACATCCATCTTTCTAGGGCTTGAGAAGATCACCGATGAAGACCTTTCCAGCGTGAATAAAAGAACCTCGGTGGCCATCAACGACCAGGCGATAAAAATCCTTCAGGACGACCTGGGCATAGACATCTGGGGATCGTTCATCGTTGACCCCAAATGGACGAGATCGGACTTTGATTCCCTTATTGATTACGTTCGCAGCAAGAAAATAGCGTTCCCCAGCTTCACAGTCCTCACTCCGCTGCCAGGCACACACTTCTTCCAGGAGAAGATGCATGAGCTCACCACCCGCAACTACGAGATATTCGACCTCCTTCATGCTGTACTTCCCACCAATATGCCGTTGGAAGAGTTCTACTCCAACATGGCACGTCTATACGCAAACACAGCGCTGAGTTGGAATGAACTCCTGCGTAGGGTGAGGTCGGGGAGAATCCCCATCTCCGCTTTAGGCCGGATAAGAGAGCTTCTCAAAGACGTAACAAACCCTCAGGCCTACCTCAGGGACATACATGAAGCAAAAGAGCCCACAGTCTGGAGACAGTTCAAGGGCTTGGATCTATCCCGCAGGCTAAAACGCATCAAGATAAAGGGGCTTAAGGAGCATCTGAAATCGAAGAACAACATGGCATGGGGCGAAACTTAGATAACCGAGTTGTCGTTACAGGAATTGGTATCATAAGCCCCCTGGGTCTGGATGTGGAATCCACGTGGAAAGCCCTCATATCGGGTCTATCGGGTGTAAATCATATAACATTCTTCGACCCAGAGCCTTTTGAAACCCGCTTCGCCGCTGAAGTCAAAGGGTTTGACCCCCTGGCCTATTTGGACCGCAAGGACGCAAAGCGCATGGACCGTTGCATGCAGTTCGCTGTTGTTGCCAGCAAGAAAGCTGTAGAAGGCGCTAACCTAAGAATAGACGAAACCAACTCAGAAGACATAGGTGTTATCATAGGGAGCGGCATAGGGGGAATAACCACCCTTTCCCAGCAGTTCCAGGTCCTGGCCGAAAAGGGGCCTTCCAGAGTCAGTCCATTTCTTATTCCCATGATGATCAGCGACATGTCCTCAGGGCAGGTCTCCATATCTTTGGGAGCTAAGGGCCCCAACTTTTGCACAACCTCCTCCTGCTCCAGCGGCGCAGACGCCATTGGCGTAGCTTTCAACATGATAGCTCATGGAGATATACAAGCCGTCATAGCGGGGGGCAGCGAAGCACCCATAACGCCTATAGCCCTGGCGGGCTTCAGCGCCGCAGGCGCCCTTTCCAAACGAAACGATGCCCCCCAAAAGGCATCTCGCCCCTTTGATGCACAGCGAGACGGCTTTGTAATAGGTGAAGGGGCAACCGTTCTCGTCCTGGAAAGTCTGCCCTTCGCTATGAAACGGAATGCCCCCATCCTTGCAGAGCTTGTGAGCTATGGCGCCACCGGCGATGCTTACCATATCACACAGCCCGCCTCAAACGGCGAAGGCGGTGCCAGGGCTATGCGCATTGCCCTAAAAAGGGCTGGGCTGGAGCCTAAGGACATAGACTATATAAACGCCCACGGCACATCCACCCCCTTGAACGATAAATTTGAGACCATGGCAATAAAGGCTGTTTTTGGTGAAGAGGCCTACCGCGTGCCTGTAAGCTCCACCAAGTCAATGACCGGGCACCTGCTGGGCGCATCGGGTGCCCTGGAGGCAGCCATATGCAGCCTGGCCATTCAGCGGGGAGCCGTGCCCCCAACGATAAACCTGGAATATCCTGACCCCGACTGCGACCTTGACTATGTGCCACATCTGGCTCGCAGGGGCCAGGTGAGAACAGCCCTTTCCAACTCCTTTGGGTTTGGTGGACACAACTCCTGTCTCATCTTCAAAAAATACGAGGGATAGTGCACACTGGGGGGCTGAGAAATTGAACCGCAAACACTGGCGGATTCTTCCTCAGGCTCCGCCTTCTTTTTTCGATGAGTTTTCGGACCTACCCAAGCCTGTTGTGCAAGTCCTTTACAATCGAGGCATCAGGAATCTGGCTCAAGCCCAAAGTTTCCTTTCCGCTGGTAAGGGGCTTCTCCATGACCCCTTCCTCCTGCCGGACATGGATAAGGCGGTGGCTCGGATATATCGTGCTCTTCTATCCGGAGAGACCATAGCTATATTTGGCGACTTCGATACCGATGGTGTAACCTCCACCGCCCTGGTATTTCACGGGCTACGCACCCTGGGGGGAAAGGCCATTCCATACATCCCCCACCGTGCGGAGGAGGGCCATGGGCTCAATCTTCCAGCCCTGGAGTCACTCTGGCTCGGCGGTGTCTCCCTGATTGTAACAGTGGATTGTGGCATAAGCTCGGCTCGGGAGGTGGAAGAAATCCAAAGGGTGGGGCTGGATATAATCATAACGGACCACCATGTTGTTCCCCCTGCTATGCCCAAAGCCCTCGCCACGGTAAACCCCCAACGCTCCGACTCCATCTATCCGTTTCGCCATCTGGCCGCCGTGGGGCTAGCCTACAAGCTCATCGAGGCCCTATACAGCACACTGGGGAGGCACACTGACGAAAGCCTCTTGGAACTGGTCGCCCTGGGAACAGTGGGCGATATCATGCCTCTCGTCGATGAAAACAGATACTTTGTTAAGCGAGGACTTGAGATTCTCAACCATACTGCCTCTGCAGGTCTACGGGAGATCATCAGGTGCGCAGGGCTTAGCCCAGGAAGGATCAACACCGAGGCCATATCATACATGTTGGCACCCCGCCTCAACACCACCGGAAGAATAGCCCACGCTATAGAAAGTTATAAGCTTCTTGTAACCGAATCTCAGGAAGAGGCCAGGGAGCTTGCGGAGGAACTCGAGAGGAAAAACTCAGAGCGTCAGAAACAGACCGAAGTGACTTTTGCCAGAGCAAAGGCCGAGGTTGCGTCACGACCTTCCGGCGACCCCATCATCATAGCAGGGAGCGAAGAATACCCGGGAGGCATCATCGGGCTTGTCGCCAGCAAACTGGTGGATGAGTTCTACAGACCAGCCATAGTTATGGAGATAGGGAAGGAGACCACTCGTGGAAGCGCTCGCAGCATCCCCGAGTTTAACATCATTGCAGCCCTCACCCAGTGCAGCGAGCTTTTCTTGCGCTACGGAGGTCATGCCCAAGCGGCCGGGTTCACCATCCCAACGGAGAGACTGGCAACCCTCCAGGAGCGCCTTCAGAACATAACCAGCAGCAGCTTGGAGGGTAAAGAGCTGACACCTTGTATTGACATAGACATGGAGCTTCCCCTGAGTGCACTTACCGGGGATGTCATAAGGTGCATGGAAAGACTCGCTCCCTTCGGGCAAGGAAACCCAGCACCAGTATTCTTAAGTCGAGGGGTCCAGGTAGTGGACCGTCGAGCCATCGGCAATGGCGGCGAACACCTGCGCCTCAAGCTCCTCCAAAAGAATATAACCTGGTATGCGATAGGTTTTGACATGGGCAAATGCGCAGGTGAAATCTCCCAGCGCGTAGACGTGGCATACAGCCTCACTACCAACCGCTTTGCAGGCGTGGAGGCCCTTGAGCTAAACCTTCTGGATATAGCCGCTGCTGAGTAGCCCCCACCTGAATCCTCTCCAGGGCCGAAAGCAACTCCCATTCGCCATAAAATGGCCCCACTTTGACAAAACGAATTATCCCATTTCTATCAATGAGAAAGCTCGTGGGAATGCCCAGAATTCTGTACTGCTCTGTAACCTTCTGTGCTCTGTCCAAGAGAACGGGGAAGGATAGCTGAAAATCCCTGACAAAGGCCCTGACTGTTCTTTCATCTTCGCCTACATCTACGCCCAGGATCACAAGACCTTCAGAAGCCTTATCTCTATGAACCTTCTCCAAGATAGGCATTTCGGCGCGGCAGGGGCCACACCACGTGGCCCAGAAGTTGACCAGCACTGGTCTTCCCCTCAATTCGCTCAGGCTTAGAGTGTTGCCATCCAGACTGGCCAGGCGGAAGTCTGGAGCAACGAGAGAGGAGTTGCGGGCCCCATCGTTGCAGCCCGAAACTAGCAGCAGACCGAGAACGCCTATTGCAAACAGGGTGAGCTTCCATATTCTCCCATAAGAACGATGCGACCTACCCCACGTTGTTTTCCCCAACTTTCGGAGCACCTAGCGACCCCTCTCCAGCAACTCCATGGCCTCACGAAGTCTGGACTCTCCCACATAGGAAACAATGGTTATTTCGCCGTCCAGGACTACCACCGGAATAGATTCTTTGTATTTTTCAAAGAGCGATGAATCGTTAGTTATGTCTATTTCCTCTATCCTCAAAGAAAATTCGCTTGCCAGCCTCTCCAGACGAGCCCTGGCTTCCGCACAAAGGTGGCAACCCTCCTTCGTGTAGAGGACGGCCGTATGTGTCTTTAAAGGTCCGCCCAATCCCATCTTATCTTAATTCCCTCTCTTTATATTATGAATCAAAGCCTGCCCCAAGAGAACTGCATACATTCTATTGAGCAGGAGCTTTCGGGTCAATCCTCGTAGCGACAAGCATATGCGTTGACGGCCCGTGAAGCCAATTAGATTGAATCTGTAGGTCGGGTTTCCTAACCCGACTGTCGCGGGCAGGCAGGCTTCGCCCTTGAGGGCTCAAGCCCGAAGGGTTGGGAAACCTGCCCTACGGGGGTCAATCGCTGTTTTTAGGGACTCACATGCGTTGACGGCCTGTGAAGCCGAGGTGTAGAATATTCAAGTTAACCTCAAGGAAGTCCAAAGATGACTGAAGCGCGCTCCAAGAATGCAGATATGCCCAAGGCCTACGAACCAGAGCTGGTGGAAAAAAGGCTCTACGAGTTCTGGCTGGAACGGCGCTACTTTACTCCCTCCGTTGACACTTCCAAGAAGTCTTTCGTCATCATAATGCCCCCTCCAAACGTAACAGGCGAGCTCCACCTAGGCCATGCCCTCACAGCAACGCTGGAGGACATTATGATACGCTGGCACAGGATGAGGGGCGACCACGCCCTCTGGCTTCCAGGGACAGACCACGCAGGCATAGCAACCCAGGTGGTGGTAGAGCAGATGCTGTCCAGGGAAGGGGTCACCCGCCATGACCTGGGGCGGGAAAGGTTCGTGGAGAGGGTATGGGAGTGGGTCAGAAAATACGGGCGCGTCATAGCCGAGCAGCACAAGAGGCTCGGTGCCTCCTGCGACTGGTCAAGGGAACGCTTCACCCTTGACGAGGGGCCCAGCTTGGCTGTGCGCACCACCTTCGTGAACCTGTACAAGAAACGCCTCATCTATCGCGGGGAACGCATCATAAACTGGTGCCCTCGCTGCTCCACCGCCCTATCCGACCTGGAGGTGGAACACAAGGAGCAAAACGACCACCTGTACTACATCCGGTACAAAATGGCAGATACAGATGGTTTCATCACAGTTGCCACCACTCGCCCTGAGACCTACCTGGGCGATACCGCAGTGGCCGTGAACCCTTCCGACCCTCGCTTTTCACACCTGCACGAGACAAAGGTCATCCTCCCATTTATAGAGCGCGTCATCCCCGTTATTACTGACGCAGCCGTGGATCCCACCTTTGGCACCGGGGCTGTCAAGGTTACCCCTGCCCACGACCCTGTGGACTTCGAGATAGCCCAGCGCTCCTCTCTGCCCTCGATCAAGGTCATAAATCCAGATGGCAAAATGAACGAGAACGCCGGGCCGTACGCGGGAATGGAGCGCTTCACCTGCCGGGAGAGCATAATCATGGACTTGCGCAGGGAAGGATTTCTGGAAAAGGTGGAGCCATACGTTCACTCCGTAGGCCACTGCCAGCGCTGCAAAACCATCCTCGAGCCCATGGTCAGCAAACAATGGTTTGTGCAGATGAAAGACTTGGCTGCTCCAGCCATAGAGGCAGTAAAGAATGGAAGCATAAAAATCATACCTGAGAGGTACACCAAAGTATATCTGAACTGGATGGAGAACATCCGGGACTGGTGCATAAGCCGTCAGCTCTGGTGGGGACATCGCATCCCTGTCTGGTACTGTCGCGATTGCAATGAAATCACCACGGCAATGAAGGACCCGGAATCCTGCGAACACTGCGACTCCAAAAACATCTATCAGGACCCCGACGTGCTGGATACCTGGTTCAGCTCCGCCCTATGGCCTCATTCCACTCTGGGCTGGCCCAAAAAGACCGAGGACTTTCGCTATTTCTATCCGACCACTGTTATGGAAACGGGCTACGACATTCTTTTCTTCTGGGTTGCCAGGATGATCATAATGGGATTGGAGAACACAGGGCATATTCCGTTCAGCACCGTTTATCTCCACGGCCTTATCAGGGATGAGCGGGGGGAGAAGATGAGCAAGGTCAGGGGCAACGTCCTTAACCCTCTGGACGCCATTGCGCAGTACGGGACAGATGCCCTGCGTTTTGCCATCACCACAGGCACCTCACCGGGAAACGACACCCGTCTGAGCCCTAGTAAGCTGGAGGCTGGCCGCAACTTCGCCAATAAGCTCTGGAACGCCGCCCGCTTTGTCATCTCCAGCGTAGAGGGAAAGCCCATCTCTAACTGGCGCTCTCCTTCGGGAGACGGCCACATAGAGGACGGCTGGATTCTGAGCAGGTTAAACAGGGTTACCGCACGGGTCAATCACCTTATCGAGGAGTTTGAGTTCGGCGAGGCTGAACGAGAGCTTCACGATTTCCTGTGGGGCGAGTTCTGTGACTGGTATATCGAGATGGCCAAGCTCCGGTTGAAGATGCCGGAAAAACAGTACCCCTCACCCATCCCGGTTCTAGTTCACACCTTGGAAAAGGTGCTGCGCCTCCTTCATCCCTTCATGCCCTTCATCACCGAGGAGCTATGGCAGAACCTCACAAGGCGTCTGCCCGAGCGGGAAGGCCTTCCTGACTCCATAATGATTGCGCCTTACCCTGTCGCCGAAGAAAAAGCCCTGGATAGCAAGGCGGAGATGGAAATCGAGGCCGTTATTGATGCTATCCGAGCCATCAGGAATGCCCGAGCGGAGCTGAGGATAGCCCCCGCTCAGTTGCTGGGGGCTACCCTGAACGCCGGGGCTTTTAAACCCGTCTTCGAGAAGGAAGCCCCCGCCATCCACACCCTCGCAAGGGTCAAACCCCTGCTCATTTTGGGCGAGGGCGAAGAAACTCCGTCCCCCCAGGGTGCTTTGACTCTGGTGCAAGCCAGAGCAGTAATCGTCCTGCCCCTCGCTGGAATCGTTGACCTTAACGCGGAGAGGAAGCGCCTCGATGAGGAAAAGGCAGAGTGCCAAAAAAACATCGCAGGTCTCGAAGCCAGACTTGCAGACCATCAGTTCCTCTCCAAGGCACCCGCCGAGGTGGTGGAGCGAGAGCGCCAGAAGTCAAAGATGCTTCAGGAAAGGCTTTCAAAGCTAGAAGAGCGTTTGTCTCAACTCCCCAAGAATCCATAACGTTTGATTAAAGGGTTTCACGGGCTAAGCCCTCTGGTGCACTATGAGAGGTAAAACTAAAGGGCAATTGTTCAACAATTGAGCGTCAGAAGGAAACGGATGCTCCTATTCCCCTCTCCTTTGCGAGCTCGTAAATCCGCAAAGCTACGGATATATCCCATGCACCTATACCCTGACACTCGAAAAGGGTTATGTCTTCCTCACTCTGCCGTCCCTTGACACGCCCAACTACCACATCGCCCAGCTCGCGCACCTGTCCCCAGTTGATGATGCCCTTCTCTATAGGCACCATCAGATCACCACACTCCCCTTTGGCGTTTTCCAGGGAGTCCACTATTATGACATCGCTCTTCTTTACGGTTATCTCGTCGACCTCCCGCCTTGTTAACGTGCCCGATCCCATGGCACTGATATGAACGCCCTCTCCCAAAAGCTCGCCATCGAAGACAGGCTTAGCAGAGGTAGTGGCTGTGACAATTATATCCGAATCCTTTAACACCTCTTTCGGACTATCCACAGGAATGACCTCTGCCCCCAGCAGATGTGTCATCTCACGGCAGAAGGCCTTCTGTTGTCTTGCCAGGTCAATGCTATATGCCTTAACCTTACGAATATTTCTTACAGCACAAATTGCCTCTAGCTGCGTCCTGGCCTGCCATCCCGTGCCGAAAACGCCAACGGTATGAACATTGCGGCGAGCCATATACTTAGTGGCGACCCCTGTAGCCGCTCCAGTCCGAATCTGTGTCAGAATTCGAGCCTCCATCACAGCAAGAAGCTCGCCCGTGGCCGTGCTGTATAGCAAGACATGGAGCCCACCAAGCCCACCGCTCTTTTTGAAGGATGAGGTGGAGACCTTGTACCCCATTGCACCCATCGCTGGCAGAGCGGCAGATTTCATAGTGAGCACGCCCTTTCTTACCCTGAGTCGGGATGTGCCACCGTTGACCATCCAGCCCAGCCCCTGTTCCCTGCTGGCATCCTCCACCGCCTGAAGAGCCATCTTCATATCAAGCACCCGGGCCACATCCGATTCCTTAAGCACAATCGCCATGGCGCTTCCTCCTGCAAATGCAATAGCCCGTAGAGACATTATGTTGGGAAATGGGGCTCATTTACCAGAGACAGGAACTGCGCTCTCCGGCACAACCTGCGGTTTCTTTGCCTGGATGACCAGCAAGGCCGTTGCTATGGAGATAATAGCGAAAAAGACAAAGGTTCCACGATAGCTCTGGGTAACATCATACATATATCCCGCCAATATGGGCCCGATTATGGTTCCTATCATTTGAACCATGGCATTCCAACCGAAGATCGTCCCGAAGGCCCTGCGTCCAAAATACTCCGCTCTCATAGCATGCTGAGTAGAAGCCATACCGCCATAGGCCGGAGCATAGAGGGCTAAAAATAGAGCACCCTGCCATAGGCTATGAGTGGTGGCGAAAATCAACATGCCCACTCCCACACCAACAAAGGTCAGTGCCCACATATGCCTCTTACTGAATCTGTCTGCCATCAAGCCAAATCCCAGTCTTCCGGTTATGCTCAAAAAAGCTATCAGGCTCACGAAGAGGGCTGCCATAGCTTCTGAGAAGCCTGCGCCCACAAGAAAAGGCATGGCATGTACTGCTACAGCGGAGGTTATCATCATTCTTATGGCATTGGCAGAAGCCATGAACCAGAAGGTTCGGGTTCTGAGGGCCTGTCTGGCGCTGAACTCCGCCTCTTCTTTATCTTCTTTCTCTTCCTTCTTCTCCTTGGCAGGGGCTGTTTCCCCGTCGGGCAGATAGCCGTAAGGCTCCGGCTTGTGCCTCATAACCATTGCGATGGGAATCGTCACAACCAGCACGCCCAGGCCGATAAACTGGGAAGCTCTTCTCCACCCCACCTCGTGAATAAGCCACGTTATGACAAAAAGAACGATGCCACCCAGCCCCACCCCCGAATTGGTTATGCCAAAGGCCACCCCCCTTTTTCTTCGGAACCAGTTAGCCACCGCCACATTGCTGGGGGTCGTTGTCCCCAGGGTAGACCCCAGAGCAATAAAAAGGACAAAAACCACATAAAGCTGAAGGAGAGAGGAGACTCGACTGAGCAAAAAGAAACCAATGCCCATCACAGTAATGCCCAGAAGCATCATCCTTCTGGGCCCGAACTTGTCCACAATGAACCCTTCTACGGGCGCAAAAAAGCCGCTTTCCAACCTCGCTAGAGACATAACCCCGGATATGGCCGTTCTGCTCGTACGAAACTCTTCAAGGAGAGGCAGGAAAAAGGCACCAAAGCCAAAGAAAAAAAGGCCTGCGTTGATGGTAAAGGCAAGACTTCCAGCTACAACAATCCACCAGCCATAAAAGATGCCCTTCTTTAAAGCAACCCTTTTTTCTTCCAACTCCATCAAATACTTCCCTGGTCCTTACACCCAAGCCTTTCTAATATCGGTAAAGGCAAGAGCACTAAATATAGAAAGACGCTCAGTCTAGAACGCCTCCCGTAAAAAGATGGCGCGAAGAAATCATGGTTTTGGGCCTGCTGCATAGGCAGGCCTTGTCGGGAAGTCCACGGGCAACCCCTTGGATTGCCTCATGCTCTGTAATAGATTAAGACCCTTCCTTGTGTCACTTGCCACCCTGGCGCTATCGCAATACTTGAGCCTGTATTTGAAAAGCCAGTAGGTGAACTCCTTGAGCTCGCCAAGGGATGCCGTCTTCAGATGCGGACGGCCTTTTTCGTCTCTGAACGTTCTGAGCAGGACGGACCTGGAAGCGCCATAGATTCTTCTGTACACCTCCTCCGAAAGGTCTCGATCCTCATTCATCCCGTTGCAGTGGCGTTCCTTTCGCACTTCACCCTCTACAGCCAGAATAAGAGCCTCCTCAACGACTACGCCGTAAAAATAGTTGAGGTAGGCCCGGTATTTGGCGGCCCCGATGAGATGGCGGAACCTGCTCTCACTCAGCTCTATTGGTGGTTCCCCGAAAAATAGCAGGACGTTCCTCTCTTTCTCGGGAACCAGTCCATCAATGTCCTGACAAAGTCTCTCCGCCAGAAGAAGCCAGTCAAAAGCCTCGCCATCGATGAGGAAATCATACTTGCGCCCGTTAAATTCTACCCTCGGCGATGTCCAGAGCCCGATTGCCTCAAGCAGCGCAATGTACCAGTGTTTGCCAGAAGAGATAGAGCGCTTGAGCTGGCTTACGGCCTCCACATCACCGGACGACACTTTCTTTTGAACCTTTGAGCTAGCCATTTCTTCCACAAAACTCCAACAACTCCCTCAGGGGCCTTGTATTGAGGATATGTCTTGCTTCACACCAGCCCCTCCTCGCTGTAGCCACACCAAGACGCATAAGATTCAACTGAGCAATAGAATGGGCGTCTGTTGATACTACCAATGGAACACCGAGGTCTTTAGCTCGCTGGATGTGAATATCCTTCAGGTCTAGACGCTGGGGCTGGCCATTTATCTCCATGGCGGTGTGAGTTTCCAGCGCCGCCTTGAAGACCGCCTCCATATCTATGTCCACAGGCTCCCTCTCACCTATGAGACGACAGCTTGGATGCGCCAAGATGTCCACATGAGGATTGGACATGGCCTTTATCACCCTTGCAGTAATCTTGGCCCTTTCTTGATTCATAGATGAGTGCACCGCAGCGACAACAACATCCAGTTCTCCCAGAAGTTCATCCGGGTAGTCTAAGCTGCCGTCAGCCCTTATGTCTACCTCAGTACCTACGAGTATGCGTATGCTTTTGAGCTTCCTGTTGAGTTCCTCTATTTTGGCAATCTGGCTCCGCAGACGTTCTTCGCTCAGGCCCCTGGCAATACCAAGGCCAGGGGAGTGTTCCGTTATGGCGATGTACTCATATCCTCTATCTCTGGCAGCAACAGCCATCTCCTCCAGAGAGTTCTGTCCGTCGCTCTCTTTGGTATGGACGTGCAGGTCGCCCCGAATGTCTTTTACCTCCACAAATCTCGGTATAGCCCCCTTCTCCGCAAGCTCCACCTCCACGCCCCCTTCCCTGATCTCCGGGGGTATTAGCTGGAGGCCAAGTCTCTTGTAAAACTCCTCTTCTGTGGCAAACCTCTCAACTTCGCCCGTGGATAGATTGGTTATGCCGTATTCGCTGAGGCTCAGACCTCGCCTGCGGGCCCACTCTCTTAGCACCACGTTGTGTTGCTTACTGCCGGTGAAATACTGGATGAGCGCCCCGTAGGCATCATCCTCCACAATACGCAGGTCAACCTGAAGGCCGTCTCTGAGTACAACGCTGGCCTTCTTGGGACCCATCACCAGCACATCCACAACCTGAGGAAGCTGAGTGAAAGCCCTTATTGTCCCTTCGGGGTCATCGGATGTACCCATAAGGTCTATATCCCCGATTGTCTCTCTAAAGCGTCGCAGGCTCCCCGCAGGCTCTATACTGCGTATGTCCGTCCTCTGTCGTAGCTCGGCTATTATGTCATCCACTACAGGAAGCACCTGGCCTAAGGGGATGCGCTGATCCTTGGTTTTCATGGTCCTGATGTGGCGCAGTATATTCTCGGCCGTCTTCTCTCCCATTCGAGGCAGGGATGCCAGCCGGCCGTCAAGAATAGCCTTTTCTAGCTCCTCCACCGTGTTTATTCCTAGCTCTTTGGATGCGCGCATAGCGGTTTTGGGGCCTATCCCGGGCACATCCATAAGCCTGATGATGCCCTCTGGAAACTCGCTCTTGAGCTCTTCGTAATATTTAAGCTTGCCTGTATCTAAAAGCTCCAGGATTTTTTTGGAGATGGCCTCTCCTATGCCTGGGATTTCCCTCAGGGCTTCTGTGCCACTCTCCTCCACGAGCTTTGACAGTTCAACAGGATGGTGCTCTATCGTCCTAGCCGCTTTCTGATAGGCCCTTATCTTGAAGGGTATTTCACCCTTAAGCTCCAGAAGACCAGCAATGTTTTCAAACACCTCAGCGATCTCTGAGTTTTTCACGGTAGAGCCTTCTGTCATAGTCTTAAGCGCCATGGCATTTCTTGTACTTCTTGCCGCTGCCACACGGGCACGGATCGTTTCGCCCAACCTTCCTGCCGTGGGCACCTGCCCTGGCAACCCCAGCGCCAACAGGGACTTTCGCCTCTCCCCTGTTTGTAGCTACGGCAATCTTTGGGCGAGGCCTCTCCTCCCTTGCTATGCCCACATGATAAATAGCATGCACAATCCCCTGCTTCATCCTGGAGCGAAGCTTTTCATACATGGCATGACCCTCTCTCTTGTACATAATCAGAGGGTCCACCTGCCCATAGGCATGGAGCCCGATGCCCTGCCGCATATTTTCCATAGCGGTAAGATGTTCCACCCATTGGGTATCAATTATTCGAAGCATTACCATCCGTTCCAGTGCCCGCATGTTCTCGAAGCCTATTTCCTTTTCCCGCTCCTCGTAGATCCTGTCCGCTTCAGAGATGAACATCTTCTCGATTTCATCGCGGCTCATGGAAGCCAGGGTTTCGGAATTCACTGAAGGTGGAAGGGGGTAAATAGTGCGAACTGCGCCGAGGAGTCCCTCCCTGTCCCAGTCATCGCCGTGTGCCCCGGCCAAATGGTTCGCCACAAGGTCCTTTATCTCCTCGTGCACCATGGAAAGGATATTGGTCTTGAGGTCTGCCCCGCTCAGGATCTTTTGCCGCTCACCGTACATAACCTCTCTGTGCTTGTTCACCACGTCGTCGTACTCTACTAAGTGCTTGCGGATGTCAAAGTTATGCCCCTCTACCTTTATCTGGGCGTTTTCAATGGACTTGGTTATGAGGCCATGCTGTATGGGAACGTCATCCGATAGATCGGCCCACTCCATAAGCGTTTTTATTCTATCGCCGCCAAAACGGCGCATGACGTCATCTTCCAGGGATACATAGAATCGAGAGCTGCCGGGGTCTCCTTGCCTGCCGGCACGTCCCCTCAACTGATTGTCAATGCGCCTTGCCTCGTGCCTCTCAGTGCCTATGATATGGAGACCGCCCAGGACCACTACCTTGTTGTGCTCTGCTTCCCATTCAGCAGGATCACGGCTATCGGGCTTGCCTCCCAGGATGATGTCCGTGCCGCGTCCAGCCATATTGGTAGCCACGGTTACCATCCCAATCCTTCCAGCCTGAGTGACAATGCCGGCTTCCTTCTCATGATGCTTAGCATTCAGCACCTGATGGGGTACGCCCCTCCTTGTTAGCACCCCACTCAGACGCTCCGACTTCTCGATGGATACGGTGCCCACAAGAACCGGGCGCCCCTGTTTGTTCCACTCCTCTATCTCCTTGGCCACCGCCTTGAACTTGGCCTCCTCTGTCTTGTAGACAAGGTCAGGGTGATTGGTTCGAATGAGAGTCTTATTGGGGGGGATGACCATCACATCCAGCTTGTATATCTTCCAGAACTCCTCTGCCTCTGTAGCAGCAGTGCCTGTCATACCAGCTAACTTCTGATAAAGACGGAAGTAGTTCTGAATGGTAATGGTGGCCAGGGTCACGGTTTCCCGTTGAACCTTTAGCCCTTCCTTGGCCTCTATTGCCTGATGGAGACCATCGGCGTAACGCCTGCCAAACATTAGCCGTCCGGTGAACTCGTCTACAATGATGGCTTCCCCATCCTTCACCATATAGTCTCTATCTCGCTTGAAAAGCACCTGGGCTCTAAGAGCGTTTTCTACGTAGTGGGTAAGTCCGTAATTCTCTGGATCATAAAGGTTCGGTATATTGAGCCAGTGCTCCATCTTGCTTATGCCAGACTCCGTGAGGGTTACAGCCCGCATCTTCTCGTCCACGACGTAGTCCTCTACCTCCTTGAAGCGTGGCACGAGCCTGGCGAAGGTGTAGTATTTCTCCGTGGATTCCTCGGCAGCACCGCTGATGATGAGGGGGGTACGGGCTTCGTCTATGAGAATGTTGTCCACCTCGTCCACGATGGCGTAGTGGAGCTCTCTCTGAACGCACTGGGAAAGGTCCCATACCATATTATCTCTCAGATAATCGAACCCGAACTCGTTATTTGTCCCATAGGTGATGTCCGCCAGATAGGCATCCTTCCTTGGAACAGGGCGAAGGTGCTTCATCCGCTCGTCCTCAGGAATAACGGACCTATCAAAGAAGTAAGCTGCCTCATGCTGAAGACAGCCAACGCTTATCCCCAGGAGGTCATAGATGGGGCCCATCCACTGGGTGTCTCGCTTGGCCAGATAATCATTGACAGTTACTACGTGGACACCCTTCCCCAAGAGGGCATTGAGATACCCTGGAAGGGTTGCTACCAGGGTCTTGCCTTCACCTGTCTGCATCTCGGCGATCTTGCCCTGATGAAGGACGGCCCCGCCAATGAGCTGCACATCGAAGTGCCGCTGTCCTAAAGTCCTCTTTGCCGCCTCCCTCACGGCTGCAAAGGCCTCGGGAACAAGGTCGTCGAGGGTTTCATCACCCTCTAAACGCTCCTTGAACTCGTCGGTCTTAGCTCGGAGCTCAGCATCGGAGAGCTTTTCGAACTCAGGCTCTATGGCATTGATTTTTTCAACGATGGGCCTGAGCCTTCTCAGCTCCCTTTCATTGGAGTCTCCAATTATGCGCTTTAAAAAACCTAGCATCAAGAAAGCTCCTGCTCAAACATCGCCCCCACAGAGAGACCATTGTGGATGCGGTAGATTGCCTCCCCCAGAAGGGATGCCACGGATAGAACAACGATCTTGTTGTTCCTTTTGTTCTCGGGAACTGGAATGGTATCGGTCACCACCACACTCTTTAGGGGACTGCCGAGAACCCTCTCCATGGCCTGACCTGAAAGAACGGGATGGGTGCAGCAGGAATATATCTCCTTCACACCCCTCCCCTGCAAAGCTACAACTGCCGCTATAAGGGAGCCTGCGGTGTCGACCTCGTCGTCAAAGGTTACAGCGGTCTTGCCACTGACTTCTCCTATTATATTGAGGCTCTCAGCCTCATCGGTGTTCCCCAACCGTCTCTTCTCGATGATGGCTAGAGGTGCCTTTAAGCTTGCAGCGAAGTCCCTGGCCTTCTTGCTTATCCCTATATCCGTCGCAACGACCACTGGGTTCTCCAACTCCCTATCCTTGAAATACCTGCTCAGGATGGGCATCGCAGTAAGCTCATCCACAGGGATGTTGAAGAAACCCTGAATCTGGCCAGCGTGGAGGTCTACAGTCAAGAGCCTGTTTGCCCCGGCAACCGTAATAAGGTCCGCCATGAGGCGTGCCGTTATGGGTACCCTGGGCTGGTCTTTCTTGTCGGTGCGTCCATAACCGTAATAAGGCACCACGGCCGTTATGCGTCCCGCGGAGGCCCGTTTGGCTGCATCCATCATTATCAGAAGCTCCATGATGCTCTTATTGACCGGAGAGCAAATGGGCTGAATGATGAATACATCCCGCTGGCGGATGTTCTCCAAAATACGAACAAATATGTTTTCATTGCTGAACTCAAAGACCTCTGCCCTACCAAGAGGCTTCCCCAGATATTCACAGACAGCCTTTGCCAGGGCAGGATGGGCATTGCCCGTAAGCACTTTCAGTTCGTCAAACAATCCTGACCCCCATATCTATAAAGTTTGAGACATCTATACCCCTGTCCTTCGTCAAATTATAGCACGGGCAAAGGAGCGCATACAATGCACAAAAGGCGGGCGCATCCCCGTGAAACAGGAAAGCAAAGAGGAAGAAAACCCCTTCCCAAATGCAGCCATGTTTGCTATACTTGAGTTTGGTCTGCAGACCGAACTATATATAGAGAGCGAAGAACTTCATGCCAGCTATAGCTGTTATAGGGGCCCAGTGGGGCGACGAGGGCAAGGGAAGGGTTGTGGACCTTCTGGCAGAGAAGGCACATATGGTGGTGCGCTTCTCAGGAGGCAATAACGCAGGCCACACTGTTATCAACCAGCATGGGGAGTTCAGACTTCATCTTGTTCCCGCAGGCATTTTCCGACCCCAGGCTACATGCATCATAGGAAACGGCGTTGTCATAGACCCGGCCGTTCTCTTCGAAGAGATAGAGGAGCTTCAAAAGTCAGGAGTAGACACACAAAGGCTTTTCATAAGCGACCGTGCTCATCTCATTATGCCCTATCACATCCTCCTTGACGGACTCGAAGAGGACTCCAAAGGCTCCAAGGCCATCGGCACGACCCGGAGGGGGGTGGGGCCAGCTTTTGTGGACAAAATAGCCAGGCTGGGCATTCGAACGGGAGACCTTCTAGATAAGGAAGCCTTCAGGCAAAGGCTGGCGTTTGTCCTTGAACGAAAGAACGCCATCCTAACCAAGATATATGGCATCCAGCCTCTATCACTGAAGGAAATCCACGAAAGTTACTGCAATTATGGTGAGCGTATGGCTCCATATATTCAGCAGACAGAGTTCCTGGTTCGAGAAGCCCTGGAGGTAGATAAGCTGGTGCTTCTAGAAGGAGCCCAGGGTAGCCTGTTGGACCCGGACTTCGGGACATATCCCTACGTTACCTCGTCTTCCCCTCTTGCGGGGGGAGCGTGCCTTGGTTTGGGTATAACTCCTATGCAGATCCGCCATATCATTGGTGTTTTCAAGGCATACACAACAAGAGTAGGCTCTGGTCCAATGCCAACGGAGATGGACAAAGAAACAGCTCATGTCATTAGGGAAAAGGCCAGAGAATACGGGGCAACCACAGGCCGTCCTCGTCGTTGTGGCTGGTTCGATTCCACGGTGGGCAGATTGAGCGTTCTGGTAAACGGGTTTACCTCGGTTGCCCTAACTCGGATGGACGTGCTGGACATCCTGCCCTCAATAAAGGTCTGCACCTCCTACAGGCTCGAAGGGAAAACCCTGCAACAGCCGCCCAGCAACTCCAGCACCCTGGGAAAGTGCGAGCCACTGTATGAGGAACTTCCAGGTTGGCAAAGCCCCACAGGACATATACGTAGATTCAGAGACCTTCCCCTCGAGGCCCGCCGATACGTCAGGAAGATAGAGGAACTCCTGGGCTGCCAGGTCGATCTCATCACGGTGGGGCCGAAGAGGAATGAGATGATATCTGTGAGGTCTTTCCTCTAGATTAGCGGCCGGCTGGCACAGGCAGGTCTACCTGATATTTCTTTACAACAGCCTCTATCTGAGCGGCCGTCTTCTCATCCGGCTCCGTCAGCGGAAGACGAGGCTTGCCAACTCTGAACCCCACCACATTCAGTGCATATTTTACAGGTATGGGGTTGGAGACTATAAACAGGGCGTTCACCAGAGGCAAAAGACTCCTGTGTATCGCAGACGCACCTGAGAAATCCCCGCCTAAGAGCTTCTCCATCATCGTCTTTATCTGGCGTCCTACAAGGTGCGAAGCCACACTTATGACACCATATCCTCCCAGAGCCATGAGGTGGAAGGTATCGTTATCGTTCCCGCTGTAGACCAGGAAGTCCTCCCTTTCGACCCCGGATATGATCTTGGCTATCTGCTCCATATTGCCGCTGGCCTCTTTTACGCCCGCAATATTGTCTATTCGGCTTAGCCTTATGGTAGTCTCAGGGGCCATATTGGTGATGGTTCTGCTGGGGACGTTATATAGAATGCAAGGAAGGCTGGTATGCCCAGCAATGGTCTTGAAGTGTTGATAGAGGCCCTCCTGAGTGGGTTTGTTGTAATATGGGACAACTAAAAGAATACCATCTACACCAGCCCGCTCAGCCTCTTTGGTCAGCTCAGAGCTCTCTGCGGTGTTATAGCTGCCTGTGCCAGCGATGACCGAGCCCTTCCCACCCACCGCCGACTTCACCTCGGAAAAGAGGCGAAGCTTCTCCTCGGTGGACAAAACGGGAGACTCTCCAGTTGTACCAGACACCACAACACCATCGCTTCCGGAGTCCAGAAGCGCTAGAGCAAGGCGTTTAGCCTGCTCGTAGTCGACCTTCCCCTTTTCATCAAAGGGGGTAACCATAGCTGTAATAAGACGGCCCAGTTTTCTCATCGCTTCACTCCTTCCGGGACTCCTACCTTCCCCTCCTTCAATAGCAGCTCCGCAATTTGCACAGCGTTCAAAGCAGCGCCCTTCCTAAGGTTGTCTGCCACAACCCAGAGCACCAGTCCGTTGGGATGAGAGACGTCCCTGCGTATGCGCCCCACAAGGACGTCGTCGGTGCCCCCCGTCGGCCATTGGTGAGGATACAGGCTAACGGTTGGGTCATCCACGACCTTCACCCCCAAGGCAGAAGCCAGGATGGAGCGGGCATCCTCAGGCGTCATGAGGTTGGTGAACTCCGCCCAGACGGCCTCGCCGTGACTTATGTAGACCGGAACCCTAACGCATGTTGCTGAGATGGCCATATTGGGGGCGTGCATGATCTTCCTCGTCTCGTTGACCATCTTCCACTCTTCCTTGTAATAGCCGTCATCCAGCAACACATCGATCTCCGGAAGGCAGTTAAAGGCGATCTGGTGCGGAAAAACGTGAGGCACAACGGTTTTGCCCTCCAAAACGAGCCTCGTCTGCGTACCCAACTCCTCCATGGCGGCTGCGCCCCAGCCGGAGACCGACTGATAGGTGGAGACAATCACCCTCTTAATAGGATTTACCTTGTGCAGGGGCCAAAGGGCCACCACCATCTGAATAGTGGAGCAGTTGGGATTGGCTATTATTCCCTTGTGCTGCATCGCATCCTGGGGGTTGACCTCCGGGACCACCAGAGGGATCTCTGGGTCCATCCTCCAGGCGGAGCTGTTATCAACCACTACTGCACCGTCTTTGGCAGCTATAGGTGAAAAATAGCGGCTTATCTCAGCTCCAGCGGAGAAAAGGGCAAGGTCGATATTTTTAAAGGAATCGGCACTGGTCTCCTCTACCTCAATCTCATGGCGGTTCACCAGCATTTTCTTTCCCGCCGACCTATCCGAAGCAAGAAGCCGAACGGACTTCATGGGGAACTGTCTCTGCTCCAGGACCTTAATGAACTCCTGCCCCACCAACCCCGTGGCACCAACGATGGCAACATTCAACGCTCTCATTTCTCCTCCTAGATGCCCAGCAGTTTTTCCAGTCCGTATACCAAACCCCTTCGATTCATCACTTCTTTTATGGCCGTAAGCACACCTGGTATGAAGCACTCCCGGCTTATGATGTCGTGTCGAATGGTGAGGGTCTGGCCAAGCCCCCCCAAGATCACCTCCTGATGCGCCACCAGACCGGGAGACCGAACACTATGTAACACCACACCCTCCACGTTGATTCCCCTTGAGCCTGGGATGGTTTCCTTAAGGGTGAGAGTCACTGTGAAAGGTTTCCCCCGGGCCTCTGCCATACCCTTGGCGGTTGCAATGGCTGTCCCGGATGGAGCGTCTACTTTCTTTTCGTGATGCATCTCTACGATTTCCGCGTAGTCGAAGAACTTGCTCGCTATTTTAGCCATATGAATCATCAAGACGGCCCCCAGAGCGAAATTGGGTGCGACAACAACACCCACTCCATTTTGTTTACTCAGCCTGTCTATCTCGTCGAGATCTTTTTGGGAGAGGCCGCTTGTTCCAATCACAACGTTCACCTTGTGTTTCACGGAGGTGTGCACCGCCTGCATTGTGGCCTCTGCAACAGTGAAATCCACCAGAACCATCGGGCGGGAATTGGAAAGGAGAGCCTCTAGATTGGTAGAGTAGGGCACAGAGCCAGAGCCATCAGGCAAGGCAACAGTGCTTCCCTCAGGGTGTTTATCTACTGCCCCTACAGGTTTGAGCTGAGGGTCTTTGGCAACAGCGTTTAGCACCTCCCGCCCCATTCTCCCCAAGGCCCCGTGAACCACTACAGTAATAGGCTCCATTTTTACCCCCACATTCTCCTACCGCAAGGTTTTTCCCTTCTCCTTTGCTTAAATTCAATAAGCTATAAACTTAGTTGACTCCTTCATATTATTCAGGCTTTCTACCAGCACTGGGCCAGCGACCGCCTTCTTCCCTGGGTCTGTAAGGCGCACGTGGCTCAGGTCCTCTCTCCGGACGTCTTGATTCCATTGGGCCTCTGGCCCTGGCGCCGGGCGCAGTGGAAGTCCCCTGATAAACAGCCTTCCTGGAGAGATTTATCCTTCCCTGCCGATCTATCTCAGTCACCATGACCATGATCTCATCCCCCACCTTAACCACATCCTCCACACTGGGCACTCTATACTCGGCCAGCTCGCTTATGTGAACCAACCCCTCTTTGCCGGGCAGGACCTCGACAAAGGCCCCAAAATTAGTGACTCGAGTTACTTTGCCAGTATAAATGGCTCCCACCTCCACATCCTTGGTAAGGCTCTCTATCATCTCCTGAGCCTTTTTTGCAGCCGCCTCATTGGTGGAGCCTATGAGCACAGTGCCATCGTTCTCCACATCGATAGTTGCTCCCGTGGCCTCAATGATGGACCTTATGGTCTTGCCGCCGGGTCCTATTACGCTACCTATCTTATCCTTGTTAATCATGATCTTGGTCATCCTCGGGGCATAGGGACTTAGCTCTGGACGGCTGGCACTTATGGTCTGCTTCATGATGTCCAGTATGGTGAGGCGGGCATCTCGTGCCCTTCCCAGGGCTTCTCCCATAATGTCAAAGGAGATGCCTCCCACCTTTATATCCATCTGCAATGCAGTTATCCCTTCGGCTGTTCCTGCCACCTTAAAATCCATGTCCCCAAAGGCATCTTCATTTCCCGCAATGTCTGTGAGAATGGCGTAACTGCCGGGCTCGCCCACTATCAAGCCCATAGCTGCTCCAGCCACTGCTGCCTTGATGGGAACGCCAGCATCCATGAGGGAAAGAATCCCGGCGCAAACGCTGGCCATGGATGTACTACCATTGGAGCTCAGGACTTCAGAAACGAGACGTATGGTATATGGGAATTCCTCGTCACTTGGTATGACGGGCTGAAGGGATCTTTCCACCAGGGCACCGTGTCCGATCTCCCTTCTACCTGGCGTTCCAATTCTCCTGGTCTCCCCGGTGCTATAGGGGGGGAAATTGTAATGATGTATGAATCGCTTGCTCTCCTCCAAGCTCAAGCTGTCAATTAGCTGCTCTTCTCCCGTCGACCCCAGTGTAGTTATGGTGATCACCTGGGTCTGTCCGCGTGAAAACAGCCCGGAGCCATGGGTTCGGGGGAGTACTCCCACTTCACAGGCTATAGGACGGATCTCCGACAGACCCCTGCCGTCGGGCCGGATTCCCCTCTTTAGAATGCTTTCCCTTACCTCGGCCTTGAGCCTGGCTTGAAAGGCAATGATGATTTCCTCTGGAGAGAAGTTGCCTCCCAGCTTGTCCAGCAACTCATTCTGGAGAGCAGTCAGCACCTCCTCCTTCTCCCTCCTACCCTTCATAAAGATCGCGTCAGTCAGCCTCTCGCCCAGGGCCGAAGATACCGCTTTTTCCGCCTCGGGGTTAATGCTATCGGCGTAGACAATTGCCTTCTTCGGCTTGCCACAAAGCCTGACAAGCTCCTCCTGCAAATCTATGACCTCTTTGTTTATCTTCTGCCCGAAGGCAATAGCTTCCAGCACCATGCTCTCAGAAACCTGCCGAGCCCCGGCCTCCACCATCATCACAGCATCGCGCGTGCTGGCTACCACAAGGTCAAGTTTGCTATCGGCAAGCTGTGCAAATGTGGGGTTTATTACAAACTCATCATTGATCTTCCCCACACGACAGGCACCTATAGGCCCATTAAAGGGTATCTCTGAAATGGAGAGGGCTGCAGAAGCGCCTATTATGGAAAGTATGTCCGGGTCGTTTTCTTTATCAACAGAGAGTACTGTGACCACAACCTGGATGTCGTTGCGAAGACCCTTTGGCAGAAGAGGCCTGAGGGATCTATCAGTGAGCCGACTTGCCAAAGTGGCCTCCTGGCTTGGGCGTCCCTCCCTCCTGAAGAAACTGCCTGGAATCTTCCCGGCCGCATATAGCCTCTCCTCATAGTCCACGGTGAGAGGGAGGAAATCCACGCCCTCCCTTGGCTGCGGGGCCATGCAAACAGTCACCAAAACAACAGTTTCGCCATAGGAAACCGCTACTGCTGCGTTTGACTGAAGCGCAAGCTTCCCTGTTTCTATAGTTAGCGACTTTCCACCTATTTGACGTTCCACTCGATTTGCCATTATAAGATCTTTCAACTCCTTGCTACAGCTACGATTCACAGGCCAGAGAGGCCACACAATTCTGCGCTATCTTCTTAGGCCAAGCCGCCCTATTAGTGAGCGATAACGCTTGACATTAGCCTTGCCAAGATAACTCAGAAGGCGACGCCTCTGTCCAACCAGCCTCAGGAGCCCCCGACGCGAGTGATGGTCTTTTTTGTGCTCTCTAAGGTGCTCGGCCAGCTCGTTAATCCTCCCCGTGATGAGGGCTACCTGAACCTCCGTCGAGCCTGTGTCCTTTTCGTTCTGCCTATATTCTTGAACTAGCTTCTGCTTCTCTTCTTTTTCCAAAAGAACCCCCTTAATTAATTGAAGAATTATAGCACACCGACGGCGGCTCTGCAAAGCATTCCCATAGGCATTCCGGCCCCCAAAGGTACGAATTGTGCTATAATTTTAACACTACCTGATTGAGGATGTAAGACCAATGCTTCTGAGGATGCTTGACCTTCTGTTCAGTGACCCTATAGCCTTTCTAGGGCTTTTCCCCCTTATTCTCTTCACTCTGGGACTCGCTCTCTTTGTGGCCATTACCGTACATGAGTTCGGTCACGCCTACATGGCCCACAGGCTGGGAGATGACACCGCTAAACAGATGGGCAGGCTCTCTCTGAATCCGCTAGTCCATCTTGACCCACTGGGAACCGCCATGCTTTTTCTTGTAGGGTTTGGATGGGGCAAGCCAGTGCCAGTCAATCCATTCTTCTTACGGCAGGGCGCTAGAAAGGGGATGGCGCTTGTGGCGGCAGCAGGGCCGCTGGCCAATTTTGCCACCGCAGCCGTGTTGTCAGCATTCGTAAGAGCGGGCCTTGTGCCCTGGAGGCCTGACATCTCCTTTGTCCCCTTCCCTGGCCTGTGGGAGCTTGTAGGGATGATTGTTGTTCTGTCCATCATATACAACGTCATATTAGGCATCTTCAACCTCATCCCTCTATCTCCTCTAGATGGGTTCAAGTTGGTGCTGGGCATTGTGCCCCGAGACCTTGCATATTCTCTGAGCCGTGTTGAACAATACGGGCCTATGATACTGATCACCATAGTAGCGCTGGATAGCTTTACAGGCGTGGGAATATTCACGGGGATTCTAAGGCCAGTCTCAGACCTGATAGGCGTCATCCTTGTAGGAAAGCCCCTACTCTGATGCAGCCCTCACATTGAAGAACGATCTAGCACCCGGGCAGGAGGCGGAGTTGGATCGAATCACCATAATAGGACTCGGTCTTATGGGCGCTTCCCTGGGGCTAGCGCTGAAGAAAACAAATCCAGAACACGTGGAAATCGTTGGATATGACAGAGAACCTAGCGCTGCATCCGCTGCCATCCAAAGATGCGCCGTGGACAGAGTGCAGTCAGACCTGACATCGGCTGTAAAAGGAGCCAACATCGTTATCATCGCAACGCCTGTGCTGACCATCAGGGAAGTCCTGAAGGAAATCGCCCCCGCCCTTCCAGATGGCTGCCTCGTAACAGATACCGGGAGCACCAAGACCAATGTGCTTGCCTGGGCTAAGGAATACCTCCCCCCCAAGGTGAGCTTTGTAGGCGGGCACCCCATGGCGGGCAAAGAGAAATCGGGGGTGGAAGCAGCTGATGCTGAGCTGTTCCAGGGGTGTCCATACTGCATTGTGCCACCCAAGAAAGCCTCTTCAAAGGCTGTGCGCTCTATTGTCAGCATAGCAGAGCTAGTAGGAGCAAGGCCGTTCTTTATAGATGCCTCAGAGCACGACAGGTTTGTAGCTGCTATAAGTCATCTTCCTCTGGTTATCTCGGCAGCTCTTGTTTCGGCCACTGCCAGCGACCCTGAGTGGAGCAAGATGGCTGCCCTTGCCTCTTCGGGGTACAGAGACCTTTCCCGTCTCGCCTCCGGAAGCCCGAAGATGAGCCGAGACATATGTCTGACGAACAGGGATGCCCTGGTACAATGGATAGACAGGTTCATCAAGGAGTTGGGCCGATATAGAGGTCTTCTGCTGGAGGGAGACGACAGGGTGGAGGAAGCCTTCATCCAAGCAAGAAAGGCCAGGGAAGCGTGGCTTAAGTCCAGAGAATCCCATCTTAAGAGAGGTTAAGGGACCAGTGCAAAGGGAAATTCACTCCCCCAAGACCCTCAGGGGTGAAGTCACCCCACCAGGGGACAAATCTGTATCCCATAGAGCGGCCATCCTGAACGCCATCGCCTATGGAGAAGCTCGGGTCACCAACTTTTCTCCTGGGGCAGACTGCCAGTCCACCCTAACTTGCCTGAAAGCCCTCGGGGTGGAAATAAAGGAGATGCCATCCCACCTGAGGATAGTAGGCAAGGGGAAAGAAGGGCTTAGAGAGCCAGACAACGTTCTGGATGCAGGCAATAGCGGCACAACCATGCGCCTGCTTACGGGAGTTCTGGCTGCCCTACCCTTCCTGAGCATCATAACGGGCGATAGCTCCCTGCGCTCCAGGCCTATGGGCCGACTGATACATCCCCTTCGCTTAATGGGCGCAACCATATGGGGACGAGGCAGCGACACCCTAGCGCCTCTGGCCGTAAAGGGCGGGGAGCTCAAAGGGATAGAGTATCGTCTCCCCGTGGCCAGCGCCCAGCTCAAGTCGGCCCTCCTTATTGCAGGTATCTTCGCCAGAGGGCAAACCATGCTGGAGGAGCCTGCGCCCTCCAGAGACCATACCGAGCGCATGCTAAGGGCTATGGGGGTGAAGCTCGAAGCCCATGGCTCCATGATCGTCCTTTCCCCAGGCACCCTTTCAGCCATGGACGTTCAGGTGCCTGGGGACATAAGCTCCGCAGCCTTCTGGCTTGTGGCAGGAGTAATTCATCCCAACTCCAGGATCAAGGTTAAGGGTGTAGGCATCAATCCCACCCGAACAGGCATTATCGACGTCCTCAGGGCTATGGGAGGGAAGCTACAGTTCGAGAACACCAGAGAGGTCGGTGGGGAACCGATGGCTGACATCACAGTAGAGTCCAGCGAACTTGTGGGAGCCGAAATAGGCGGAGCACTCATCCCCAGAGTCATCGACGAAATCCCAGTCATCGCTGTAGCGGCAGCTCTGGCTAGCGGTAAGACCGTGGTGCGGGACGCTGCGGAGTTGCGCGCCAAGGAGTCTGACAGGATAGGCACTGTAGTAAAAGAGCTTTCAAAATTCGGGGCTAAGGTAGAAGAGTTGCCCGATGGTATGATCATTCACGGCGGCAACCATCTCAAGGCAGCCGTCTGCCATAGCCACCTTGACCACCGCCTCGCCATGAGCCTGGCCGTTGGGGGTATGGTCAGCAAGGGCAGGACTGTTGTCGCGGGCGCCGAGGCAGTCGATATATCCTATCCCGGCTTCTGGAGCGATTTCGAGAGGCTAAGCGCAGGCTGATTCACAGAACGGGGGCACGCATGGACACCGAGTTAATTCACATAGGATTTGGAAACGTGATAGCGATAAACAGGATTATCGCCATCGTCTCACCTAGCTCCGCTCCAACCAAGCGGTTGGTCACGGAAGCGAAGGATAAGGGATTGATCATAGATATGACCAGCGGCAGGAGGACAAAGGCAGTACTCATTACAGACGATGGTCATCTGGTTCTCGCAGCCATCTCACCGGAGACCGTAGCCGGGAGGGTAGCCGCAAGCCGGGGAACACCTGACAGGTCTGGACAAATCGAGGTACAAAGGTGAGCAATCCCGAGCTCTCCCTCCAGCCCTCACTTCCAGCGCCATGGCTCTTTGTTCTATCGGGACCATCGGGGGTTGGAAAGGATGCAGTCCTATCTCGAATGAAAAGATTGAACCTTCCAATACATTTTGCTGTTACCGCCACCACACGTCCCAGACGCTCCAGAGAAAGGGATGGGATCGATTACCACTTCCTAGCACAAGACGAGTTCCAGAAAATGGCGGAGAGGGGCGAGTTCCTGGAGAAGGCCCAGGTCTATGGCCACTGGTATGGAGTCCCGAAGGCTCAGATCAGGGAAGCCTTTCGCAAGGGGTTGGATGTCTTTATCAGGGTAGACGTGCAGGGTGCCGCCACCATCAAAAGTATAGCCCCGGAAGGGGTTTTCATCTTCCTTGCGCCCTTTTCTCTGGAGGAGCTCAGGCAAAGGCTGGAGAAGCGCAACACGGAGAGTCAAAAGGACCTGGCTTTGCGCCTTCAAATGGCCCAGGACGAGATAAGCAAGCTCCCAATTTTCGACTACGTGGTCGTGAACCGCCAGGGCAAATTGTGGGAAACGGTCACCCAGATTCAGGCCATCATCACTGCGGAGAAGTGCAGAGCCAACCCCAGAAGGGTAACGCTGCCCCCATAGAGTATCCTCCTGTTAGGTACATGCAACGCCATTGTCCCCTCCTACCCCGGAGCGCGACTTGTTTCCACCTACTACACGCTCTGTGCCCTAGTCTATATCATACTCTGCCCAGGGCAACTTTTGAAATCAGTTCTTATTATATCTGTACTCGGCGGTATTGTTGCTCTCGTCTGATTCCGTGATCTGGTTCGCGGGATCGATAGTTACCTTGATGGCGCACTCGGGGCTGTAGCATGAGAAAGAGGACAGTCCTCCCTGGTATAGGTAGTACCAGATTGACCCAGCCAGCGGAGGGGTAAAGCGGATGACATCAGCGGGGCGCCCTGAGAAGACCAGCATGATATCGAAGGAATCGAAGGGGCCTACGCGGGCACCCGAGTTTATGACAACGATGTCCAACTCGAGCTGCCAGCGGGAATTTTGGTTGTTCCAGGATTCCCTGGGAGGATTGGGAAGTTGAAGGGTTAGGTCCGGCAAACTCGGCGGTGTCGGCGTAGGTGTCATCGTGGGGGTAGGTGTGGGTCGAGGCGTCGCTGTCGATGTAGGCGTTGGCGTGGGTTGAGGTGTTGGTATCTGCGTTGGTGTTGGCGTAGGCGTAGGTATGAGGGTCGTGATAGGCGGCCGAGGGGTTAGCGTGGAAGTCAAGGTGGTGACAGGAGTAGCACCTGCGCTAAATGTCGGTGTGGGAAGATCGGTGGACGGAGGTTCAGTGAATGATGCCAGCGGGATAGGGGCTGGCGATGAACTTATGAACGGCCACAGTCCCTCCGTAGCGGCTGCAGCGAGATACACACTTGTGGCTACACCAAGAATCGCACCAAGCCCAGCCCAACCCCGCCAAGAAAGAAGACTGCTCAAGAACTTGGCCCACCGGAAGACCATCCGGGTCAGCTTGCTTAGAGCCGCCACGATTGTCTCCCCCAGTCAGGCATCTGAATCCTCCATACAAAGGGCCAAAACAATCTTAGAGATTACTTAAACTCCCCTCTATACCTCCCTTATGGCATCGAACTGTTTGGGATAGGTGATTGGGTTTATCTTAGCCTCGATTAATGAGAGGACATCAGACTTGTAGGCCTTCTCCAGGGCCTTCTCCAGCTCCTTTTCCGTTGACACCGAAAAGCCCTGAGCTCCAAAGGCATCGGCAAGCTTTACATAGTCTGGCCCTCGGAAATCCACACCCACAGGTGCCAGCCCTCTTTTTAGCTGTTTGACCTTGATCTGACTCCCTGTACGATCTGCGAAGACCACAATGACGGCCGCCGTACCCAGGTCCACACCCACCTCCAGCTCCTGGGCCCTCATGAGGAAGCCCGCATCTCCCGTGAGGCATATGACAGGCCTTTCCGGCATGAGAAGCTTTGCTGCCAGGGCCGCCGGGAAACCAAAACCCATGGTTGCCAGGCCGTTGGAAGTAAGCATGCCCATGGGGTGATAGGTAGTCCAGAGCTGAGTGGTTATAAGCCTGCTGGAGCCAACGTCTGTGGTGAGTACCCCGTCCTTGGGCGTTGCCTCCCTGCATATCTCCACAACCCTCTGAGGCGCAAGGCCATCGCAGGGTACATCCATGGCCTTCCTGACCTTATTCCTCTGGGCTATTATGATCTCGGTGTCCCACTTCTCCTGCTGTGGGAGGGAGTCGGTAAGCATGGAGAGGATCTCGCCTATGTTCCCCACCAGCTCCATCTCTGCATGGTAGATCTCGTCGGTGTTGGGGACTCTGTGTATGTGAATGATGGGTTGCTTGTATTTCCAGGGCTTCGGAAGGGCATCCACGCAATCGAAGCCCACGAGGATGAGAAGGTCGGAACGGTTGACCAGGTCTGCCTCTATGACGCCTCCTATGTAGGCGCCCGCAGCGTAGGGGTGGTCCTCCGGTATAGCCCCTTTCACCTTGGGGCCGGTAAGCACGGGCACGCCAATTCTCTCAGCGAAAAGCCTGAGCTCTTCAAAGGCCCTATCCCAGTTAACGCCCATCCCCGCAATCACCAGAGGCGCCTGGGCTTTTTGGATTCGCTCCTTAGCCTTTGTCAGGCCATCAGGCTCATGGGAGTAAACCCTGGCAAAGGACTGATGCTTTATAGTAGAGGCAAGCTTCTTATCAGGAGCTGTAGAAAGAGGAACGTCGTCAACCAAATCCAGATGGACCGGCCCCGGCCTGCCATCCAGGGCAACCCGAAAGGCCCTGTGCAGGGTCTCATGCACCCAGCGGGAAGAAAGGGGTGCGCACCACTTGGTTACAGTCCTCATGACATCAAAGGTGTTCATGGACTGTCGGCTGACCATCTCCGTCGTTTCATAGGCATACTGGTCAGAAAAGTGGATGAGGGGGGAGCGGTCGGAATAGGCGTAGGCTATTCCATTCATCATATTGGCGACGCCGGGGGCTATGGCAGATATGCATATCCCAGGCTTGCCCGTAAGCTCCCCGTAGACAGCGGCCATCATGGCTGCTGTAGTCTCGTGCTTTGTGAGGACAAACTCTATGTCCTTCTTAGATAGAGCATCCAGGAGGTCCAGGTCTGCTCTACCGCCCGGAATGCCAAACGTGTACTCAATGCCCTCGTTCTTGAGAAAACCGGCCGTAACCTCAGCAACAGTCGCCATAAAACCCCTCCTCTCTTGATTTGAATGCTGCACCAAACCCTGGGGAAAAACCGCCTTTATTTTACATCAACAATATGCCGTGTCAAAAACGGATGCTTTTTGGCGGGAGCGGGAGGGAGTCGAACCCACCCTCCAATGCGAAGGCACCGGAGCAACGGATTTGAAGTCCGCGAAGCCCACCGGGACCCATCCGCTCCCCTACTTAGAACTAGCTCAGGCCTCAATCCCAGGTGGTCTCAGATATATACCCCTCGGCGCTGAGGGCAGCGGTTGCGCCATCCCCTGCCGCCGAGACTAGCTGCCTGGCCGAGTGCTGCCTTACGTCGCCTGCCGCAAATATCCCGGCCACCTCCGTCTCCATCTGAAGGTTTACCTGGATATGCCCTCCATTATCCAAAGGCAGAAGCCCCTTGAGAAAATCAGTGTTGGGGTGAATACCTACGTATATAAAGACACCCCCCACATCCAGGATCCGGCGCTCGTTGGTCTTTACGTTTCGAAGGTTGAGGGCCTTCACCTCACCGTCGCCCACAATGGACTCCAAGACTGTATCCCACACAAACTCCATTTTGGGGTTCGCAAAGGCACGCTCCTGGAGTATCTTGGAGGCCCTGAGCTGGTCCCTTCGGTGAATCACAAAAGCCTTGGTGACGAATTTAGTTAGAAAGAGGCCTTCGTCCAGGGCTGAATCACCACCACCAACAACGCCGACTATCTGGTTGTTGAAGAAGGCGCCGTCGCAGACGGCACAATAGGATACACCTTTGCCCGCGAACTCATCCTCACCAGGCACGCCCAGACGCCTGTGTTCCGAGCCGCTGGCCACTATGACAGCTTTGCAGATGAAATCACCGTCCGAGGTCTTCACCCGCCTGTATTTCCCATCTAGCTCGAGGCCTTCCACCTCCACAAACTCGGTCTCCATGCCGAATTTGGTGGCCTGCTCGTGCATTTTCATCCCAAGTTCAACCCCGGTGGCCCCCTCCGGGAAGGCGGGATAGTTCTCCACACGGTCTGTAAGGGCTATCTGCCCTCCAATCATACCTTTATCTAAGAGGACCGTCTTCAGGCGTGCCCGAGAGGCGTATAAGCCTGCGGTGAGCCCGGCCGCCCCTCCCCCAATTATTACAAGGTCATAGGTCTTTTCCACACCTGTACCTCCACAAAAGGTAAATCAGACCAAAACGGCATCTAGACGCTTCTTAAGCACCTTCTTGGGGACGGCTCCGACTATCTGGTCCATGGGATTTCCGTCCCTGAAGAAAATAAGGGTCGGTATGCTGCGAACGCCGTATTCTATAGCAAGCCGGGGGTTTTCATACACGTTTACCCTCGCAAAGGTTAGCTTGCCCTCATATTCACCCACCAGCTGATTGATTGCTACGTCTAAAACGCGACATGGAGCACAATCAGGCCCCCAGAAGTCAACTAGAACCGGGGTCTGGGCTTTAAGAACTTTCTCATCAAAGCTCCCGTCGCCCACTTCAAAAGGTCCTGCCATACGAAACCTCCCTTGACTTTTTCTCTCCGCAGTTTCCTTATGCGTCGTGGAAATATAATCCTTCGAGGATGTGTTGTGTGAGGAAGGCTCATAGCCTCCAAAACACCCTCCTCCACAACCCGAGCGGCCTGCGCCACAGCGTTCTTTATAGCTTTAGCATCGCTACGGCCGTGAGCCATGATAACATTCCCCTTAACTCCCAGGAGCGGAACTCCACCGTACTCCCTGTAGTCCCAGGTCTTGGCGACAGAGGAAAGGGGAGGACCCCAGAATAGCATAGTTGCCTTGGAAGAGATATTCCCATCCAGAGCCTTCTTCATAGACTGGAAAAGGGCTTCTCCCAGCCCCTCAACAGTTTTCATAACCACATTTCCAGTAAACCCATCGACCACCACCACGTCGGCTTTGCCCGAAAAGATGTCTTTCCCTTCGACATTTCCAGTGAAGTTGAGCGGCGAGGCCTTAAGGAGCTTATGAGCCTTCTGAGTAAAATTGTTGCCTTTGCCGTCCTCCTCCCCATTGCTCAAAAGGCCAACCTTTGGATTCTCTATGCCGTAAACCCTTGACATATAAGTGCTTCCCATTTGAGCGAACTGGACTAGAAACCTGGGTTTGCAGTCCGAATTGGCCCCTACATCCAGTAAAACGGCTGTTCCAGTAGCTGTGGGGAATAATGCAGCTATGGCGGGGCGCTCCACCCCCTCTAACGTCCCAAGGGTGAAAAGCGCCGTAGTCATGATAGCTCCGGTGTTTCCAGCGGAAACAAAGGCCGAAATCTCTCCCCGTTTTAGGAGTTCCATCCCTACCGCTATAGATGAATTTCGCTTGCCCCGCAAAGCTGCCATGGGTTTCTCGTCCATTCCCACTGCCTCAGCGGCGTTGACGATGGCGAAGTCAAGACCCCCGTGCTCGAGCTTTTCCAGCTCCGCTTCAATGACAACCTTATTCCCCACAAGCACGAGCTTTACATCCTGCTCTCCCAAGGCCTCTATGCCACCCTTTACAATTTCCCCGGGCGCCTTGTCTCCGCCCATTATGTCCAATCCCACCGCTACCTTCTCTGTCACCAACAACCTCCGAAACTTCAAGGCTACTGAATTTCATTTATACATTTTTCCGACGTCGGCGTCAATCTCTCCACCAGACCTCGTCCTCCCCAGCAATAGAAAAGGCCAGAAATCTTATAAAAGCCCCACAAGGCTCATCAAAGCACCACTGAGAATAGGGATTGTAACATTATCGTCTATGGGTATGGGCAGGACCTCTATCAAAGCCCCAAAGACTGCACCTGATACCACCACGGGAAAGCGCACCCCCAGAGAAATCAAGCCCACGGCGAGACCTATGGCGATGGATGTGGCAAAAAAAGCTAAGGCCCCCTCCAGGCTTTTTTTGAACACCCTATGTTTGCCGAACCTTTGCCCAACCAGGGCCGCCACAGGGTCTCCCAGGGACAGAAAGAAGAGGGAGAGAATGGCCACTTCTTTGTCGAAAACCAGAAAGGCCAGAAAGGAGGAGAGAGCCAGATAGGTTGCACCCGTCACCTGAGAAAACTCCTTTTCTTTAAGAAGAATCCTCAGAAACCTTATAAACCATCGGTTGAAGGTTGGAGAAACAAATCTCACAAGCTCTGCCAGAACCATAACGGCTGCCAAAACCGCCAGCAGAGTCAGTATGAGCATTTCGGGTAGAAATATGGCCAGGGTGGGGAAAACAGAGCCGGCCACAATATGAAAAAGCCTGCGCCCCAGGGTGCCCTCTTTTTGCTGCACTGCTGATTCTCCTGCCTTCATGACCTGCCACTCAGCTAAAGGGTAAATCCAATGTAAAAAGATGTGCATAAATCAAAAGCCCGCAGAAAGAGCTTTTCTGCAGGCTGCATATACGCAGAATATTTCCCTCCTATACTCCCGCAGAGGTAGTTTTTGCAGCCTTTTTCCTCTCATAGTCCTCCAGAGCGCTCTTGAGGGCGTCTGCGGCCAGAACGCTGCAATGCATCTTCACAGGGGGAAGACCACCCAGAGCCTCGGCGATCTGCCTGTTGGTCAGCTTTCTCGCCTCGTCTACAGGTTTGCCCTTGATCATCTCGGTAGCCATGCTACTGGTTGCTATGGCTGAGCCACAGCCAAAGGTCAGGAACTTAGCATCTGTTATCATGCCATCCTTTACTTTGATGAACATCTTCATTATATCCCCGCAGGCCGGGTTCCCCTCAATGCCTATGCCATCGGCATCCTCCATCTGGCCCACGTTGCGAGGGTTCATGAAATGGTCAATGACTTTTTCACTATACATTGACATGCGCCCTGTGTCTCCTTATCGCCTATATGAGCTGAGCAGTCGTCGACATAGCCCTCAACTTCTCCACTATTCCTGGAAGTATGGAAAGCACGTAATCTATGTCCTCTTCTGTGTTGTCGTGCCCCACGGTAAGGCGCAGAGCCCCACGAGCCAGGTTGGCAGGAACCCCTATGGCCGTCAGCACATGGGAGGGCTCGAGAGACCCCGTGGTGCAGGCGCTGCCGCTGGATGCAGCCACACCTGCCAGGTCCAGGCTGAGGAGTATAGATTCACCTTCCAGGTGTTCGAAGCAGAAGTTCACGTTGTTTGCCAGTCTCCGGGTGGGATGGCCGTTGAGGTAGGCTCCCCCTATCCTAGAGGAGATACCCTTTATGAGGCGGTCTCTGAGTTTTCGGCAGTGTTCATTGTAGGAGTCCATATGTTCGGCCGCAAGCCCCAGGGCCACTCCGGTCCCGACAATGCCAGCCGTGTTCTCCGTTCCCGCCCTTCGGTTCCTTTCCTGCCCGCCACCCACCTGCTGGGCATCAAAGGGTGTGCCTCTTCTCAAATATAGCACGCCAACGCCTTTGGGACCGTAGAACTTATGGGTGGATAGACTAAGCATATCCACGCCCAGCTTGTTCACATCCATGTCCAGGGTGCCTCCTCCCTGGACTGCGTCTGTGTGAACCACAATCTCCCTATCCAGTTTTCCGGCACATGCCTTGACAGCTCTGGCGATTTCAGAGATAGGCTCAATGGTTCCGATTTCGTTGTTGGCCAGCATTATGGTTACCAATACCGTCCTATCGGTTATGGCCCTTTCCACGTCCTCTACTCTGACAAAGCCGAATTTGTCCACCGGGAGGTAGGTGACCTCGAAGCCGAACTTCTCCATATAGCTACAGGCGTGAAGGACTGCGTGATGTTCGACGCTGGAGGTAATGATGTGATTCCCCGTCTTCCTGAGAGCAAAAGCGGCACCTTTGATGGCAGTGTTATCAGATTCGGTGCCGCCGCTGGTAAAGATTATTTCATTGGGTCTACAACACAAAACCTGAGCTACCTTTTCCCTGGCCTCGTCAATGGCCTTGTGCGCCTCCTGGGCTAGAGCGTAAACCCCCGAGGAGTTCCCGAATTTCTGGGAGAAATACGGAAGCATCGCCTCCAGAACCTGGGGGTGAATGGGCGTTGTCGCAGCATGGTCTAAGTAAATAGCTTTCGCCATAAGTCCTCCAAATCACAAAGGGGGAAAAGAGCTTCTACTCTATGGCTTTATTTTAACACCGTGAAAAGGGCGAATCAATGTACTACTTTGTCAATTGGACAACTATACTTTACTTCTGCATCCCCAGCTCGGAGCGAGCCCTTATGAAGCGAATGAGGTTATCCCTTCCGATCATCCCCACCACCTTGCCCCCGTCGTCCATCACAGGCATCTGGTTTATATCCCGCTCGTCCATCTGCTCCAGCACAGAAAAGGCGTTATCGCTTATCCTGACCTTTAGAACCTTTTCGGCTGCCGTCATTGCATCGCTGACCAGCGTGGTGTCCCACCTGTTTCTGGGTATCTTCTTCACGTCCGTGAGGGTTATGATTCCCTGAAGCGTATCGTTCTTTGAGACAAGAAAACAGCGCCGCCCGCCACCCACATCATCTGGGGTGGTGCGCAGAACGTGTTCCTCCACCAGGGTTCTTACGGTTATGTCTCCAGGGACATAAGCGCAGTCCCGAGTCATAAGCTCGCCAGCCGAATAGCCTGAAAGGGCTTCCCTGAGCATAACCTGTCTGTAGCTGGCCGAGGCTGCATTCTCTAGAAACCAGCCAATAAATACGAGCCAGAGCCCCCCGATCCAGTTCCCGTTAAACACCCACACGATCCCAAGCAGAATGAAGAGATAGGAGATTCCCTGCCCTGCAAGGGTTGCTATACGGGATGCTCGGCTAAAGCTTCCTGTAAGACCCCAGAGGGCAGCCCTGAGAACCCTCCCACCGTCGAGGGGAAATCCAGGTATCATGTTGAAAACGGCCAGCGCGGCGTTGATAACTGCAAGCCATCGAGCAAGGGCAAACACCTGCTCATTCAAGGGCCGTGCGACAACGGACAGCGCCCAGAAGGCGGCTGCCAGCGCCAAGCTAGTGCCAGGGCCTGCTATAGCCACTTTGGCCTCGGTACCGGGATGCTGGGCCTCTTTGCCTATTTGAGACACGCCACCAAAGATGAAAAGCGTTATACCTTTCACGGGAATCCCACTCCTTATCGCTACAACGCTGTGACTCAGCTCATGAAGCAGAACTGATGCAAAAAAGAGGAGGCTTGTTATTATGCCCACAGCCCAGTACTGGGCACGAGTCCAGAACGGGAAGGCTACCGGGAACTCCACCATGGCCAAGGAGGTAGTCACCAGGACAAAAATTATGAACCAGGTGTAGTTAATCCCAAAAGGGATACCGAAAATCCTACCTAATCTCAAAGAGGTGCCCGTTTTTATCCTCCTTCACTTAAAGGACTCTCAACAGCCCTTGCCTCTATAAGGCGAACTATATCAAAAAAGAGGTCCTCAACCCACTCAACCTTCATGCCTGCCTCCTCTATGTTGGAGATCGTTTTGCGGTTTATGTTGACGCCGCTGAATTTAACTATCAGGGGGTTGAACAAATCCATCAGGCGGCCGATAAAACTGTTGCTTCGCATATGCTCCAGGAAAAAGGCTTTCCCGCCAGGCTTCAGAACCCTTGCCACCTCCTTTAGACCCCTCACGGGGTCGGGAACAGTGCAGAAAACGAAGCTGGCCACAATGCAGTCAAAGCTTCCGTCCCGAAAGGCAAGCGACTGGGCATCCATAAGGACAAGGTCCGCATTTACCCCCTCTTTCTCTCGCCTCCTTCTCACCCTTTCCAGCATTTTACCGCTCAGGTCCATGGCCACCATTGACGATCCTTTAGCATAAAATGGGAAATTGTTTCCGGTGCCAGCTCCCACCTCCAGCACACGCTCCCCTTTTACCCCAGCCCAAAGGCGTCGCCGCCAGCTTCGCATGATGAGGGCTTCCATAGGGTACCCCCAGGAGTCGTAGCGAGAAGCAAGGCGGTCGTATCGAGCCTTTATCTCCGCACTTCGATCCAAGGTGGAACTCACCTTACCAATTTAACCCTTCAGAAATCAGTTTACTACGAAGTCCTGGAGGTAGGAAGGCATGCCTGTGCACTTCCTCAGAGTATAGCCTGGTTGGCACACGGCATTTCCTCTGGGGCTCCGAAGGGTTGCATTTCTTGGATGCGATGGAGAAGCTCCACCAGTTTCCGGCGTAGGTGGCCAGGGAAGCAGTGTAAAGCTCTACGATGGGGAACACCCTCACAAGCCTTCTCTGCACATCAGCGACAAAGGGTCTATGAAAATGGAGGGACTCAGTCTGAACCACAAAAATTCCGTCTCTTCCCAGAGCCTTTTCGACGCTCTGGAAAAAGGCATCGGTGAAAAGCCCCTGGGCAGGCCCCACCGGGTCTGTGCAATCGACAAGAATTATATCGAATTTCTCCGAGGTTTCTGCCAGGAACCGGGCACCCTCCCCCTCCAAGACTTTAACTCTAGAATCCTGAAAACCTGAAGAAAGAGAGGGGAGAAAATTCTTACATACTTCGATAACCTGTCCATCCAACTCGACCACGGTGACGCTCTTTACCTCCCTGTGTTTGAGCACTTCCCTGAGGGTCCCTCCGTCGCCACCGCCAACGATGAGGACACTGGCAGGACTAGGGTGGACGTGTAGAGCTACCTGGGCAAGCATCTCATGGTAAAAAAACTCATCCCGTTCAGTAAGCTGAACCACACCATCTAACGCCAGCACCCTGCCAAAGTGATCATTTTCAAAAACCACTATTTCCTGACAGCCGCTTTTCCCTTTGTACAGAACATTCTTTACTCTGTACACATATGTTATGGGAGAAAAAGGGTCCCTCTCTTCAAAAAAGACATCCGCCAAACTACCTCAGTCCTCCAGCATGTATGTTCTTGGTATGGCAAAACCATTGAATCGAGAGGCATAGGCTGTGGTGTATGCCCCGGCAGACATTATGTAAACTCTATTCCCATCCTCCAGCTCAGGCAACTCCACATCCTTCCTAATGACATCGTAACCGTCACAAGAAGGGCCCGCCACCGTCCACAGACCAAGAACTCCGTCTTTCTCAGATGTAAAAGGATAACTAATCCCCCCCATGGCCTCAACGAGTCCATGGAATACACCCACATCCAGATAGAGCCATCTCTCCCCGTCTCTCAAGGCCTTGCCGATAACCGAAGCTGCCAGAACCCCCGCTTCCCCCACCAGCGCTCTACCTGGTTCAGCGAAAATCTCCACATCAGCAGGAAAGAGCCTGGAGATCGTTTCATGTACAAGCCTACATATGTCAGGAATGGACGGAATGTCCTTGGTATACCTGACGGGGAATCCTCCGCCCACATTCAAGAGCTTGAGCTTCAAGCCTTTTTCCTCAGCCAGCCCCCAAAGAACCCTGCTTTTCTCCAGTGCAACCCTCCAGTTATCTATGTTTACGCACTGGGAGCCAACGTGGAACACAACCCCATGAGGAGAAAGCCCTCTCTCCCTAGCGTATAGCAGGAGACCCAAGGCCTCTTCAAGGCCAACGCCAAATTTTTTGCCCAGTGGCCACTCGCTCCCTTCGTTTGGCACATCCAAACGTATAGAGACCTTGCTCCCGGGAGCGAATCGTGCAAGCTTTTCCACCTCATCCGTTGAATCAAAGGCAAAATGCATAACGCCGCACTTCCCCGCCTTGTCGATGAAAGAGCTTTCCTTCACTGTGTTGCTGGAGATAATCATTTCGGGAGGAACGCCCATATTCAAGAGTATGTTCAACTCGCTCAAAGAAGATATCTCAAACCCTGAGCCAAGCTCATGCAGGAGATTGACGATCCGCCTATCTGGGTTGGCTTTCAGGGCATAGAATACCTTGCCTTTGCCAAAGCCCTTCTGAAACTCAGACCAGCTCTCACGGATGACCCTCTTGCTGATAACGAGAAAGGGCGTCTTCCTGTTCTTCGCGGAACCATGCATATCTATTTTTTCGATGAAGCTACCGGGGGAAAAACCCATCTGATTCTCCTCCAAACAAAACGACCTGCATAGCATAACATTCTTGATCTAATGAGACAATAGTGTGTGATCGAGTCTTCCGCGAAACCCATATCTGGAAGATGGCTAACAGCGGAGAGATAGTTTTTCACGTTTCGTGGGAAGCTTGTGTTCCTCCCGAGATCAGCGATTCAATCTGTAGGTCGGGTTTCCCAACCCGACCTAGGTGGGAGGGCAGGTTCAGAAACCTGCCCTACAGGGGTCAATCGCTGATTTTAGCTTCCACCTCTTTTAATCCGTTAAAGATATTGCTATAATCTTTCCTTAGCTAAAGACAATATTCAGGCAGGAGAAGGGTTTGATAGAGGTAGAGAATCTAACTAAATACTACGGGGATTTTCTTGCAATTGAAAACGTAACTTTTCAGGTGCAGAAGGGGGAGATTCTGGGTTTCCTGGGACCCAACGCAGCCGGCAAGACCACAACCATGCGTATTCTGGCAGGCTATATGCCCCCGAGCAGCGGAACAGCCAAAGTAGCCGGTTTCGATGTGGTGGAGCAATCTCTGGAAGCACGAAAAAGAATAGGATATATGCCCGAAACAGTCCCCCTGTATACCGATATGACCGTGGAATCATACCTGGATTTTCATGCCACTATAAAGGGGCTGAGGGGGAAAAAGAAGCAACAGAGAATAGATGAGGTTTTAGACATCTGTCGTTTGGGGGACTATTATGACGTCATCATAGGAAAACTATCCAAGGGCTACCGTCAGCGGGTAGGTATTGCTCAGGCCATCGTACACGAACCCGAAGTCCTTATCCTGGACGAGCCCACCATAGGCATAGACCCAAAGCAGGTGGTGGAAACCCGTCAACTCATCAAGAGCCTTGGGAGGGACCGCACCGTCATCCTGAGCAGCCATATTCTCCCCGAGGTGAACATGGTCTGCGAAAGAGTCATCATCATAAACGAGGGGAGGGTGGTGGCTGTTGACCGCCCAGAGAACCTCTCTGCCGCCCTCAAAGGCTCCGAGCAGATTCAAATGGAGGTGCGGGGGGCTATAAAGGAGATTGTGGCAAGTCTAAGGGAGCTTAAGGGCGTGCAGGATGTAACATGGGAAAGTGCAGGAGAAAACAACATCTTTACTGTTGACTGCAGCCCCGGCTCAGACCTGAGGGAAGAGATCGCACACCTCATTGTGGGCAAGGGCTGGGGCCTCATAAATCTCCAAACCAAGAGGATGAGTCTGGAAGACATTTTCCTGAAGCTGACCATGAAGGAGGAATCTGAAGCTTGAGAAACACTCTAGCCATAGCATGGAAAGAGCTAAGAACCTACTTTGTTACACCCATGGCATATGTGGTCATCAGCGTATTCCTCCTCATAAACGGCTACTTTTTTGCCGCCAGCGTATCAGGCAGCTTCGCCGAGGCCTCCATAAGGGGGTTCCTATTCCCAGCCAGTTTCATCCTCCTCATTCTCACTCCCCTTTTGACTATGAGGCTTCTAGCCGAAGAGCAGAAAATGGGAACCATTGAGCTCCTCCTCACAGCACCCCTCAGGGATACGGAAGTAATCATGGGCAAGTTCCTGTCGAGTCTAGCAATTGTGGGAGCAATGCTTGCCCTCACTCTATGGTATCCCGTTCTCCTCTTCTGGTTTGGCAACCCTGACCCATTCCCCATCATAACAGGCTATTTGGGCATACTCCTGGTGGGCTCAGCGTTTATTTCCGTGGGGCTTTTCACCTCCTCCCTTACCTCAAACCAGATAGCCGCGGCTATCTCTTCCTTTGGCATCCTTTTACTCCTGTGGCTGATAAACGCCGCACCCCAGTTTATCAAAGGCATCCCGCCCGGCATATTCGACTACATCTCCCCCTCGGTGCACTTCCGGGACTTCGCGTACGGTGTATTGGATATCAAGGCCTTGGTCTACTACCTTAGCTTCTCAGCCATCTTCCTCTTCTCTGCTATTAAATCCCTAGAGGCAAGGAGGTGGCGGTAATGCGAGAGTCACCTCCCGCGCCAAGCTTTCTGCGGAGGCTTCGCTCCTTTCTAGGAACCCAAGGGTTGATCTTTTCGAGCATAGGGGCCATTGCTTTGTTAGCCTCCATCGTCGTGTTCCTGCTATTCCCCGAGCTTAAAACATCGGCGCTAATACTCCTCGCCATAGGTTTGGTGTTCTTACTTCTATCCCTTTTGGTCTCCTTCGGAAGGGTAAGGGCCGCTCTGACAGGCAGGACTGGGCGATATGGGTTGAACACCGGGATTACTCTTGCAGCCTTTTTCGGCATTCTGGTGCTCCTGAACATTATTGCGGCCAGGAATAATCAACGCTTTGACCTGACCTCTGTCAGGCAGTTCACCCTCTCGCCCCAGACCCTCAGGATATTGAAAGACCTGAAAGAGCCCATCGTAGCCAGAGGCTTCTTTGTGGCAAGCGACCAGCTTCAGTATTCTGCAAGAACCCAGGCCGAAAACCTTCTCAGGGAATACGCCCGTAAGACCAACATGCTGCGCTACGAATTTGTTGACCCGGAGCAAGAGCCAGCCCTTTTCGCGCAGTACGAACTGAAAGAATATGGAACGGTCTTCTTCGAAAGCAGCGAGCGAAAGGTGCCGGTCTACACCCTGGCTCAGGAAAGCGGCACAAGCGTCTTCCTTGAGCAGAACTTCACCGCAGCCATTCTCAAGGCCACGGGCACAAAACAGAAGAAGGTATACTTCCTGTCCGGACACGACGAGCGAGACATCTTCAACATGGAGGCCATGCAGGGATATGGGCTTGCCAGGGAGGGCATCGAGAGGGACAACTACGAGGTCACAAACCTGGATCTGAGCATAACCCCCCAGGTCCCTGAAGATGCCACCGTCCTTATAGTCGCGGGGCCTAAAAAAGACCTCCTTGACCAGGAGATAGCCCCCCTGGAGAACTATCTGGCCAGAGGCGGCAAGGCTATGTTCTTGCTGGACCCCGACCCGCTTCCGACATTCAGAAATATCCTTTCCAAGTGGGGAGTCGTCTCCTTCGACGGAGTTCTAGTTGACCCGGGCAGCGCCCTTTTGGGAGATCCCCTGACACCCGTGGTCCCCAGGAGTCGTCTCTTCTACAGTCAGGTGACAGCCGGACTGGACGCAGCCTTTTTCCCCGGCGCAACATTTTTCGATTCATACCACGGGAAACCCATAGAGGAGGTAAACGTCTATCCATTCCTCATATCTTCCAGGGATAGCTGGCTAGAAACCGACCCCGAGGTTGCCGAATTCACCCAAGGTGTAGATGAAAAAGGGCCGCTTGCTATAGGTATTGTCGTGGAAGCTACTGCTCCCCTCGAGGGCGAGCCTCCGCCTATGGAGGAGAAGAAGGGCACAACACGATTAATAGTCATCGGCGACTCAGATTTCGCCATTAATATCTTTTTCCCGCTTCTCAGCAACGGCGACACCCTTCTTAACGCAGTGAACTGGCTCGCAGAGGAAGAAGAGCTTATCTCTATTCGCCCCAAGCAGGCTCTCAGGTTCCTGGTGGTAAGCCCAAGGGAGTGGCGATGGATACTCTATTCCAGCCTCACCTTCCTTCCTCTAGCTGTAATCGTTGCCGGCGGTATAATCTGGTGGAGAAGAAGATAGGAGCAAACCCTGGACTACATATTCGTAAAAAGGGTAGCTTGTTAGCATCCTCATGAACGTAAGACTTACCGTTGGGATCGTGATAGTTTTCCTCCTTCTGGGAGTCTACGTGTATTTTGGAGTGTTACGAAAGCCCGCCAACAAAGTAGAGATTCCTCCCCTCCTGTATCACGTAGAGGTCGAAAAAATCAACGGCGTGGACATCCGCTCTGGGGATGGGGCCCTGTATTTCAGAAAGGACAAGGATGGCCAATGGCATTTCGATACCCCGGAAGGCACCCCGGTCGATTCGAACCGCTGGAGCGGAATCCCGTATCTTCTGGGAGGGCCAGCCATCAGCCGGGTCATAACCGAGAACCCCGATAACCTCGGGCAATACGGGCTTGACCCACCCCAGTCACAGGTCATCGTGTGGACCGAGGATGGCCAGTTTGTGGACATCGTTATCGGGTCCATGTCCCCCAACTTCAGAAACTTCTACGTTCAGAAGGGGGACTTGCCCACTGTATATCTGATAGACTACACGTGGGTGGACTCCCTCACTCGTCTCTTAAGAGAGCCACCTTATGTAACACCGAGCCCTGAGCCAACGCCCGAATAGTCTTCACCAATAGAGAGGTAACAGCGTGAAGGCCGAAATTCTCTCCATTGGAACCGAGCTCCTTCTAGGCGAGATACTGGACACCAACGCCCAGTATCTCGCCTCACAGCTTCCTGCTGCGGGCATTGACCTTTACTTCGTATCTCAAGTAGGAGATAACCTGAAACGAATTGCCGATGCCCTGGAGAGAGGCTGGTCCCGCTCCGACCTCATTCTCACCACTGGCGGACTGGGCCCCACGGATGACGACGTAACCAGGGATGCTATCGCCCACTTTTTGGGGCAGAAGCTTGTGTTGAACCCGGACCTGGAGGTCAGGCTCAGAGAGTTTTTCAAGAGAAGGGGCGTGGAGATGCCCAGTCGCAACCTCAAGCAGGCCTTTCTGATCCCCTCGGCTAAGCCCATTCTCAACGCCAGGGGCACGGCACCGGGGTGGTGGGTGGAAAAGGATGGAAAGATCATAGTAGCCATGCCTGGCCCACCCAGGGAGATGACCCATATGTGGGAGCAGGAGGTGAGCCCCAGACTGCGCGAGAGGTCAAAAGGAGTAGTGATCATATCTCGAACCCTGAAGACTTTTGGTATATCAGAAGCCAAGGTCGATGAAATGGTAAGCCACCTAACCCCCTCCATGAATCCCACCATAGGCATATACGCCAGGCAGGATGGCATACATTTACGCATTACTGCCAAGGCTGAAAATCTGGAGACCGCACAAAAACTCCTGTCGCCCGTCGAGACAGAGATACACTCAATACTCGGGGAAAGCATCTGGGGAGTAGATGGAGAGACTCTGGAAAGGAACATAGGAACGCTTCTTATTCGAAAGGGGTTAAGCCTTGCGACCATGGAATCCTGCACAGGTGGACTTCTTGCCAACGCGATCACAGATAACGCCGGGAGCTCCACATATTTCAAGGGTGGCCTTGTGTCCTACACAAACGACATGAAAATAGGTTTCGGAGTGGCTTCCAGCTTGATAATGCAGCACGGTGCCGTCAGCCCCCAGGTGTCCGAAGGAATGGCCGAGGCGGTCCGCCTTCTCCTGGACGCGGACGTGGGGGTCAGCATCACGGGCGTGGCAGGGCCGTCAGAGTTAGAGGGAAAGCCAGCAGGCACTATTCACATCGGAATAGCACGTAGCAAAAGCAAGAGGGTTATAAGCCTGTTCTTCCCTACGCAGAGAAGCGAGGTGAAACGCCGAGCCACCCTGGCAGCCCTTTTCGAGCTTCGCAAAGAGCTTCTTCTGCCTGAATAGCCAACAAACCAAGCGAAAAGAGCACGCTTGCCCCGCTTACTTGAAGTTTTTCACCCTAGTGATATAGTAGCTTTATGATTTCCAGGGATGGCCCGCAGGATGAGGACAGCCATTCGAGCTTGCCTGACCAGGTCCCAAAAGCGCACACTGCCATAGCAGTCAAGCCTGTTAAGACACCCAAAGGCATAGGCAAGGTATTCTACGGCTGGTGGATAGTCCTCGCCGGCGCCCTTCTCAACGCCTACACTAACGCTTTCGTCTACTATGGATTCACGGCCTACTTCAATCCCATCGTCCAAGAGTTTGGCTGGTCCAGAGCTGCCACATCCTTTGCCTTTTCAATTAAGAGGATGGAAGAGGGGGTGGCTGCACCTGTTGTAGGTTTTTTATTCGATAGGGTGGGAGCCAGAAGGTTAATGATAGCTGGCGCTATCATCGGCGGCCTTGGACTTATACTGATGGGACGTACTCAAACCCTGGCATTCTTCTATGTCGCAGTCTTAGTTGTATCCCTGGGTATGAGTTTTGCCGGCTACCTTATCTGCTCCGGCACTATATCCCACTGGTTTGTCAGGAAAAGGGGCCTGGCTCTTTCCCTCTTAAGCGCGGGGGCAGGCATCGGAGGCCTGCTGATTCCCATTGTAGTATGGCTCACCATAGTGGTTGGCTGGCGAACCACCCTTTTAATTGGAGGCATAGGGTTGTGGGTAATTGGTATACCCGCTGGCCTGATAATGAAGCACAAGCCAGAGGAGCATGGATGCCTGCCTGATGGTGCAAGCTTTGAGTCAAGTGCAGGGGCAGCATCGCAATCCAGCTCAGATGTTGCTCATGACGTGATTGAGCTAACAAAACGCCCAACGATAGAGGGCGCCTCGTTAAGAGAAGCCCTGAGAACCCGAAGCTTCTGGCTTCTGAGCATGGCCTATTTCTGCATAGCCAGCGCTATGTCGGCCGTTTTTATTCACATAATACCTGCCCTTACCGACTCCGGATTTTCAAGGCAAGCGGCCGGGTTTATTGCGGCAACCTTGCCCATCGTCTCTATCATCGGCAGGCTTTCTGCGGGATGGCTAGCAGATAGGTTCGATAAACGCTACGTTCTGGCAGGTGCCGCAGCTTTCATATCCCTGGGTACTCTCATATTTGCCTATGCTCATAGCCCGTGGCAGATCGCACTTTTTGTTCTCCTTTTCAACATTGGACAGGGTGCCACAGTCCCCACAAGGCCGACCATTCAAGGGGAGTATTTTGGCCTCAAGTCCTTCGGTGCTATCTACGGCATCCTATACATAGGACATACCATGGGAAGCGCCATAGGCCCGGTCTTTGCTGGACGGCTCTTCGACCTTTACCATAGCTACACCTGGGCCTTCGTTGGCCTGGGATTGGTAGCAGCCCTTGGAGTGCCCCTTGCTCTGATGGCCAAGCGCCCTGCCCCTTCAGGCACAGGTATCGGATGACTAAAACAATTGCAAGGACAACAGGCAAGGTATTCTACGGCTGGTGGATCGTCCTCGCAGGCAGCACGGTCTCCCTCTACGCTGGCGGAACATTTTTCTCCGGCTTCACTACTTTCTTCGACCCCATTGTAAACGAGTTCCGGTGGTCCAGGGCAGCTACATCCCTGGGATTCTCCCTGCATAGACTGGAGGAGGGTATTGCCGGGCCCATCGTGGGCTTTCTCGTGGACAAATTCGGGCCCAGAAGACTAATGCTCATAGGGCTGATCATTGCAGGGGCAGGCTTTTTGCTCTTCAGCCGCATAAACTCCCTCTGGAGCTTCTACCTCGCCTTTTTCATAATCTCGGTAGGACTCAGCGCCAGCACCCACATGGTAACCAACGCCACAGTGGCCAACTGGTTTCTGCGCAAAAGAACCCTGGCCTGGGGACTCCTCAGCGCCGGCTACGGATTGGGAGGCCTTCTCCTGCCCATTATGGTCCTGCTCATCAGCGCCTACGGCTGGCGCAACGCCCTTATTATTGTTGGCATTGGGATGTGGGTACTAGCCCCCGTTGCACTGGTTCTGAGGCACAAGCCGGAGCCATACGGGTATTTACCCGACGGCGAGCAAGGGGCTACTGGCTCCACTCATAATGCAAGAGGCGGTTTGCTAGACAAAGGCACAGCTATTAGAATAAAAACACCCCTTCCTCTAAAAGAGGCCAATCTAACCGTCAGAGAGGCCCTTAAAACGCGCTCCTTCTGGCTTCTTGCTTTGGTCTACCTGATCACCAGCGGGATTCAGGCCGCTGTATTGGTCCATGTGGTCCCGGCGTTCTCCGTGGCAGGTTTTTCAAGGCAGACTGCCGGGTTTGTGGCAATGCTTATGCTTGTTGTTACTGTGCCAGCAAGGCTCATGTTCGCCTTAGTGGGATGGCGCTTCGATACACGCCGTCTCCTGGTAACCGCTCTGATCTCTATGGTTATTGCATCGATCACGTTTTCCCATGTGCAGAACCTGTGGATGGTTGCAGTCATTGTCGTCACTTATGGATTGGGACACGGCGGTATGGCCCTCCTGAGGCTCACCCTTCAGGGGGAGAACTTCGGCATAGTAGCCTTTGGTGCTATTTATGGTCTTCTTATGGTGGGTAGCACCATCGGCGGCATATTTGGGCCTGTTTTCATGGGATGGATGTTCGACATATACGGAAGCTACTCCATCGCCTTCATGATAATAGCTCTTGCAAGCGCCCTAGCCATACCTCTAGTTCTTGCCACAAAAAGAGCATGAAGAATATTGCATCCAGAAAGGAAACCCCAGAAAAGCCCAGGGTATTTTATGGGTGGTGGATGGTACTGGCCTGCTTTTTCCTGGCAATTTTCCAGGCAGGCTTTTTCTACTTCGGTTTTACCGCCTTCTTCAATCCAATAATAAGCGAATTCGGTTGGTCACGGGCTATAACCTCTCTGGCCTTTTCTCTTCACAGCCTTGAGGGTGGGCTGGCCTCCCCAGTGGTCGGCATTCTCATCGATAGAATAGGGCCTAGAAATCTAATGCTTACGGGCATGGGGATAGCAGGGGCTGGTTTCATACTCCTCAGCCAGGTCCAGTCCCTTTGGGCTTTCTATCTCGTTTTCCTTCCTATATCTATAGGCTTCAATATGTCGGGCTTTCTTGTCATGGCCTCCACGCTGGCACACTGGTTTGCAAAGAAGCGGGGGACAGCCTTCTCCGTAGTAAGTGCCGGTTACGGCGCAGGGGGGATTCTTATACCAGTTGTAGTTTGGCTCATCGCAAGCTATAATTGGCGCTCTGCCTTGGTGATAACAGGATTAGGGTTGTTAGGCGTTGGCATTCCAGTAGCCCTAACGATGAGACACAAACCGGAGCAGTATGGCTATCTGCCTGACGGGGGACCGGAGTTTGAACAGCCAGAGGAATCAAGACCTGCATCGAGAGAGAGCGGAATACCAGCAACGGCAGCTCTCAAGACCGGTGCCTTCTGGATACTGGGATATGTTTATCTACTTTTCAGTCTGGCCAGCACCGCAGTGGTCGTGCACATAATCCCCTTCCTCACGGCAGAGGGGTTCTCCAGGGAAAGGGCTGGACTTGTTACTGCCTTCGCGCCCCTTCTGAGCATAGCTGGAAGATTGACATTCGGGAGGCTGGCCGACATTTTCGATAAGCGCTTTGTTGTGGCGGCAGGGCTTGCCCTTATGAGCATGGGGCTTCTCATATTTGCTAACGTCCAAAACCTGTGGCAAGCGGTGCTTTTCGCCATAATCTTCGGGCTGGGCTACGGGGGTCTCTGGCCAATTCGCGCCGCCTTCCAGGGGGAATATTTTGGCAGGAAACAGTTTGGTACGATTCAAGGTCTTCTTCTGACCATAGGAATTGTAGGGGGAATCTCCGGCCCCGTTCTTGCAGGCAAGGTTTTCGATTTGCAAGGAAGCTACAGATTAGCCTTCACTATATTTGGACTGGCAGCCGCTACAGGGGTGCCTATAGTCCTATTGGCCAAGCGCCCCAACCCCGAAAGACAACTCAGGAAATAGCCGATGACAATTATTGCAAGAAGGATGAAAAAGGTATTCTATGGCTGGTGGGTAGTAGCTGTTGGCGCAATAATCTCCTTCTACGCTGACGGTGTCTACTTCTACGGCTTTACCGCATACTTCGACCCCATCATCAAAGAGTTCGGCTGGTCTAGAGCTGCCACCTCAGTGGCCTTCTCCCTGAGAAGACTTGAAACAGGCATTCTGGCGCCCATTGTGGGGATTGTGATAGACAAGTTTGGCGCTCGAAAGGTTATCCTCATTGGTGCCATTGTTGCAGGGACAGGCTTCATAGCCCTTAGCAAAGTGAACTCCCTCTGGACCTTCTACGCTGCCTTTTTCATCATATCCGTGGGCTTCACCATGGGTGGATATATCGTTACCTATAACACCGTGGCTAACTGGTTCGTTAAGAAAAGGGGAAGGGCTCTGGCCATCTTTTCCTTGGGCACAGGCCTGGCTGGCTTTATCATACCCATTCTTGTCTGGCTCATCGCCCAATATGGCTGGAGAAACACATTCGTCATAGTGGGCATTGGGGCCTGGATTGTGGGCGTCCCGTTGTCCCTCTTTATGAAATACAGACCTGAGCCCTGGGGCTATCTACCGGACGGCAACTCTGCAAATGCCCCCACAATCCCAAGCTCCCAGAACACCACCTACGCAACCTCATTGCAGGTGCCCGTGCCTCGACTTGAGGTAGACCTCTCTATAGCCGAAACTCTCAAGAGCCGCGCGTTATGGCTCATGTGTGCGGCCTACATCATGTGGAGCTTAGCCATCTCCACCGTTCTGGTGCATGTCATTCCGGCTATGGTTGTCGCTGGCTTTTCCAGAGAGACAGCCGGGATCATGGCCGGGGTTATGCCGTTGATTGGATTCTTTGGGGCTTTGATATTTGGATTGGCCTCCGACTATGCAGATAAGAGGCTTGTCTTTACAGCATGCCTGGGCCTTACAGCTATAGGAACTGCGATGCTCGGCATCGCTCAGAATGTTTGGCAGGCTGTATTATTCTTGATAACCTTTGGCACAGGATTTGGCGGCATGACTATCGTAAGAGGAAACTTTCAGGGTGAATACTTCGGCAGGAGATACTTCGGAACCATAAACGGACTCGTGGTAGGTATTGGTTCCGTGGGGGCTGTCACAGGACCAGTGTTGGCAGGTCTTGCATTCGATATATCCCACACTTACAAATGGGCTCTACTCCTTTTTGGTGCAGCCAACCTGGTGGGAGTCCCCTTTATTTTGATGGTGAAGCGTCCAGGACATCCTTAAAGTGATGAGCAATCATAAAGAAAGAGTGACGAGGCAATAAGGCCATGTTTAAGACCTTATCTTTGACAAGAAAAAGGGTTTTTTACGGATGGTGGGTGGTTCTAGCCAATGTAATCCTTATCTTTTTTGCCGATGGTGCTTACTTCTACAGCCTGACAGCCTATTTCAACCCCATCAGCCAGGAGTTTGGCTGGTCCAGTACAACAACATCCCTCGCCTTTTCTATACGTAACTTTGTTAAGGGGGCAGCCGCACCAGTTGTAGGAGTTCTCCATGATAGACATGGCTCCCGGAGGGTTATGGCTACGGGCATAATAATCCTCGGGGCTGGTTCCATCCTTCTAAGCCTCACTAACTCCATTCTGCTCTTCTATTTATCCTTTATCGTAATTGCCATCGGCTTTGTTACAGGCACTTTCGTGGTTGCTTATGCCTCCGTGGCCAACTGGTTTGCTCGAAAGCGAGGCAGGGCCATGGCCATCCTCTCCCTGGGCACAGGCCTCAGCGGTCTCCTCGTACCGGTTATTGTATGGCTCATCTCCGCGGCAGGATGGAGAAAGACGCTGATCATTGCAGGGCTGGGGATATGGGTCATCGGACTGCCCCTGTCCAGGTTTGTACGCTCCAGGCCGGAGGAGATGGGGCTTTTGCCCGACGGTGACTCCAGACCTTTAGTTAAAGTGAGTGCAACTTCAGCATCAGGCATGTCCGAAGGCATTAGCGCAGGGGATGCTATGAGGACAAACTCCTTTAAACTTATGTGCCTGGCCAACATGGCCTGGAACCTGACAGGGTCTGCTATTCTGGTGCATGTGATGCCCTATTTGACCATTTCGGGATTCTCCAGAACAGCCGCAGGACTGGTTACGATGCTCATTCCTGTTGTGGGACTTGGGGGGAGCCTTGTCATAGGCTCGCTTTCGGACTTTGTTGAGAAACGCTTTCTATGGGCTATTGGACTTGGGCTTATGTGCGCAGGGGTGCTTTCCTTCACCTTCAGCCATGAGATATGGCAGGTCATTCTATCGGTGATTATATTTGGCTTCGGCTACGGCGGTGTCATCCCAACAAGGAACGCAATGCAGGGCGAGTACTTTGGCCGAAGGGCCTTCGGTGTAATAATGGGGTTGATAATAGCCATAGGCACCATAGGCCAGGTCATTGGACCGATCCTCGCGGGATGGGTTTTCGACTCCACCCACAGTTACAGATGGGCCTTCATCATTGTAGGAATAACAGCGGCTTCAGGCATAGTACCCATCCTCTGGGCTAAGAAGCCCAGAAAAGCTGCATCGCCAGCCTAGGTGGTGAGGCGACGGTACAGAAAGGGAAGGCGCTTGGGGAGAGCTTCGACGTCCGCCAGTACCTCATACCCCATATCCTGACACATTGTCTTGAGGTAGTCATGGCCGCCGCGGTCAACCGTAAGGCAGAAGGGAACAATATTCTTGTGTCTGGCCTCCGTTAGGGCCATCTTGGTGTCATGGACAGCGTATTCTTTCTCAACACCTTCCCTGCTATAGCCTCTATCCTGGGGGCGACCATCGCTTATCAGGAAGAGAACCTTGGTCTTAGACTGCTGACTCCCCAGCTTGCTTATGGCGTGCCTTATGGCGGGGCCCATTCTTGTAGCATGCAGAGGGGCAACCTTATCCACCCTCCGCTTCACCTTGTCGGAGAAGCCCTCGTCTATGTCCTTGATGACATAGAACTCCACATTCTCCCTGCCGTAGCCCGAGAAGCCATATATACCATAGGCATCTCCAATGGTCTCCAGCGCTTTGATGAGAAGCACAGCGCTTTCCTTCTCCACGTCGATGATGCGCTTATAGGTGCGTTTTGCTCCTTCTTCCCTCTTTGCTCTGAGCCAAGACATGTACTGACGTGGGTCGTCGGGAGGATCCCAGCTATCCGGCGAAGGTCTTGCCTCCTCAATAGCCTCTGCAGTGGAGGCACTCATATCCAGCAGAAACACCACGGAAACGTCTCGTTGAACCTTATTCCTCCTCCAGTAAATCTTCTCCGTGGGGCTTTGCCCAAGCCTCTTGTCCACCATCGCCTCTATCAGGGCGTCAAACTCGATCTCCTCGCCGTCAGGAAGCCTTTTTACCTTCCTGAATAGCATTGGAGCTATGACTTCAAACTGCTTCCTTATCTGTGAGAAAAGGAGGGAATAGCTCTCCATGGTCTTGTCAAAAAAGTCCTCATTCCCTTCTTCTATCTTCTTTTCTTTGACACAGCACCAGCGTGGCTTATAGTCTGCAGCTCGGAAATCCCATTCATCGTATAGAAAGACAAGGGGATCGCTGACCTGGAGAGGCCCCCCCAGAGGCATTCCCCTATCCGGGATGTCTTTGTCCTGACCTGAGACTGCTGCCTTTTTGGTTATCTCCTTGAGAATGTTATCAGCGAATAGCCCTTGAGTAGTGGTGATCTCACCGTCTTCTACATCAGAAAGCTCAATCTCAGCGCTCTGCTCCAAGAGAGCTTTCAGTTCCTCGGGAGTAAGAGGAGCTGAGGCCGAGGTCTCAGTTTGACCCTGGGACTTGCCCTGCCTCAGCTTCGAAAGTAGCTGAACAAGCTCGGGCTTGAAGTCCCCACGATATTCGACCTCCTGGGGGCTACTGTATGGAATATCCTTGCCCTCCATCAGTTTGGACATCATAGCGGCCATCTCCCCCTGGCCCGCCGCGCCATCTCGCTGCTCCCACCGGCTCTCCTTCTCCGGCCCTTCCTCCGACATGTCCAACTCCTGCCAATCATCCTGAGGCGACAGAACGTTGGGAAGCTGGGATAAGATCTCATATATCCTGATGGTGGCCTCAGCCGAGTCCTCCACTGTTGCCTTTGTGGATTGAACCACCAGAGCAACCTTGGTCAACGACTCTACTAATGGAAGGAAAGACCTCTGGACCTGTATACCGCTGAAGTCACCAAGGCTGATTCTTATTAGAATCTCGATGACGGCCTCTCTCAAAGGCAATGTTGGGAGGGGTCTACGCTCGGTTAGAGCATGTCGCTGAACTCTGCCGTAGAGAGAACGAATGCCTTTGTACACGTGCTTTATGGCAAAGTCCACCCTGCTATCTTCCAGTACAGAGAATATGTGGTAGGATAGTCTTCGGTCAGGGAAAAGCTCAAAGAAACGCTGCATATCTGTCAGCGCCTCCGCTTTTTGTCCGGAGTTGGCTTCTATTTCTCGCCTTTTGTTAGGGAATAACTCTGCCTCCTTCTCAAAACTGAATGCAAAGCTGCCGAACTCCAGGTGCGCTATTTGGTGCGTAACCATAACCTTATACCACCCGAAGTTTTCCCCCTTTGTGAGGTATTTTTCCGCAACCTCAGGGAGAAAAACAGCGCTCCCCTCTGTGGATGGTCTTTCCAAGGAGGTCCAGCCTATTCCCCTTTCCTTGAGTTCCTCCGTGGAAAGTATCTGGACTTCACTCCCCACGAGGGCGATGGAATACATCTGGAGCACATCCCTGACCCTGCCAAGCTCCACGCCAGCCGAAAGATTCTCCAAAATCTCCTGTCCCTTTGCTGACTCCAGTCTAAAGAAGGCTATGCCCCCTTCCTCATTCTCCTCAAGAATCTGTCGTCCAGCCTCAAACCAGACATCCAGATGAGAGCTCCTGATCTTGCCTAGCGCGATGGGACAGTTTCTGAGGAACTCCTGTGCGGCAATCGACGAGGTAGTAAGAAGCTTTTCGGCAAGCTCTAAAATGTGGCTATGTAAGGACCACTCAAGCTCGTTTAACGCCCTGGAAGACTCCACCATGAAGAGGTGAGTGCTGGCGTCGGATTTGCGAGCAAAGGCCTCAGATAGGGAAAGGAACCTCGCCCGTTCATCCCTGGCTACCCTCGATATGGCTTTGGCCCCTGCATCAAAGCATGCTCTGGCATCGCGCCAGTTGTGCTCTGCTACGTTTAACATCAGGCCAATGAAACCGGAGCAGTCCTGCCTCTCCAGGGATAAGAACACCTCCTCAGAAAGGTTCACGCATTCACCGGCGAGGTCATAGGACCTCTGTCCGACGATGTCCAGGAAAGAGACGAAACGCTCTAGCTCCATCAGTGTGAGGCGAGAGAGAAGCTTCGGGCTCACCTCAAAGAAACGACATGAGAGGGAGCCGGACTTCCAGGTGCCCTTGAAGAGCTTGAGACCCAGGGCAGTCCATGCCTCGAGCTGATGGGGGGCCAGAACATCCAAAGTCTCAGGGCTTGCTCTAAAATAGGCAGAGGACAGAATAGCTGAATGCCCAGAAAGCTCCTTTCCTGCCTCAGCCCAGCGTATGAAATGTACAAAAGGAAGTTTTCCCAAGACGTGGGGGGTAACTCTAAAATAGTCTGCTGCTGGTTCCCAAGAGCGAAAGGAATGCTTTGCGATGACAAGCCCTTCGTTTGCCCAGGCGATCAGGTTTTCTTTGGGAAGTATCCCGTCGATCGTTTTTGCAGCCTTTCGAAACTCGTTGCAAACAGAGCCAGGAAAGGTGGCCAGCTCTTTTTCTACCACTTCAATATAGTCTTGTCTGCCCTTCAAATTCGCGCCCCCTGCGAGCCAAAGGCTAGATCCAGAAACTGTTTCAGAATCCTCGCTGTGGCCCCAAAAATTACGTTGCCCTTATACTCAAAGAAGTAGGTAGGCATAACTGCTCCCAAGACATCCTTGCTGCCTTCCTTGACGTTGCTCTTGTCCAAGAGGGCTAGCACCGGAACCTCTAGAACCTCCTCTATCTCGTTTGGATTAACTGCAAATGAGCAGGGATAGGGGAAAGCAGCCACATAAGGAGAGATGCGAAAACCGGAATTGGTGGGCATGTCATCTAACTCCCCCAGTATCTCCACATCCTTTCTTATTACCCCCATTTCCTCACAGGTCTCCCTCAAAGCCGTCTCCAGAAGGGTACCATCCCCTTCAGAGTATACACCCCCAGGAAAAGAGATCTCGCCCTTGTGGTGTTCTAACTCCTTTGTCCTCCTGGTGAAAATAAGATAGTATTCCCCCTCTTTCTTATAAACGGGAACCAGCACAGCAGCAGGTGACAATTTGAGGTTGGAGACGATCCTTTTTTCTCTGCCACGGAGGATATGCTTTATATTCTCCAGAGTAGACTCCCGGAAGTTATAGGTCTTTGCGCCAGTCTTGGACATTTAGATTATATATTAAAAGATTCACCCCTGTTAGGCAAGTTTTCTCAGTTGGTTACTCAAAAATGGTGGAAACCAACTCCTCAACGCTCCTCTGGACCTCCAGGTCATCGGTGAGAGTCCATACCACAGCCACCTGGCACGCCCGCCTGGGTGAGATACTTTTTTCAATAAGCTTCCCCGCATATATCAAAAGGCGGGTGCTGGCCCCTTCCTGAAGCCCATGCTCCTTCAGATTCCTGACCTTCTCTCCAAGCCTAGCGAGGTCCTGGGCCATCTCCTCCGAAACGTTGCTTTCGTGTTGAATTATCTTGGCCTCCAACTGCTTTGGTGGGTAGTTGAACTCTATAGAAACAAACCTTTGTCGGGTGCTCTGCTTGAGGTCTTTGAGAGCGCTCTGGTATCCCGGGTTGTACGAGATAACCAAGAGAAAGCCATCGTGAGCCTCAATGAGCTCGCCCCGCTTTTCTATGGGCAGAATCCTCCTGTGGTCTGTGAGTGGGTGAATCAAGACAGTGGTATCTTTCCTGGCCTCCACTACTTCATCCAGGTAACATATAGCGCCAACCTTGACGGCCCTGGTAAGGGGGCCATCGATCCACTTGGTGCCATCTCCCTCCAGAAGATACCTTCCCACAAGGTCGCTGCCAGTCAGGTCTTCATGGCAGGCCACAGTTACCAGAGGCACACCGTGGACCTCCTGGGGCTCCTCGTCTTTCTTAGAGCGAGATTTGACCACCGTTAGAGGCCTCCCAAGCTTATAGGCCATGTACTCCACAAAGCGGGTTTTCCCACACCCTGTTGGCCCCTTCAGCAGCACAGGTATCTTCTGAGCATAGGCTGCTTCGAATAGCTGAATTTCATCGGCAACAGGCAGATAGAACGGCTCCTTTTCCAGGACGTATTCCTCGATAACCCATTGCCTGTATACAGTCTTCGTTGTTTCAGATGGCATTTTTCACCAAACCTCTTCTCTTAATCCTCTTATTCCATAGCTCCTCAACCTTGCGGTGGAGCTCTTCCAAGTCACTGTCATTTTCGATAAGTACATCAGCGTGCTTTCTCCGCTCCTCGTCGGAAAACTGAGATCTGAGCCGAGCCTTGACCTCTTCTTCAGAAAGACCGCTTCGCGCCCCTAACCGCCTTACAATCTCTGCCTCCGATGCCACTACAACCCAGACCTCATCCACCAGAGATGTCCACCCGGCCTCGATAAGAATCGCAGCCTCCAGAACCACCACCTGCACACCATCTCCCCTCAGAGCTTCGAGCCTCTGACGCATAACCTCTTTCATTCGAGGATGGGCTATTCCGTTGAGCTTCGCTAACTCTTTAGGGTCGCTGAAAACGACCTTCCCCAGCTTCTTCCGGTCCACCTCTCCATCAGGCAGGAGAACCTCTCTCCCAAAAGCCCTCACTACCTCCTGCCAGCCTTCTGTGCCTTTCTTATATATCTCGTGTCCCACGGCATCGGCATCAAGGACAAAAGCGCCTAGCTCAGAAAGCATTTTGGATACAGAGCTTTTACCGGTGCCTATGCCGCCGGTGAGGCCAACAACAATCACTCTCGTTTACCTAGGCTTTCGATACCACACCTTAAAGTTGCTTTCAAATTTTAACAACTCTGAATGAAACGGTCAAGTAACCGAATTTGAAGGCATTTATCAACCCATCGCTGTCATTCTTGGCCCTTCGGCCCTGGGCGGGCCTCCAGGGAAGTCCGTAACACCTTTGCTTGTATATATTCTACCTCATAATCAGGCTTTTGTTACATGGGACACCTGACACTCTGAAATACCGTGTTTCACAAATTGTTCATTTGCTATAATATAACATACTATGGACTGAACTATTGATATAGGGGTAGAGCAACTCATACGCCATTGGTCGAACATCAAGAGAAGGAGCGTCAAAGAAAACTTATGGAAGCTGGACGATGGATAAGCAATATAACCTTCGCCGTTTTAGTCTCTACTTCATACATCCTTTATGCGCTGGCATTCCGTGATAAGGGGCCCCTAGTCTGGGAGTTTAAATATGTTCTATCCGTCGTCCTGCACCCCTTTTTTATTCTGGGTCTTATCCTAGCCCTGGGTGGCTCTGTGGTTCGCCTGGGTCTGTTTCAATACATGGGAATTAGCCGAACGGTGATCGCTTCCGAGCTTACCATAGTGTTCATGTTGATTCTCTCTTTCCTGTTTTTCCGAGAACGTTTAACATTGCAGGATATGGGTGGAGCTGTTCTCATTCTGGTTGGTGTCTGGCTCGTGGGTAGATAGGTATGCATCTGGCTGTGATAACCAATTACTATCCTGACAGGCGTCCTCTCTCAGAATACGGGTATCACCTGATCAGGGGCCTCAAAGAGGCAAGGCCATCCTACAAAGTTACAGTCCTGGCCTCCAGCCCCGGCCCAGACGGGGTCTGTCGCCCATGGAGCTATGGAAAGCCGTATTTACCCCTGCAAGTTATGTCCGCCCTCAACTCCCTTAAACCCGATGTGGTGCTCATAAACTGCCTTTTTACTTCCTGGGGAAATACCCACATAGCCAACCTGTTGGGCTTCATGGTCATCCCCTTTCTGGCTCGAAAGTGGTTTACCATAGCCTTGGTGCATCACCTGCCCCAGACCATCCGTATCAATGCCACGGGGTATAGTATGACACCCCTGCACAAAGTGGGAGTGGAGGCAGCCTGTGCTGCTCTGGCGAGGGCGCAACGTGTGTGCTTCATTCTGGAGAGGGACCGCCAGTTCTTCGCCCGACGTTACCGTCACCGGCAAACGTCAACAGTGGAACATGGACTTCTCGGAGAACTTTCTTGGGCACCCCTGCTACAGGGAGCCCCCACTTTCCTATGCCTGGGAAAGTGGGGGCGAAGCAAAGACCCCGAGCCCGTTATCAAGGCCGTCCTCCGCGTCGCCCAGGGAAGGCTTATAGTGGGAGGGCAGTCTCACCCTCGCTCAGAGGGGTTTCTTGAGAGGGTGATGGCCCGCTATTCATCTGATAGGGTGTTCTTTCCCGGCTACATTCGAGAAGAGGAAATTGCAACATTTTTTCACCAAGGCCATGTGGTTGTGCTCCCCTGTAGAGAAAACACTGGAACCTCTGGAGTTGCCTTCCAGGCTTGCCAGCACGGGCGAGCCCTTGTGGCCAAGGATACGCCTGTGTTCCGGGAAATTGCACAGAAATTCGGGCTGGAGATGCACTTCTATACCTCAGATGAAGACCTCCCAGGGGTAATTCAGAACCTCGTGGATGACAGAGCTCGGTTGGAGGCGGAAGGAGCTCACAATATGAAAGCTGTGGAACACCTGCAGATGCACAGGGTGGCTGAAAGCTACTGGAAACTTCTGGAGGACCGCCACGGATAAGCGCCTCCTGCTGGCCCTGGGGGGTGTACTTGCTCTGAACCTTATCCCCACCCTTCAGACCCCCTGGATGAACACCTATGATGGGGGGACTCACCTTTTCTTTGCAAGCCACTATGCCCGGGGCTGGTTTGACCCCTGGGAGGAGCGTTGGTTCGGTGGCTTCTTCGTTTATAGCTACCCACCTCTAGCCCATCAGCTCATCGCCCTTATTGGCTATACGCAGGACGTAGAGTGGGGATATCGAGTAGTTCAGCTTGCTGTGTTGGCGGGATTGCCTATCGCCCTTTGGCTTTTAACAAGGGAAGGATTTGGAGCGGGCGCCGCAGGCTGGGCTGCCCTCTTTGGTTCGGGGATTGCTGGAGTCTATCTCCTCCTCTACACCTTTGGTCAATTGCCCACCATTCTGGCCGTGGTGCTTATGCTCGCTGCGGGCGCTTTTCTCCTGCGGTACTGGAA
>JACPPT010000064.1 GCA_016190815.1 Chloroflexota bacterium
CTCCGCCATCACATGGCCGTCCAGGCCTTCACCCAGGACATCTCTGGAAATTTCCACCCTTGCTCCTCGCTCTAACCTCTTCCCGGGTTTGGCCAGGGTCTCCCAGACGCCGGGGCTGAGCCGCCTCAGGAGCAGAAACTGGGCTTTCCCTCCCGTGTCCACCTTCCTGCCCCAGAGGCGCGCAGGGATGACACGACTGTCGTTCAGGACGAGGACATCCCCCTCGTTTAGATAGTCAACAATCTCGTAAAAGTGCCGGTGCTCGATGACGCCCGTAGCCCTGGAGAGTACCATAAGGCGAGAGCGGTCCCTGGGCTCCAGAGGAGTCTGGGCGATGAGCTTCGGGTGCAGAGAGTATTCGAAGTCGCTGGTCTTCATGGGATGGTCGTCTGCCTATTTGCGGAAAAGTCCGAAAATCACGTTCAGAACGATGGTCAGAACCAGGCTCAGCAGGATAAACGTCACGATGGGAAAGTAGAAGGTGAAGCCACCCCTCTGGATCATGATGTCGCCCGGGAGCTTGCCGAAAAATGGGATGCGCCCGCCGAAAATGAGGACGAGCCCGATAAAGGCGAAGGCAAGTCCCATTATGAGCAACGCCTTACCTATGCCTTCCATGCCTGTCATCTCAAATCACCCACGGTGTTTGCAACAACCCTCGCCCCCTTGCCCCCTCTCCCTATGTTGGGGTTTTGCCCAAAAAGTGCCGCATTCATGTCACCCTGAGCCCTTCGGCCCCGAGCGGGCCTCGAGAGCCTGCCCTGAATATAATGAAGGGGCAGGCTCCGCTAAGGGTCTCTAGGTAGTGGGGCTAGCCCACCCCATAGATTCTTCGTCACTTCGTTCCTCAGACTGACTTTTGAGGCAAGACTATGCATTGGAGGCCAGCCTGGCGGCCTTGGTCGTGTTCACCAGGAGCATGGCTATGGTCATAGGCCCAACGCCTCCAGGAACAGGGGAAATGGCCGCCGCTTTCTCCTTCACCGCATCGAAGTCCACATCCCCCACAAGGCGATAGCCTGTCTTAGTCGAAGGGTCCGGCACTCGATTTATCCCGACATCGATGACCACGACGCCATCTTTTACCATATCAGCCGTGATGCACCTGGGACTTCCCATAGCAGCTATGAGGATGTCTGCCTGACGGGTTATGGAAAGCAAGTCCTTCGTTCCAGTGTGGCAGATGGTTACCGTGGCGTTGGCCCCTGCCTTCTTCTGCATGAGGATGGCCGCCACGGGCTTTCCCACGATGATGCTCCTTCCGCAGACCACAGCGTGCTTCCCCTCAGGAGAGTATCCAGAGCGAAGGAGCATCTGCTGGACTCCTGAGGGCGTGCATGGGACATACACCGGCTCGCCCAGCAATAGCCTCCCCATATTCACGGGATGAATCCCGTCTATGTCCTTCCTGGGGTCTATTGTATTTATGGTCCTTCCCTCATTTATCTGTCTGGGCAGAGGCAACTGGAGGAGTATTCCGTGGAACCTGGAGTCCCCATTCAGCTTGCCGATGAGATCGAGGAGGTCTGCCTCTGCAGTGTCCTCGGGCAATTTATAGGTCTCAGCGAATATGCCCACCTCCTGGCAGGCCCTGCCTTTGTTCCGAACGTATATGGCCGAGGCCGGGTTGTCCCCCACAAGGATGGCAGCAAGCCCCGGGGTTACGCCCTTTCCATCTTTCAGCTCCCTGACCTCCACAGCCACCTCAGCCCGGACCTGTTCCGCTATCTTGACACCGTCGATTATCTTTGCAGGCATATCACTCCTCCTCTGTATTTATAGCAGATAACAAAGGGTTGGGCAATGGCATAATCAGCTAGACACACCATATAGAAAGGGATATAATTCCCACCATCGCCAAAGGTGAAATAAGTCTGAGTGAGGCAAAGTGAGTCGGTTCGCCGAAGTTCTGAAGTCGGGCAGGTTCGTAGTTACGGCCGAGCTATCCCCCCCAAAGGGAGTAGCTATAGAAGACGCCCTGGGGGCTGCCCATGCCCTCAAGGGCGTGGATGCCATAAATGTCACAGACCAGCAAGCCGCGGTGATGCGTCTCGGCCCCCTTGCCCTCTGCCGCATTCTTAAAGAAAGGGGGTTCGAGCCTATCTGCCAGCTCACGTGCCGCGACAGGAATCGGATTGCCCTCCAGTCGGACCTCCTGAGCGCCTATGTTCTAGGCATTGAGAACATCCTGTGCCTAACCGGGGACCCCACCACTACGGGGGACCACCCGGATGCCAAGCCCGTCTTTGATTTGGACGTCATTGGCCTCCTCAAGGCAGCGAAGACCCTGGAGTCAGGCCGAGACCTGGCCGGAAACGAGCTAAAGGGAAGTCCCAGATTCTGTCTTGGAGCAGCGGCCAACCCGGGCGCGCCTCTGGAGAGAGAAATACCAAGGCTTAAGGAGAAGGCTAGCGCAGGCGCTATGTTTTTTCAGACACAGGCCGTTTACGATCCTGAAGCATTCGAAAAGTTCATGGAGCAGGCGAGACCCCTGGGGGTCCCTGTGATCGCTGGCATCGTTGTGCTCAAGTCGGGGAATATGGCACGCTATCTCAATAAGAATGTGCCTGGGATAAGTGTGCCCCAGAGCCTCATCGATGAAATGGATAGCGCGAAAGACAAAGGGGACAAGGGGATAGAGATCGCCGCCCGAATAATAAAGGGTGTGAAAGGACTTTGCCAGGGAGTCCACATAATGTCCATTGGCTGGGAGAAGAGGGTGCCTTCTATTCTGGAAGCGGCAGGGCTCCCGGTTTAAGCTGCCATTTCCTCAAAGATAGCGACACAAATATAAGTGGAACAGTGGAAGAAAAATCTATATGCGGTTACTCTGGCCCAGACCCTTGTGGCTATGGGCTTTAGCTTTGTATTCCCGTTCATCCCCCTTTACATTCAGGAACTGGGGATAAAAGACCCCAGAGACGCCGCCTTCTGGGCAGGGCTTGCTGGCGGTGCCATGGGTTTCTCTCTATTCTTCTCCGGGCCTATATGGGGGTCCCTGTCTGACCGCCACGGCAGAAAGCTCATGTTGGTGCGTTCGTACCTGGGTGGTGCTTTATGTCTAATGCTCTTGGGCCTGGCAACGAATGTTTATCACGTGGTATTGCTGCGCTTTCTCCAGGGCGCCACCGCGGGAAGTATGAGCGCTGCAATGGCCCTCGTAGCCGCAGCTACCCCAAAGCAAAAAATGGGATACAGCATGGGACTCATCCAGATGGCATTCTTTGGTGGGAGCACATTTGGTCCGTTTATCGGCGGGGCCCTCGCCGACGCCATAGGCTACAGGCCCACTTTCTTCCTCACCGGAGCGTTCTTCGCCCTCAGTACATTTTTGATACTTCTTCTAGTTGAGGAGCAAAGGGAGCCTGCCCCTAAAGCTACCGCAGGAAAACGCCTGGGCTTTTTTCAAGACGTCTGGAAGATAGCAGGGTCAAAAGCTGTACTGCCTTTTCTAATGGTACTCCTACTGGTGCAGGGGGCACCCAACCTGATACAGCCTGTACTATCAGTATTTGTCCAATTCCTAACCAAGGGTGGACTTGTTGCCACTACTGCAGGACTTGCCTTTTCCCTCATGGGGCTTACCGCGGCCGCGACTGCTGCATTGGTAGGCCAGGTCAGCGACAGGCTTAATCTGAAGACCACGCTAATTATGTGCTGCTTCGCATCCGCCATATTCTACCTGCCCATGTTCTTTATACAGAGCGTACCGCCTTTCCTGGTTTTGATGGCTGTAATAGGGCTGTTCAAAGGAGGCATGCTCACCTGCGCAAGTGCTCTCATAGGGAACGCTGTGCCCAGAGGAAGGCATGGGGCAGCCTATGGTGCCGTCCAGAGCGTAAATGCCCTGGCCTTTGGGGTGAGTCCCCTTGTGGGCGGGGCGTTGGCGGTGGTATTGGGAATCCGCTCCGTCTTCATCTTCACGAGCCTGGCCTTCCTGGCGATAGGCATCGCAACGCTGAAAATATTTGGCGGAGCCAGAGCAACCGAGGACAAGGAAACGAAACAGGAAATGGCAAAACTCTAGACTTCTTACGACCTCTTGAGGAGCTTTGCCACACTGTCCAGGATGAGTCCGGCAAGCTCTGTCTTCAGCATAAGCGGGAGATCCTCAGCCTTGCCTGCTCTATTGATGATGGTAACCCTGTTGGTATCCGATGCAAAACCGCTTCCCTTGGAAGTAATGTCGTTGGCCACTATGAAGTCTAGCTTCTTCTGTCTTAGCTTCTTCTGAGCATTGGCCACGAGATTCTCGCTTTCGGCTGCAAATCCAACTTTTACAATCTTCCCCTTGACCTCGCTCAGGATGTCTGGCGTTTTCTTCAGCTCCAGGATCAGCGTGCCCTGACCCTTTTTTATCTTCTGGCCGGCGGGCTTAATCGGGGCATAGTCAGCGACTGCCGCAGCCATAAGGAGGGCATCAGCCCCTGAGCAAGCCTTGAGGACGGCCTCTCGCATCTCCGAAGCCGTATTAACATGAACCACCTCTACACCGGCAGGGTCCTTGAGGGCGACGGGCGTAGCTATGAGCGTAACAGTTGCACCCCGGTCTCTGGCCGCTTCGACCAGAGCATATCCCATCTTTCCTGAGGAACGATTGCTTATGTGACGGACGGGGTCAATAGGCTCCTGGGTTCCACCGGCGGTAACCACTATTTTCTTTCCCCTGAGGTCTCCTTTTCTGCCCAAGACCTGTCTTACGATGCCCAAAAGCTCTTCCACCTCAAGCATGCGCCCCATGCCGGAAATGCCCGAGGCCAGATGCCCAGCGGTAGGCCCTGCTATTACAAAATCCCTGGAGCGCAGCTTGGCGACGTTCTCCTGGGTTACAGGATTTTCATACATACCTGAATCCATAGCTGGCACAACTATGACAGGGGCTTTTGTGGCCAGGATCGTGCACGAAAGCAAGTCATCAGCCAAGCCCAATGCCAGCTTGGCGATGAAATTGGCCGTGGCTGGCGCTACAACCATCACATCGGCCCTCTCGGCCAGGGCAACGTGCTCTAAACTCAGCTCGGAATCCGGGGCGAAAAGGTCTGTCGCCACCGGCCTGTGAGTAAGGCTGCGAAAGGTCAGCGGTGCTATGAACTCCATAGCGCTTTTGGTCATGATCACGTCCACCAGGGCACCTGCCTGGGTCAGCTTGCTCGCCAGCTCAGCTCCCTTAAAAGCAGCTATGCTTCCCGTTACGCCCAAGACTATGAACTTACCTTTCAGCATTTTCCCCTCTTCTAGTGCGTTTTGTTCAACTCGTGGATAAGCCTCAGCCCCACCAGGGTCAGGTCAAGGTCTACAACGTCTATTACCCTGGTCTCTTTTGCAATGATGGAAGCAAGTCCGCCCGTGGCGACCACCCTCGCCTTTTCCCCAAGCTCGCTCTGGAAACGAGCAACAATGCCCTCTATAAGCCCCACATAGCCGAAAACAATCCCCGACTGCATACTGGTAACGGTGTTCTTACCGATGGCGCTTTTAGGTTTAATAAGCTCAATCCGAGGCAGCTTGGATGCACGCTCAAAAAGAGCCTCAGCCGCAATTCTTATGCCGGGCGCTATTGCACCTCCAAGGTAATCCCCCTCTTTGGAAATGGCGTCAAAAACGGTGGCCGTGCCAAAGTCCACCACTATTGCAGGACCTCCGTAGAGTCGGAAGGCTGCTACCGCATCCACAACGCGATCAGCCCCAACCTCTCTGGGGTTCTCTGAGAGAATACGCAGCCCAGTCCTGATGCCGGCCTCCACCACAAGGGGGTTGATGTCAAAATAGCGCTGGAATAGCTCTTCGAAAACCGAGGTCAGGGGTGGGACTACGCTGCACAACGCTCCGTCCTTTATGTCTGAAGCGTCTAGTTCCTGGCGATTCAACAGACTGAGGAGCAATATCGCATATTCGTCAGGCATCTTGTGAACATCGCTGGCTGCTCGCCATGTTGCCAAAAGCCTCTCCCCCTTGAATACACCCACAGTGACGTTGGTGTTGCCTATATCTATCGCAAGAAGCATATCTCTCCCCTCGGTCAATTATAGATGCCACTCCATATCAGCGCAACAGCTACAGCACTATCCATGCAGCCGACCTACCATATCTTGTTCGTGAGAGGATGTACTCTTCAGCGCTCTTTGAGTCCCTTCATGGTCAGAGGCAATGCCTCCAGAAGATCGCTCGCCAGCATTCCTGCGTCGCCCAGTCGTTCCCGTACCTTTTCACCTGCAGCAGCATGTAAATAAACCCCGCAGGCTGCGGACTCAAAGGAAGGCAGTCCCTGAGCCATAAGGCCCACCACAGTCCCAGCCAGGACATCCCCAGTGCCTGCCGAGGCCAGCCCCGGGTTTGCGAAAGGACTAACCAACAGTCTGCCGTCAGGTGAAGCTACAATAGTGTAAGCGCCCTTGAGGGCGACAACCTTCTTCCAGAGAGACGAAGCCTCTTTTGCCACCCGGAACCTCTCTTGCTGAACTTCTCTCACTGAAATGTTCCTGAGCCTGGACATCTCACCCGGGTGAGGAGTTAGTACAGCCTCGCCCTCGAACCTTTGCCACCAGCGAGCGCTTTTGGCAAGGATGCCCAGAGCGTCTGCGTCAAGCACCATTCTGGGCATGGAGGGAAAGCCTGGGAAGAGGAGAGACCTGAGAAGCTCCTGAGTAGCTGTGTGCTGACCAATGCCACACCCCACAAGCAGGACTTCATATTCATTAAGACATGGCCCCAGGTCTTTAATCGCATCGGGATGTATAACACCCGGCTCCCATTCGGGTAGGGGCAGGTAGGTTACCTCGGTAAGCTTTGCTGCCAGTATGGGGTGAAGGCTTCTGGGAATCGCCAGCGTTACAAGCCCCGCCCCCGCTCTGGCCGCAGCCTCGCAAGCGAGATAGGCAGCACCAACGTAGTTTATGGAGCCCACCACCGCAAGAACCTTCCCGAAGCTCCCCTTATGGGACCAGATTGGCCTTTTGGGGAGGACGCGCGCTGCCCACTCTGGTGTCATAAGCTCAACCCGGATGTCCTGTGCCAAGTGTGGTGGTATTCCTATATCGGCTACTACGAGCTTTCCGACCTTCTCCGCTCCTGGAGATACAAAAAGCCCGGGTTTGGGGTGAGCCAGTGTAACAGTGATGTCAGAGGGAAGACATGCATGGTCTACAGCCCCGGTGTCGGCATCGAGACCTGTGGGCAGATCCAGGGCAAAGATGGTGAGCTTTGACCGGGCCTCCCTGGCTAGCCCGACTGCCTCCAGCACCTTCTTCATTGTGCCCTCCAGGGGCCTGGAGCGCCCTGTGCCCAGGACAGCATCCACCACCAATTCGGCAGAGTCCAAGACTCTTTTCAAGTCCTCAAGCTTGGGGTCCTCTGAAGCACTCTTAAAAGGTATCTTTCTCTCCAGCGCAAGCCTCAAATTGGGGTCGTTTTCGGGCCTTGGGGTACAGAGGTAGAGGAAGACGCTGGCTCCCCAGTCGTGAAGATGCCTGGCAGCCACAAGGCCATCACCCCCGTTGTTGCCAGGGCCAATTAAGACCAATATGAGACATCCATGTATATCCCCACGCCACCTGCGCACCTCCTGAGCAAAAGCAAGCCCGGCATTGTCCATGAGCATACTCACAGTTGTGCCTTCCTCAGCAGAGCGCCGTTCCAGCTCCCTCATCTCATCAACAGTTACTATCTTCACTTTTGCTCCCCTACAACCATAGCAACAGCATAGTCCCTGGTGTGGGACAGGCTTATTTCAAATTCGTCCAGGCCCAGTTTCCATGCCAGTGCCCTTGCCCTACCGTGGAGACGCACAGATGGCTTGGATCCCCCCCCTGACAGGACCTCCACCTCCCCCCAAGCAACGCCCTTCCTTCCCGTGCCCATGGCTTTCATCACCGCCTCTTTTCCCGCAAACCTCGCTGCAAGCATCCATGCTCTGTTCTTGCAAACCGAGAGCTCCCTTTCAGTATATACACGTCGGAGAAAGCGCCCATCCCAGCGCTCTATTGCCTTTTTTATTCGGGCTACTTCTATTATGTCAACACCAATCCTTTGCAACCCGCTGCTCCTTGCACCTCCAGACTGTCATTGAAAAGTATATCATAGAGAGGAACAACCAATGGAATAGATGATTACGTCAACTTATGGTAGAATAAATTTGTTACTCCTATTCCCCGGAGGATGTGGCATGGAAGAACAAATAGAAGCATTTCTCAGTCACTTGTCAGTAGAAAAGGGAGGGTCGTCCAACACCGTCATGGCTTATAGAAACGACCTCACCCAGTTCATGGACTTTCTAAATGAAGAAATGAAGGGGCAGAAAAGGCCTTTTCAATGGGCCAATATAAGCAGGCAGCTCCTCCTGGGATATTTTGTAAGCCTTGATGAAAAAGACTACGCCCCAGCGACAAAAGCTCGAAAGGTTGCTGCCGTTAAATCATTCTTCGCCTTTCTTACGGCAGACGGCATCCTTAATAGCAATCCAACAGAAAACCTGAGCTCCCCTAAAGTTGGCAGGTCCCTGCCCAAGCCATTAACAGAAAAGGAGATAGAGGAACTCTTAAAGCAACCTGAAAAACGCCAGACCCCGGAGGGGGTAAGAGACAAGGCGATGCTGGAGTTTCTATACGCCACAGGAATGCGGGTCTCGGAGCTCGTTTCCCTTAACCTTCTGGACGTGAATCTAGAGCTGGATTTCGTGCGCTGCTTCGGCAAGGGTTCCAAAGAAAGGATAGTACCCTTTCATCAGGAGGCAAAAGAGGCCCTGAAATCCTACATCCAAGAGGCGAGGCCCAGGCTGCTCCACGACAACGAAGAGAAGGCCGTCTTTCTAAACCGAAACGGAGAGCGCCTCACAAGACAGGGGTTCTGGGTAATACTTAAGGGTTATGCTAAAGATGCGAAAATAGCCGCTAAAATATCGCCTCACACCTTACGTCATAGCTTTGCAACCCATATGCTCAGGGGTGGAGCTCCTTTGAGACACGTGCAGGAGCTCCTGGGCCACGCCAATATATCCACGACTCAAATCTACACCCACCTCACCAGCGACTACGTGAGAGAGGTGTACGACAAGGCTCACCCACGGGCTGAGTAACGAGGGCTGAAAATGAAGATAGCACTGGGGACAGACGAGCGCACTCCTCTCACCGATTTTGTGGTGGAGGAGCTCAGAGCTAGAGGCTTTGATGTAGAGCTGTGTGGGGCCCAGGCTCCCAAGGCGTGCGAGTGGCCCGACGTAGCTCAAGAGGTTGCGGAAAGAGTCGCCCAGGGTCTATGTGATGAAGGAATACTCTTCTGCTGGACGGGAACAGGTGTTAGCATAGCTGCCAACAAGGTCCCTGGCATTAGGGCAGCCCTCTGCTCCGACGCTCAAACTGCCGCAGGTGCTCGCCGCTGGAACCATGCTAATGTTCTGGTTATGGGGCTGCGTCTCACATCCAATCAGGTGGCAAAGGAGATTCTGGATGCCTGGTTCAACACTCCTCCTGAGGATAAAGAGTTAGAGCATGTGGCCAAGGTGGCCAAAATAGAGCAGAAATATGCTGTGCCAAGAAGTCAGGTGAAGACCAGCGCTCCTTTGAGAAAGACAGGTAAGCGTCTTCATAATAAGAAGACGTCTTTCTCCGAATCACGAATACAAGGAAAGGGGTGATAACATGCCCGTCATAACCATTACCGGATTGGCTGGGAGCGGTGCTCCCGAAACAGGGAAAGAGGTCGCTCGCATACTTGGAATTGACTACGTGGACCGGGAACTTCTGGCCGAGGCGTCCCAGAGAATTGGTGCCCCTCTCGAGGCTTTAGAAAAGCGAGACATGAAGGTTGTGAAGGCCCGGGAGCGCGTTGCAAAGCTGCTTCAAACCTTCCTCGAGAAGTCGGCTGTCACCAGCTCAGCAGGAGACCCCTTCATGGGTCCCACTGGCATCGAGGTGCTTGTTTCTCAGACCTATGCGGAGGCAGCGGAAACAGCCCACACCAAAGCGGAAGAACTGGACGATGCCCGTTTCCTTGAAGTCACTATGTCAATAATTAAGGAGCTGGCAAGGACAGGAAATGTGGTTATCATCGGGAGAGGCAGCCAGCTAATACTTCAACATATACCCTCTGTGCTCCACATCTTCCTTGTGGCACCTGTGGAGAATAGAATCCAGCTCTTGATGCAAAGGCACAACATTGACCGGGAAAAAGCCCATAAATTGATGATAGAGATAGAAAGGGACCGTCGCGCCTATATAAGGAAGTTCTTCCACATTGACCGAGACGAGCCATCCCTCTACCACATGACCTTGAACGTAGAGAAAATGTCTTTCACCATGGCAGCCCAGATCATAGCAGAGGGTGCGAAGAGCCTGGAAAAGGAAAAGGGGTCAGTATAAACGAATTGCCATTGCCCAATCGTTGGGGTATAATTGAGCGGTCAAAATTGTTGCCTTTACAGGAGAGACATCTTGCCAAAGAAAGCACACCGGGTTGCCGCAAGACAGGCACATCTCAGCAAGAGGAAAAAAGGGCATAGACCAGCAACGCCGAAACCGCCTCAGGGAGAGACTGCCCAGGCCGTAAGAAGCCCGGCCACTCAGACTGCTGCTTCTGCTGTTTCATCTTCGCCAGCAGCTCGTGCTCCGTCTCCAGCATCCCCTATGACCCCCAAAACAGCGGCCAAACCAGCGCCCTCAACCACCTCCGCGGAACAACAGTATGGTTTCGTTATCGGTGAGCTTAAGAAAATAGGCATTCTCGTAGCTCTCATAGTGGCCATACTTGCTGTCCTATTTTTTGTCCTCCGATAGCAAAACCCCTTGGTCTATCTTGTTTTTATCCCCACAGCTTCTATCTATGGTAAAATTAAATATGTCATATGCCTTCCATTTCACAGAAAACTGCGATGGAACAGAAGCCCCTTGAAGAACAGCTAAAGGCCATCCCTTCACAGCCGGGTGTCTACATCTTCCGGGATACTCAGGGAGACATCCTGTACGTAGGGAAAGCAGCAAGCCTCCGCCACAGGATAAGGTCATATTTTGGCTCACCCTGGAGCCTTCAAGCCAAGATTCAAAAGATGGTCTCCAAAATGGCGGACTTCGAGTTCATCATCACACACTCGGAACAAGAGGCCCTCATCCTCGAGAACAACCTCATCAAAAGGCACAAACCCAGGTATAACTCCAGGCTCAAGGACGACAAAAACTACCCCTACCTTAAGATTGATCTTAAAGAGGACTTTCCTTTGGTCTATATCACCCGGAGACAGAACCCTGACGGTGCCCGGTATTTCGGCCCCTTTGCCAGCGCAGGCTCCGTGAGAAAAACCCTGGACCTCTTGAAAAGACTCTTCCCCTACCGCTCATGCACCAAGGCTATCAAAGGAGACGACCCACGCCCATGTCTGGACTACTACATACACCGATGTGTCGGGCCATGCATCGGGGCTGTCACCAAGGAGCAGTATCGAGAGGTCATCGAGCAGGTCATTTCATTTTTGGAGGGCAAACATGAGGCAGTTGTGAAAGACCTGAGGCAAAAGATGGAGAAGGCAGCCGAGCGCATGGAGTTCGAACGAGCTGCCATCCTACGAGACCAGATTAGAGCCATCGAGCGCGTAACCCAGGAACAGAAGGCCGTATCCACCAGGCTGGAGGATGAAGACGTCGTGGCAATGGCCAGGGAGAAGGACGATGCCTGGGTGGAGGCCTTCTTCATCCGGCAAGGCAAACTAATAGGGCGAGACCATTTCCTGATGGAGGGAGTCCAGGACGAAGAGCCTGCACAGATCATGGCCAGTTTTGTCAAACAGTTTTATGATTCTGCCTCGTACATTCCACCGCAAATACTCCTTCAGCATACTCCAGAGGACACCACTACCATTCGTAACTGGCTGGAGAGCAAAAGGGGTAAAAGAGTCTATCTTCGAGCCCCAAGGCACGGTGAGAAGAAAAGGCTCGTGGACATGGTGGCACAGAACGCTTCGCAGGGGTTGGCCCAGCTAATGGTTAGAGAACATGCCACCACCGATGCCATTACATCGGCCCTTGAGGAGCTAAAGGAACAGCTCAACCTGCCCTCCGTCCCCCATCGGGTGGAATGCTACGACATCTCCAGCATCCATGGAACCTCCGCCGTGGGGAGCATGGTGGTCTTCGAGGATGGCAGGCCCAAGCCTGCCCATTATAGGAGGTTCAAGATAAAGGATGTCAAGGGGATTGACGACTATGCCATGATGCAGGAGGTGCTAAGGCGACGATTCAAGCGGGCCACTGCCTCCGCAGGCAACGGTCAGAAGCCCCGAGAGGCCTCGACAGAGCCGTGGGTCATATTGCCGGACCTGGTACTCATCGACGGTGGGAAAGGGCATCTCTCCGCCGCTTTGCAAGTTATGTTGCAGATAGGGTTGGCCTCCGTCCCCATTGCCAGCATCGCCAAAGAGAACGAAGAGGTCTTCCGCCCTGAATCCCAAGAGGCCATCATACTGCAAAAAAGCTCTCAGGCACTATACCTCCTGCAGAGGATAAGAGACGAAGCCCACCGTTTTGCAATAAGCTATCACCAGAAGATAAGAAGTCGAAAAAGCTGGGGGTCTGCTATGGACTCCGTCCCTGGAATCGGCCCCAAGCGGAAAAGGGCGCTCCTGCGCCGCTTTGGCTCTGTGCAGGCCATTAAGGAAGCATCCCTGGAAGAGGTGTCCGCTGTTCCGGGTATGACCAGAGCTCTGGCTGAGAAAGTGAAGGAATACCTCTAAATCTATCTTCTCTAGCTCAGCCTGTTCATTTTAGTGAGAAGCCACTTATCCGCTTCTTTTGCAAAAATAAGCTGGGCACGATGAGCAACATCGGGGTCCCGGCGCTCCAGTTGCTTCGTGGAACAGTAATAGTGAGCAAGGGCCAAATTGAAGGTGGCCTCTATGCTTATCTCATGTCCACTGACATGGAAGCTCTGAAACTCAATAACAGTTATGGCGTTTACGGTGAAGGTATCAATCCCTTCCCGGCAAGATTGTATCTTCAGCTTTATGCCCCTCATCTCTACTTCGAGCCAGGGAGGGACGCCCACCTCCTTTAGAAGGTCTGGATTCATGGTCCGCTGAGCTTCCTCATGGGTCTTAAATGCTCTATAAACCAGCTCCTCTATCTGAGCATCGCTGGGTATGTTCACGCTCACCTGGGGACTTAAATGGCTTTCCTGGGGTGGTGTAGAGTTAGTTAAGGCGCTTACCGAGTACGAATATGTGTGTCCGGGAATCACAGTTTTGTCTTCCCAGTGTAGCATTGGCGACCTCGGGTCCAGACTTTGAGCAACGGCGGTAAGCTTCTCTTGTTCTGCCTCATCCCCTTCCCGCACCTTATATACGTTGTAGCCACTTATCAGCTCTATCGGGATATTGAGCGGCCTTGTCCAGGAAATACCAATGCGAGCCTCCTTGCCATCATAGTTGGGGTCACACCTGACCCGCGCCGGTGGCGTCAAATCATAGGCCTGAATGTTTACTGGCGAGGATTTGGCTCCCTCCAGAGTTCCCCTGCGGTCCTTGGCGGACACAATATAAGAAAAGCGCCATCCAAATGGCGCATCGACAAAGGTCGTGGCAGCAGTAGTAGCGATGACTCTATAATCCTCCGCAGAGTCTGCGTCCTTTCTGTAAACTACGTACTCAACTATGCCCGGGGCCATCTCTACAGGATTCCAGCTAAGAGTTACAGTTAAAATAGTGCCGCTCATCTGCTTGCTAGCCTGGAGCCCCTCAGGGGCAGGAACAACATAAGGCACATAAACTCTTATTGCATCGCCCTTGGCACTCTCTCTTGGAGGCGAGTTTTGATCGATGGCCGAAAGCTTATACTCATAGGTTCTACCAGCCTTGACTTCTCTATCTGAATATGCTGTCTCGCCGGGCTTAACTGTGTCTATTCTGGCAAATTCGCCAGCCTCGAAAACGTCACGACGATATACATTAATGCCGCCCAGAAGGCCATGGGGATCGCTGAGGGCATCCCAGCCTATGGTGACAGTGGCCTCGCCGTCAGCAGCCTCTACTCTCGCCTGAGGTTGTTTGAAAGAGAGAAGTTTCGCAGCTGTTTTCTCGGGCGGCGCCAAGTAGTATGATTCTACAGGCTTAGACTTATCACTCTCCTTCGGCGGAGTGCTTGTGTCGATGGTTGTAACGGAGTAAAAGTAGCGTCTTCCAGATACCACAGCCCGATCCTTGTAGCTAGATTGCTTGGAACCCACCGTGCCAATTTCGGCGAACGCCGGCTCTCCCCCTTCCCTGCGATAAATCTTGTATCCACCTATTAATGGGGCTGCCAGTATGCTGGGCTGCCATGTAACAACTATTGCAACCTCCCCTTCCCTCATCTCTGGCTCAGCTCTCACTCCCAAGGGTGCTGGTAAAAGAACATTCTCAGACATTTCACTCCTCCATAGGTCAGCAGAGAAAAGCTCGGGTTTTGATGCAAATCATATCACTTTCTTGTTGGAGTTTCACTTTGTTCTCAAACGATCTACGATAAGAACTGCGAGAAAGGCTTTTTCTGAGGGTAGGCGATAGAAACTGCTATTCAACTCTAACGTGGAGAAATGGGAGGCGTAAAACGCCAGCCATCGGGACATGGAAAGGTCTGCGGGGTAGAATCTCTTCCGCCAGTCTTCGTAGTGCCAGCCGCTTGTCCCCACGTAATACCTTATACCCATAGCCAGCTTTTAAGGAGATCCGAGAACGCCCGCTAGACTTTAGGCGTTTTCATCTGGAACACGTCTCGAATTCGGCAGTAGCGGTCTCCTGACAGACGTCCCACTGGTCTAAGTCCAACCTCATCCACCTCACCATTCCTATAAAGGTCGTCTCTTACATGAAAACGAGCGATCTCTCCCACGATGAGGCTGGCAGAATATGGCATTTCGCCGTACTCTAAAATCTCCTTCAGCTTGCACTCCATACTCGCAGGGGCCTCAGCCACCCGGGGAGCTTTGACTACGTCGCTTCTTATGGGGGTAAGGCCCGCCATCTCGAACTCGCTCACACCCTTCGGGTAGGTTGCTGCGGTCTTATTCATCGCCTCGGCCATGTCTTCATCAACCAAGTTGAGAACGAACTCTCTGGAAAGCTCAATGTTTACCAGGGTATCCTTCTTCTGACCGCCCTCCCTACGCACAACCGAGAAGCATATGGTGGGAGGCTTGGAGCATATGGCCATAAACTGAGCATATGGCGCTACGTTGTACACCCCATCCTGCCCTACGGTAGAGACAAGAACAACGGGACGAGGCACGATGAGGCTGCTCCTCAGTTTGCTGATTTCACTTACGTTTAGGTTTTCGGGTGAGATGTCCATCTCTATACCTCCGTCCATGAATATCAAGGCCGTTTAATGGTCTCTTGAACCATCCCCTTTCTCCATCCCCTCTATTAACACACACGGGAGATCTGTCGGTCGGGTTTCCTAACCCGACCATCGCGGGCAGGCAGGTTGGTCCTTCCGCCTCGGAAGTATGCCCTATGGGAGTCAATAATCGCCGTTTTCGGGTTCAAAAAGAATCTTGACACACAAAGCCAGACATGGTAGATTTATTAATGTCCCGGTGGCTTGAGCGAGGTGGAACCACCCGTTCCCATCCCGAACACGGAAGTGAAACGCCTCAGCGCCGACGATACTGAGGGGGCAACCCCTTGTGGAAAATAGGTCGCTGCCGGGGTTTTTATTTTTATGCCTCCCAAAAGTTGCGTAGTCTTCGGAGGGCTTCCACCCTTTCCCTGTCCCCTACCTTCGCCCTTCTCACTGCCTCCCCCAGGAGTGCGATGCTTTTGTCATAGGTCTCTCTGTCCACCGGGAAGGGATGACCATCCTTCCCGCCGTGAGCGAAGCCGAAGCGGGCAGGGTCCCTCAGGCTTGCAGGAACATCGTAAACAAGCTCGGAGATAAGAGCAAGAGCCCGAATAGTCTTAGGGCCTATCCCCTCAAGACTCAAGAGCCCCTCAAAATCCCGGGGACTATGCTCATAGGCTATGTAAAATATCTTCTCCAGCCTCCGAGGATCTATATCGTCCAGGGTTATGTGGTGATGCTGAGGCATGTCCAGCGTTTTTAGCTTCTCCAGGTCCCTCACCAGGTTACCCGGTTTCTCCTCTGAAGCTATGCTAGTGATGGTGCTCCTTGCAGGTGTGCTCTCAAGAGCTACGAGATTCAATACCCCTCCCCTGCCCTCCGAGCATATTGCTGCATGGGGTTCGCAGACAAAGTCCTTTACCGCCTGTCCCAGCCAGTGGTATCTGCGGGCGTACCTGTTCCCTTCGTTCATGCCTTGTTGGACAACCGTCCATGAGCCGCTAGAGGTGAAAAGGAAGGTGTGATGATAAAGCTGATAGCCGTCCTGCAAGGCAGAGGTATCCACTTTGGCAGCCATCCTGCTGGCGTAGACAAGCTGCTGAGGGTCTGTTGAAATGAGGGGGCCAAAGCCCTCTATCTCCATAGGGGTTTTTCGAGAGGTCTTGCCCTTACCACCTGCCACAAACAGACCAAGGTCTTTTTCCAGTCCCCTCAACCCTTCTTTTAGAGCACCGCAAAGGGTTGTTGTAACACCACTGGAATGCCAGTCGAAGCCCAAGACGCAACCAAAAACCTGAAACCAGAAGGGGTCCGACATCCTTCTAAGCATCTCATCAGGCCCGAACTCCTCCACTATGACAAGACAAACCTCCCGAGAGAGCTTTACCATGCGCTCGAAAAGCCAGCGAGGCGCTTTGCCCTGGTGCAAGGGAAGATTTGCAACACCGGTTCTCATCGGTCTGGTATCCATAGAAAACCCTCAATAGGCCCTGGGAAGGCCCATACCCCTCATCGCTATTATCGTCCTCATTATCGCAGCCGTCCCACCAGCAAACACAGGCTGCACACACGCACGGTACATCCTCTCTAACTCCAGGTTCCCCCTCATCATCGGATGACTCCCCACACTCCCTGCCCTCAACACCCCAACATGCCCTGCTATCTCCATACCAGCTACCGCCAGCCTCTGCTGCAACTCGGAGTGATACACCTTTATCATCGCCGTCTCATAGTTCGGTATTATCTTCCTGTCCATCATCCACGCACACCGATATGTCAATACCCTCCCTACCTGATGCTCTATGTACAGCTCCCCAAGCTTGTGCCTTATCACAGGATCCTTCGACAACGGTTGACCGTCAACCACCGTGCTCTTGCAGTACTCCATTAGCTCCAACAACGTAGGCAGATACGTGGCCCACGAGTATATCCCCAGCCTCTCCAGATCCAGGGCCACCGCCACGTAGTACCACCCACGGTTCTCCTCCCCCACCAAAGCCGTCCTCGGCACCCTCACATTGTCTAAATATTGAACGTTCGTACGC
>JACPPT010000060.1 GCA_016190815.1 Chloroflexota bacterium
ATCCGTGAGTCTAGATTCAGAAGGAGCACCTGATGGGTGTCATCCCAGATTCACGGATTCCTTTGCCCCTCGAAGATTTAACGGTGTTTTATTATGGTAGCTCCAAACTACCGGTTCCTTCCCTTTGGGAAGGATTGCCTATCCCCTCGGTCCCCTTCCCAGCGGGAAGGGGAAAAGTGTTTTTAAGAGGGAAGGGGGCAAAGCCCCCCTTCCCTCTTACCATTCTCTTCCCCCTCTCTTGGAAGGAGAGGGGGACCCAGGGGGTGAGGTCTTCCATGCCAAAGGAGTGTGAAGGGGAAAACTCTCATAACCCCATGCTAATGACATGTCCTGCATCCTCACCATGACACCGTTCTTCGTCAGATAATCCACGGATTAAGGCTCTGAGGCTATTTATGAACCTAACCCTCAACTCCTTTTCCCTAGCAAGGAGAGGGTGCGTTTAAGACTCAGGGAACACCCATCTCCATGCCAACTCCAACTTGTAAGACCCGCTTGATAGGTGTGGTATTATTCGAAGGTCAAAAGAAGACGCAAAGGAGGCCACTGCTTTGGATTACGAATGCCTGGTATTAAAAAGGGAGCATGGAATCGCAACGCTGACCCTGAACCGCCCTGAAAAGCTCAATGCATTGAGCGGAAACATGATAACAGAGCTTAGGCGTGCCCTGGAGGAGCTACTCGAAAATGAAGATATGCGAGTGGTCATCATTACAGGGGCAGGGAGGGGCTTCTGCGCTGGAGCCGATGTCTCGGGCTTCGCCGAGGCGTCCGGGAAGGGACAATCAGAGCATAGTCCTATCTCCAATCTGCAACAGATGAACACGATTACCCTCCTCCTGCGAGGACTGCAAAAACCGACCATCGCGGCTGTGAACGGCGCCTGTGTTGGAGCGGGGCTTGGCATAGCCTTGGCATGCGATATTCGTATCGCATCGGAGAACGCCAGGTTCAGTTCCATATTCATCCAGCGGGGAATCATCCCAGATTCAGGTGTTACATACTTCCTACCCCGAACCGTGGGGACGGCCCGAGCCCTGGAGCTTATGTATACCGGCGACCTGATAGACGCATCAGCTGCGGAAAGGATAGGTCTTGTCAGCCAGGTCGTGCCCCAGGGGAAGCTCATGGATACGGCTCAGAACCTGGCAAGAAGGATCGCCAAGGGCCCCCCCATAGCCATGGGACTCACGAAAAGGGTGGCATATAGTGGCATAGACTCGTCTCTGGAGGCTCAACTGGAATTTGAGAGCAGGTCGCAGATGATTTGTCTCGAGACAGAAGACCACAAAGAAGGTGTAAAAGCCTTTCTTGAAAAGCGAGAGGCGGTTTTCAGGGGTAGATAATCCTATTTCCTGGGGGAAGCAGCCCTCTTGACGGCATCAATGATTTCCTTCACGGAGGTGCCCGGCCCAAAGGTCTTCACAACTCCTATTTTCCGGAGGGCTGCGCAGTCTTCCTCAGGTATGATGCCGCCGGCCAGGAGCTTCACCTTCTCCAGCCCCTTCTTCTTAAGCCCGTCTAAGATGAGGGGGATAAGCTCCATGTGTGCACCTGAGAGAATGCTTACCCCGATGACGTCCACGTCCTCCTGAAGAGCGCTCTCCACTATCATCTCCGGCGTTTGTCTTATCCCCGTGTAAATGACCTCCATGCCAGCATCCCGAAGGGCGCGTGCCACCACCTTAGCCCCACGGTCGTGTCCATCAAGGCCTGGTTTGGCAATGAGAACCCTGATCTTGTCTCCCTTGGCCATTTTGAATCACCTCTTCTCAGGCTCAACCCGCTGGGCAAGCTCCACAAGCACTCCACCCATGGAGCGGGGGTGGATGAAGCCTATCATACCCGCAAGGCCTTTTCTGGGCTTCCTATCAATGAGCTCCACTCCCCTAGCCTCCAGGGCTTTCAGCTTCTCCGCAACGTTGTCCACCTCGAAGCATATGTGATGCAACCCCTCCCCCCTTTTCTCAATAAAGCGAGCGACACCCCCATTGGGGTCTATGGGTTCAATTATCTCCAGTTGGCTTCCTCCCAGCGGTATAAGCGTACCCCGCACACCCTGGTCGGGGATGTCTTCTATAGCGCTGGGTCTTATGCCAAAAAGGCTGCCGTAAACCCCCAGGGTCTTCTCAATGCTTTTCACGGCAATACATACATGGTTGATATGTTTGGCAAGACATACAGGCCCCTCAGACACTTTTGTCCTCCCTCTCTCGTTTGAATATTTCGGGAAGAAGGTTCCTGGAGATAACCATCCTCTGCACCTCCGAGGTGCCCTCATATATCTCCGTGATCTTGGCATCCCGGAAGTACCGCTCCACCGGGCTTTCTTGGAAGTAACCATAGCCGCCGTAAATCTGAACAGCTTTGACAGCGACTGCCATTGCAGCTTCGCTTGCGAAGACCTTGGCCATGGCCGATTCCTTGCTAAAGGGCAGCCCCCTATCCTTCAAGTCCGCTGCTCTATACATAAGGAGCCGAGCAGCATCGACCTGGGTTGCCATATCAGCCAGCATCCACTGGATAGCCTGGAACTCGCCCAGGAGCTTCCCAAACTGCCGTCTCTGCTGGGCATAGCTCACCGAGGCATCCAGAGCCGCCTGTGCTATCCCCACAGCCTGGGCGGCAACGCCAATTCGGCTGGGATCAATTATCTGCATTGCGATCCTGAAGCCAGCGCCCTCTTCCCCAAGTCGATTCTCTAGGGGGACCCGACAGTCATCGAAGAGAAGCTCCGCGGTGGTGGAGGCCCTTATGCCCAGTTTCCCGCCCTGCTTTTTAACTTTGAGCCCTGGTGTACCCCTCTCCAGTATGAAGGCTGTAATGCCCCGGGCTTTTTTGACCCTTTCCTGTACAGCGAAGACGATATATATATCAGCTACATCGCCGCAGCTTATGAAGACTTTGGAGCCTTGAAGAACATAGGTTTCGCCTTTTCTGGTTGCAGTGGTCTCAATAGATGCTGCATCGCTCCCTGCGTTAGGCTCGCTCAGGGCAAAGGCGGCGAGTTTCTTCCCCTGGGTCAGGAAGGAAAGGTACCTCTCCTTTTGCTCCTTGGTGCCGAACCTGTCCAGAGGCTGTCCGCAAAGGGAGACCTGCACCGAGAGGATGGTGCTCATGGCAGCGCTGGCCCTCGATATCTCCTCCATAGCTATTATGAAGGGAGTAAAACCGCCTCCGCTCCCACCATAGGCGGGGTCGAGCCCCATGCCCAAAAGACCGATGTCCGCCATTTTGCGTACGCTTTCATGGGGGAACTCCTCCACCTCATCCAGTCGCCTCGCAATAGGCTCCAGCTCTCGCGTAGCGAAGTCTCGAACCATACGCTGAAGGATCTTCTGCTCTTCTGTAAATGAGAAGTCCATAATCGCTCCTTCTAGAAGACCAGGAACTCGCGCTGTGCGCCGAAAACGCCCCGGAGGACATCGCACATCTCACCGATGGTGGCATATGCCTCTGCGCACTCGACAAAGATGGGCATAGTGTTCTCGGTGCCCCGGGCTGCCTTTTCCAGCATAGCTAGCCCCGCTTCCACTCTGGCCTTATCCCTTTCCTTTCTCACCCTGTTCAACCCCTCTATCTGTTTCCTAATCTCCGCCGGGTCGAGCTTAAAAAGCCCCTTCATGGGAGGGTACGGGCTTGTGTATTTGTTGATTCCCACAATCACGTGCTTGCCACTCTCCACGTCCTTCTGGAATCTGTAAGAGCTTTCTTGAATCTCCCTTTGCTGAAAGCCCTTCTCTATGGCAGCCGTGGCTCCGCCGAGGTCCTCAATCCTCTTAAGATATTTGTTGGTCTCCCGCTCCAGGGTATTGGTGAGGTGCTCCACATAATAAGAACCGGCTAGAGGGTCAACGGTCTCCGTAACACCGCTCTCGTGGGCTAGAACCTGCTGGGTGCGTAGCGAGAGCTGAACAGCCTCCTCACTCGGAAGAGAGAGAGCTTCATCCTTGGAGCAGGTGTGAAGGGACTGAGTCCCCCCCAGAATGGCTGCAAGGCTCTGTACAGTAGCCCTTACAACGTTGTTCTCGGGCTGCTGTGCTGTGAGGGTCACCCCCGCCGTTTGCGTATGAAAGCGGAGCATCCACGAGCGAGGGTTCTTGGCTCCGAAGTGCTCCCTCATGATCTTTGCCCAGATCCTTCGCGCCGCCCTGAACTTGGCTGCCTCTTCGAAAAGGTTGTTATGGCTCACAAAGAAAAAAGAGAGCCTCCCAGCAAAGCTATCCACGTCCAGCCCCGCACTCACCGCTGCCTGAACGTACTCGATAGCGTTTGCGAAGGTGAAGGCTAGCTCCTGAACCGCCGTCGCCCCCGCCTCTCGCATATGGTAGCCACTTATGCTTATGGTGTTCCAGGAGGGGAGATGCTCTGTGCAATACCGAAAGACATCTGTAATGAGGCGCATGGAGGGCCTGGGCGGGAAAATGTAGGTGCCCCGAGCAATGTATTCCTTGAGGATGTCGTTCTGAACGGTTCCGTCAAGCCTGGAAATGTCCACCCCCTGTTTCTTGGCAACGGCTATGTAGAAGGCTAGAAGAATGGGAGCGGTAGCGTTTATAGTCATAGATGTGCTTACCTTGTCCAGGGGAATGCCTTTGAAAAGGGCCTCCATATCTGCAAGGGTGCAGATGGGAACTCCCACCTTGCCCACCTCCCCACGGGCCAGGAGATGATCCGAGTCATAGCCCATTTGAGTCGGCAGGTCAAAGGCAACGCTCAAGCCCGTTTGTCCATGTTTCATAAGATACCGATAGCGTCGATTGGACTCCTCGGCGGTGGCATACCCTGAGTACTGGCGCATAGTCCATACTCTGCCCCTGTACGTATTGGGTTGGACACCTCGGGTGAAGGGGTATTGCCCGGGATAGCCGAGGTCCCGCTCATAGTCGAAGTCAGGCATATCCTCAGGAGTGTAGAGGGCGTCGACCTCAATGCCTGATACGGTTTCAAAGCGAGCTTCCCTTTCAGGATAGCGCTTGAGGGCTGGTTTAAGTGTGGTTTCTTCCCATTCCTTCTTGGTTCTTCGGGTTCTCGTGCTCAAGCTCCCAATCCCCCTTCACACTCTAAGGATTTCAATACGAAACCATCAGTGAAGTCTATCCCATCATAGATAGGATGTCAATTCTGTATAAGGACGTTCCTGCCTCAAGGCACATAAATCAATCGCCATTGGATCCCGTCCCGGGGAGCAATTTTTGTATTTGAAACACCGGACTAAGGGCGTGCGAACTTTTTAAATTCGAGCGTGGATGATAGTTAATTTGAGATGGGAGCGCTATAATACGCATGGGGTAAAGGTGTGTAGCCCAGCAACCTTTGAGCTTCAGGAGGTGTCCCATGGAGCTGTCCGAGCGCAAAACAGGTACGCCGAAATCCAAGGAAGATAGGTCATTTCTTGGAATCGTGGAGAATTTCACTGATCCTCGGGAGATTCTGCGAGAAGGTATAAGCAACGCACTGGATTGGGGTGCTTCAACCATTAAAATCACTGTATACGAGGACGCAACCCGGGCTGACAAAGAGCTTGTTATCAAGATACGGGATAATGGATTGGGCTTGACCAGGGAGCGTTTCTTCGCGTTTTGGAACCTAGCGGATAGTCCAGGGTTGCGAAGAGACAAGTTTGGCAGAAAACTCGGTGAGCCGGTGGGAGAAAAGGGGTACGGCACTAAGACTTTTTGGAAGTGCAGGCAAATTGAGGTAGAAAGTGTCGCCAAAGAGGAGGAGGGAACAGCCTGGCACGTGCTGGGAGAGATGAAGGAGCCTATCAACATTCTGAAGCAAGGGAAAGTGCCCCAGTATGAATATGCCGAGGGGCCTGGGCAAGGTAAAGAGAGTTTCACAGAGGTAACCATAAAGGGTTATCACACTAATAGCAAGGAGGACTTTCGCCATGAGACTTTGAAAGACTATGCCCAGTGGTTCACCAAATTCGGGTCGGTCGAACTTGAGCTCTCAATTGGCACTCACAAAGGCGAAAAGTTAGAGCTACAAGGCCTCGGACGGGCCGTTCCTGAGCTGATTCCTTTTGGACACCCGTTCCCTCCGGTGTCCAATAACATAAAGCAACTACAGAAGCGGTGGCAGGATACTTGGAAAAACTACTACGTCAATAAATGGGTTTTCCCTTCTGTGGCTATTGAGGGCTATCCGAGTAGCAGTGTAGACGTCGTGTTCTATCTTGAAGGCGACTCTGCGAAGAGGCTGCACAATACGATGCTAACTAGACGGGGTAGGACCGCCGAACGCTGGCATTACAACGTAGCCGACAGATATGGGTTATATGTTTGCAAGGATTGGATCCCACTACCTCCAAGCCAACGCGTGAATGAATGGGTTTTGGAGAAAAGCGAGTGGACACTATATCACGCCTTCGTAAATTGTCAAGACTTCGCGCTAACTGCCAATAGAGCAAGTATTGGGAACACAGACCGCCAACTCCTCATTAAAGTCCGTGAGGCGGTAGAGAAGTTATTTAAGACACGCATCAAGGCAAGCGAAGAGTACAAGGCCTATGAGGAAGAGATAGAGTCCACCAAACAGCGGGGTGCCATAGAAAGCACAGAGGAGGGCGAGAAAGATGATCTCGATAAGAGGTATTATCATGTCAAGAAGAAACGTCTCGCACAATACCAGTCCCCTAAGCGTCCCTTGGTAACGCTGGTAGAACCCAGGCAAGAAGTTGAAGTCCTCATGCTGTATTCTGTGGTAAAAGCACTTAGGCCCGACCTCTTTGAATTCGAGATCGTAGACTACAGCACTAGCAGGGGAATCGATGCTCTATGTGTATTAGAATCGCCTCAGGGCGGGCTACAGAAGGGCAACCTTCGATACGTCGAATTCAAGAGAGCTTTGACGCACGAGTTTAGAGACCATACCTTTGCGCGACTCGCGGCTATTGTTTGCTGGGAATGCAATCTGGAAAATGGTGCAAAGGTTAGCGATTTTGCCGGAAAGGAGAGAATACTACAAATCACCAAAACCGATGATCACACGGTCTATATGCTCTTAGCGCCGCCCGAGTTGCCGGCCAACAATATAAAGGTGTATGCACTAAAGGACTATCTGAATGAGAAACTCGGAATCTCTTTCAAGACCCGAGTCTCCTAACTACCCTGGCGAAGCAAATCCTTATCTTGTCCCATACCAGCGCGCTCTCGCACCGTTAGCCGGGGAAACATTCTACGGGCAGCTTGCCTGACCGAGCACTAGGACAGAGACTCGAAGGCAGTTTCAGCCGCTTCCACAGTTGCTTCTATATCCTTATCGCTGTGGGCAAGAGACAATAACATCGCCTCGAATTGCGAAGGCGGGAGGTAAACCCCCAACTTCAGCATCTCATGGAAGAAGGATGCGTATTTTTTGGTGTCCGAGGACTTGGCTGTGGTGTAGTCTATGACCTTTCCCCCTGTAAAGAAGAACGTCATCATAGAGCCTGCCCTGGAAAGGTGAAAGGGGATTTCGGCCCTGCTGGCTGCACTGGCCAGCCCATCGGCCAGACGGGCTGATTTCTTCTCCAACTCTTCATATACATTGGCGTCGGTGAGGAGCTTGAGGGTCTCGATGCCCGCTGTCATAGCCAGGGGGTTGCCGGAAAGGGTACCTGCCTGGTACACGGGGCCCAGAGGGGCCACCATCTCCATTATCTTCTTTTTACCACCGTATGCACCAACGGGGAGGCCTCCCCCAATTATCTTCCCCAGGCAGGTCAGGTCAGGCTCTACACCGTATAGCTTCTGCGCTCCTCCATATGAAAGGCGAAAGCCCGTGATTACCTCGTCGAAGATGAGGAGAGCGCCAGCCTTGCGGGTGAGCCTGCGAAGCTCATCGAGGAAGCCCGGCCTGGGGGGCACCACGCCCATATTACCTGCGACAGGCTCCACGATAACGGCCGCTATCTCCCCTTCGTGGACATCGAATAGCTCATCCATGGTCGCAAGGTCGTTATATGGGGCAACGATGGTGTTCTCGGCATATGCGGCGGGCACTCCTGGGCTATCTGGAAGGGATAGGGTGGCAACCCCTGAGCCGGCCTTCACCAGGAGCCCATCGGCGTGGCCGTGATAGCACCCCTCGAACTTTACAACTTTGTCACGCCCTGTATAGGCCCTGGCGAGCCTTATGGCGCTCATTGTTGCCTCTGTGCCAGAGTTTACGAAGCGGACCAACTCCACGGAAGGTATCGCGGAGTGTATGAGCTTTGCCAACTCTATCTCCAGCTCCGTAGGGGCACCAAATGTCGTGCCTTTCTGGACGGCGTGCTGCAAGGCTTCCACAACCCTCGGGTGAGCGTGTCCGAGAATGAGGGGGCCCCAAGAACAAACATAATCTATGTATTCATTCCCGTCGGCATCGTAGACCCTGGAGCCAGCGCCACTTTTGAGGAAAATGGGATTGCCCCCCACACCCCTAAAGGCCCGAACCGGGCTGTTGACCCCGCCTGGCATGTATTTTTGGGCCTCTCTAAAACGCTCCTCGGACCTCACTATGTTCATTCTATGCTCCCAAAAAATACTTGACCCTTTCCTTCTTGTATTCTTTGCTGCTAAAAAGGATAGCGTATTCCTTTATACCTGTTTGTTCTGAGATCTGGTGTGTTATGTCCATGCACTGTTGCGTGCTTCGAGCATGTATCATACTGAACAGGTTATAGGGCCAGTCCGGATAGGTGGTTCGCTCGTAGCAGTGGCTTACCTCGGAAAAAGAAGCGATGAATTGGCCAACCTCCTCTACTCGCCCCTGGGGGACGCACCAGCAGGCCATCCCATTGGCCACAAAGCCCGCCTTTCGGTGTCTGAGGACAGCGGCGTAGCGACGCATCAGCCCGGAGTCCAGAAAGTCTTTTGCCCCGTCCAAAAGCTCACCCTGGCTTGTGCCAAAACGTCGAGCCAACCGCAGGAAAGGCCGAGAAACCAAGGGCAGGTCCTCCTGGAGAGCTCTGATAACGGCCTTATCATTCTCTGAGAGGGGACGGCTTCTCGGCAGGGGTACTCTTGCACCTTCCTCCGGTTTCACCCTCCCCTCTTCCCCGACCATATCCAGCAACACACCTATCTTGAAGACTTTCAAGGAATAGAATACGTGACATTTTTCGACCCCTGCCTCTTTTGCCAGGCTCTGCGCCGTCCTCTCCACATCACCTTCTTGAGGGAGTGCAAGGGTGAACCAGAGGTTGTAGTCATGGCTTCGCCTGTAGTTATGACTAACTCCCGGCTGGTTGCTTATTATAGCCGCTACCTCGTCAATGCGGCTCTCTTCCACCTTCATGGCAACAAGACAGCTTTTGTAACCCAAGCGCTGGCTATCGAAAATAGCGCTTATCTGCCGAATTATGCCTGCTTTCTTAAGCTGTCTCACCCTCCCTGTCACCTCTTTTTCTGAGATGACCAGCTTCTCAGCAATAAAGGCAAAGGGGCGCTCTGAAAGGGGAAAGGCCTTTTGTAACATGTTCAAAAGCTGCCTATCTTTCATATCCACAACTCTAACTGCATTTTCA
>JACPPT010000067.1 GCA_016190815.1 Chloroflexota bacterium
GTGTACTAGAAGGTCACGCCCATATACCTCAATAGCCTGGACCTGGTCTGCCAGGACCTGCTCTATCACTGTGCTGATAGCCATCTCCTCGTAGACGGGCTTCACACTCATGGCGAACTCGGTTACCATCTTTCGGGCAACTCTTGTAACGTGCTCCAGGTCGTTGCTGGCTCCCGTGGTGATCTCGCCAAAGATGATGTCTTCAGCAGCCCTGCCACCCAGGGCTGTGGCAAGCATATCTTCAAACTGGGAGCGTGTCCACATATAGCGGTCTTCGGTGGGCAGGAGCCTGGTGTAGCCGCCCATTGTCCCTCTGGCCACGATGGAGATTTTGTGGACTGGGTCGGCATGGGGAAGCATTCTCGCCACCAGGGCATGGCCCCCCTCATGATAGGCGGTTATCTCCTTCTCCCGCTGGCTTATGATGCGGCTCTTCCTCTCGGGGCCTGCTATAACCCGGTCTATGGCCTCTTCCATCTCAGACTGTCCGATGGTCTTCTTGTTCCTCCTGGCGGCCAGAATGGCCCCTTCGTTCACCATATTGGCCAGGTCTGCCCCGCTAAATCCAGGCGTCTGCTTGGCCAGGACATCCAGGTTTATGGAAGGGTCAAGAGGCTTACCCTTGCTGTGAACCTCCAGGATGGCTTTGCGCCCTTTGATATCGGGCTGGTCGAGGACCACCCTCCGGTCGAAGCGCCCCGGGCGCAGCAGCGCTGGGTCCAGGATGTCAGGTCGGTTGGTGGCGGAGATGACGATGACGTTGGTACTGCTATCGAAGCCGTCCATCTCCACAAGGATCTGGTTAAGCGTCTGCTCTCGCTCGTCGTGGCCTCCACCCAAACCTGCCCCGCGGTGCCTTCCCACCGCATCTATCTCATCCACAAAGATAATGCAGGGAGCGTTGCGTTTAGCCTGGTCGAAGAGGTCTCTTACCCTTGAGGCCCCGACTCCTACGAACATCTCCACGAACTCGCTTCCGCTTATGGAGAAGAAGGGCACTGCTGCTTCTCCTGCCACCGCCCTGGCGAGAAGGGTTTTCCCGGTGCCGGGAGGTCCTACCAGAAGAACGCCTCTGGGAATCCTTGCCCCCAGGGCGGTAAACTTCTCCGGGAATTTGAGAAACTCCACAACTTCGTGAAGCTCCTGCTTGGCCTCGTCAACCCCTGCAACATCGCTGAATGTAACCGTTGGCTTGTTGCCCACGAAAACCCTGGCCCTGCTTCTTCCAAAGCTGAGGGCCTGGCTGTTGGTCCCCTGGGCTTGACGGAGAAGAAACATGAGCAGAAGCCCAAAGAAGATCAGAGGAAGGAACTGAATGATAACCCCAAAGATGCTGCCGAACTGGCTTGCCTCTTTTACTTTGATTTGCAGGGGCACCTTGGATTCCCAAGGTGCAATACCCGCCGTTATGAGGGTGTCTGTTATACTGAGTCCCGGCTCCTTTCTGGAGCGGTAGACCTCGTCGTTTAGAGTGGTTACAATGAGGTTGTCGCCATCCACCTCTATCTTCTTCAGCTTGTCCTGGCGGGCCATATCCAAGACCCAGGCGATGTCCCTTTCGTTGGCGCTCTGGCTTGGCTTGACAAGGGTAAAAAATATGGCAATCACTGCCACTATTATGAGCAGGTATATGAAGCTATTTCGCAGCCATCGGGACCCCAATAGCCGTTACCCCCTTGAGTCGACTCGATGTTTTCCTTCTACCATTATATTACAAAATAGACTCAAAATAAAATAGCCCCTTGTGTTGAGGGGATTCTGTATATTATACTTTGGCAACTGTAAGAGAACAGGGAGCATAGGAATGGCTAAAAGTATGACGTTGGGCGAAGCCGCAGCCCTTTTTCTGGCGGGCCTTCAGAAAGAGGAGGAGAAAGATCTGTACCATCAGGGGCAGCAGGAGCTGAACAAGTTCGTAAGGTGGTGTGGCAGAGAGCGTCCCACAGGGAGCTTGATGCCTCCGGAGCTCGAAGCCTATGCTGAAGGATTAAGCGGGCTACCTGACTGTGCCCAGAGATTGGAGCCAGTGAAGGATTTCCTCGCCTATGCCAAAAAGGCGGGATTAACAACCAAGAACCTATCAGTGCATCTGAAGGTTCGGAAAGGAGAGCAGAAGCATATCCAGGGATTGAAAGGGCAGGCACCTGAGGCCATCACTCTTACCCAGGAAGGCCGCGAGAGCCTTCAGAAAGAGCTGAATGCTCTCAAGAGCCAGCGACTGCGCATAGCAGAGGAACTTCGCAAAGCCATGGCTGACAAAGACTTCCGGGAGAACGCCCCCCTTGATGCGGCCCGCGAGCAGCAGGGGAGGGTAGAAGCTCGAATAAGGGAGTTGCAGGCCATCTTGCATTCGGCGGTGCTCACCCATAGGAAAGAGGTTGACCAGCTCAAGGCCAATGTGGGCAACACAGTCCTCTTGAGGGACTTAACCAGTGGAGAGGTATTGCGCTACATTCTTGTGAACCCCAGGGAGGTCGATCCCAGGGGAGGGAAGATATCTATAGCTTCCCCTGTGGGCAAGTCCCTTTTAAATAGAGCGAAGGGCGATGAGGTCGAGGTTGTTGTGCCCTCTGGAACCATTCGCTACAGGATAGAGGAGATAGCAAGATAGAGCCTGCCCCCCTGTTCCCCAAAAGGCGGGAACTGTCTGCTCGTTCTCTCCTTCCAGGCGTTCCCACCCGGGGCTTGAATCGTACCAGAGCTATTTCCAGCCGCGAAGGGCGTCTGGTTATTTTTCCGAGAAAACGTCCAAAATCCACCACCTGATGATTTCTGAATAAGGGGTGTCCAGAGAAGTGAATCTCCTTTGGCGGGGGTCTGGGGGTGTCCCCCAGAATCAAATTCTTCCCCCTTCCTGGCTAGGAAGGGGGACAGGGGATGGTCGAAAAGAGGATCTCGTAGTGCTTTTGGGCATGGAAGACTGTCCAGAGTTGATGCAACGTCTTGTATGGTCAAAATCGGGGTGGTGAATTGGGGTGCCAAGAACGCTTGACATAGTTAATGGTGCGCTCTTAAAATAATAACGATTATCATTTGCATGCATTATATGAGGTCTTGTTAATGGGAGGCCTCGCTTGAAAAGGCATATTTTAATACTAACGCTTCTAATTGGTGGCCTTTCCACCATTTTCGTAGTGTTCTTCCTCAACTTTCCCCTCGCTCCTGTTCCGGCTACAGCCGAAAGCCTTCGCATAGATAGCCTCATGCGCATACTCTTCAGCATCGGGTCAGTAATATTCACCATTGTTACGGTTTTTCTGGTTTACAGCGTGGTGGTTTTCAGGCGTCGGAGAGGCGATACAGGCGAAGGAGCTCCCATTCAGGGTCATACAGGGCTGGAGATACTCTGGACGGTTGTCCCCCTGGCCATCGTTATAACGCTGGGAGTATATGGGGGCCTTGTTCTAAGAGACATTGCTGTCCCCGCCCGTGTCTCGATGTACGGCATACACGACTCCAGTTTTGTTGGGAAGACCCCTGGGGTCACGCCGTCAGCCGGTGCCTCCGGGCAGGCATGGGAGACACCTTTGCGGGTGAAAGTAACATCTTCTCAGTGGTCGTGGCTCTTTGAGTACCCGGAGTGGGGCATTACCTACAGCGAGTTGTGGCTGCCTGTTGGAACGCCTGTCCTTCTCACCCTGACTTCTAAGGATGTCATTCACTCTTTCTTTGTCCCGGAGTTTCGTGTGAAGATGGACGCTGTTCCCGGTATGGAGACTCAGCTTCGGTTGACCCCCATTGTTTCGGGAGAATACCAGCTCCAATGTGCTGAGCTTTGTGGCCTGGCGCACGCCTATATGGTCGCCAAAGTCAAGGTGGTGGAGGAGCAGGAGTTCAAGGATTGGCTCAAGGAGCGAAGGCGTTAGCATTTCCAGCTTTTTGCAGTCCATGGCCTGATGGGATAACAGGAGGCAGCTATGATAATTCTCTCCTTGGGAGCTGTAAGGGGGGCTATTGTGGGGCTCCTGGGAACAGGGGTGGGGATGGGCATAGCTATGCTGGTGCGAAGTGCTTTGGGGCTTCCGGCATGGAACCCCGGCCCTGTTACGGCAGTGGGAGCCCTGGCTGGGATAGTGACCTATCTGGCGGCGCTGGGTGCTTTCAACTACTGGCTTGGATGGATCATGGGAGCCAAACACGATCCGGAGCATGAGAACCATTCAGCTAACGATAAGGGGTCTCGCTGGATTCGCTACTTCAACTTTGATACAAATCACAAGGTCATCGGCGTTCAGTATATGGTTACCTCTCTGGTTTTCCTTGTCATCTCCGGAGTGCTGGCCCTGGTCATGCGGGTGGAGCTGAGCGCCTCGGGCAAGACGGTGATAGGCCCTGGAACCTTTAACTCTTTCATGAGCGCCCACGGTATAATGATGCTCCTCATGGTTGTCCTCCCGGCCATTGCCGGGATGATTAACTATCTTGTCCCCCTGATGATAGGCGCTAGAGATATGGCATTCCCGCGCCTCAACGCCTTCTCTTTCTGGATCGTGCCGCCGGCTGGACTTCTCATGGTTTCAAGTCTTTTGGCTGGCGGGTTTGACACGGGATGGACGGGGTACCCGCCGCTTAGCGCTAAAGCGCCCCTGGGAATGCAGCTTGTTTTCCTGGGGGCCTACCTGGGGGGGCTCTCCTCCATCCTGGGCTCCATAAACTTCCTAACCACCATCTTAAAGATGCGTGCTCCTGGAATGAGCCTCTTCCGCATGCCTATTTTTGTGTGGGCCGTCCTTGCCACTGCTATGCTGCAACTGGGCTTTACACAGTATATCGCTATGTCATTCCTGATGGTTCTCCTGGAGCGACTTTTGGGGATGGGGTTCTTTCGCCCGGAGATGGGTGGAAGTGTACTCCTCTTTGAGCACCTTTTCTGGTTCTATTCCCACCCGGCTGTTTACATTTTCGTTCTGCCTGGCCTGGGGGTTATCAGCGAAGTGGTGCCTGTGTTTTCCCGGAAGCCTCTGTTTGGTTACAAGGCGGTGGCTCTATCCAGTGTGGGAATCGCCCTGGCGGGATCTATTGTCTGGGGGCACCACATGTTCGCCGCTGGCCTGGAGGACGTCCTCCGTATTCCCTTTATGATAACCACCCTTCTTGTGGCCGTGCCTACGGGGGTGAAGATATTCTCATGGCTCGCCACTATGTGGCTGGGGAAGCTTCGACTGCAAACGCCCTTTCTTTTTGCTCTGTCCGCCATCTTCGTATTCCTGATAGGTGGCTTGACAGGTGTTCCTAACGCTATAGTCCCCACAGACCTTCAGCTTCATGATACCTACTGGGTGGTTGCTCATTTCCACTACACGCTCTTTGGAGGATTCGTCTTTCCTCTAATGGCTGCCATTTATTACTGGTTCCCCAAAGTAACAGGTCGCCTTTACAGTGAGCGAATGGGCAAGATACACTGGCTGCTTCTCACAGTGGGCTTTCTGATTCAAACCCTTCCCATGTTCTGGCTGGGGCTTATGGGGATGCGGCGGCGTATCGCGGACTACAGCCCCGTCCAGGGCTTTGAGCCGATGAATCTGGCAGCGACCATTGGAGGCTTCCTGGTGGCGATGGGCATCATGGTTTTCGCAGTCAATCTCATAAGAAGCGCCCTGCGAGGCGCTCCGGCCCCGGCTAACCCCTGGGATTCCAAGACCCTCGAGTGGCAGGTCTCCTCACCGCCGCCTGAAGAAAACTTTGTGCTGCCACCCAGGGTTGTAGGCTCACCCTACGGGTATGGGGTTCCCGGGTCTGTCCACGCTTTGTTAGCTCCTGCCGGTGGAGGCAACAGAGAGGCTCCCAAGCAATTCTAGGGGGTGCTTTATGGCAAATACGCAAACAGCAGTTTTCAAGGAAAGACCCTGGCAGGCTGGAATCTATCTGGGGATGTTTCTTTTCATTATCTCAGAGGCCTTCCTGTTCTCCTCCCTTTTCTGGACATATTACTACCTACGCGGCCAATCTCTGCCGACATGGCCGCCTGAGGGAGTTCATCTTAATATCGTTATGGCCTCCATTAATACAGCGATTCTCCTCGCCAGCAGCGGAGCCATGCACTGGGGCATTCAGAGAATCCGCCGCGGAAGCGTATCGGGCCTTGCTATTGGCCTTATTAGCACCTTTGCTTTGGGAGCCGCTTTCCTGGGCATTACAGTGTGGGAGTGGACACATGCCACATTCCGTCCATGGACTCACGCATACGGCTCCACCTTCTTCACCCTGACAGGTTTCCACGCCGTCCATGTTCTGGGTGGCCTTTTTGTCCTCTTGGCCCTGCTCGCTCGGACACTTCGGGGGCGCATTTCTCAGGAGCACTACCTGGCTGTAGAGGTGGGGGGACTATACTGGCACTTTGTGGACCTGGTCTGGATTGGTGTCTTTACCACCGTATTCATCATACGGTAGCTTTCTGAGGCGGTATCTGGAAGGGAAACTACTGCTTGCCGAGAAGATGAATGGTCGGGGTGACTGGATTTGAACCAGCGACCCCCTGCACCCCATGCAGGTGCGCTACCGGGCTGCGCCACACCCCGACCATCAGAAGAATACCATCTCCCCCACGCAAATTCAAGGGATGCTATTCTATTTATGGGATATTTACCACGTACGACATGTACGATGTAGGCAAGAAAAAACAAAGACCGGAAGTCTTCCCCTTCCGGATATTGTGCGAAACGGTGCCGTGTAGAGAGACTAATTGTCCCAGCCGCGAGGAGTCAATAAAAATCCGAGAGAAATGGCGCAGACCAAACGCATGGCCGACCATCAGCGAAAGAGGAACCTTCAAGACCTTTTGAACAGAGGCCTCCACCTCTCTTTGGGTGATTCCTTCCAAAGTATCGGCAACGAGTTGTTAGGACATCCATACTCAAACACCACTGCCATCTGAAGATTGTCGTAGCCAAGAGGCCGTTTCTTTTCAAGGCGACTACCATATTTTGTGGCTGTCTCCCTTGCGAATATTCTCTCAGGCGCAGTCCTGAACATACTGGAGCTTTCGGTGAAACATTTGCTTGATTCATCTAACACTTCGCATGCATGAACCTCAATTTTTTGTGATAGCTTCTCCACAGCCATTTGTAGTCGCGTCCAGCCGTCCAAACAAGCAACCAGCGTCACGAAGACCATCCTGATGTTTTTCTCTTGAAGTAGACCTTCCAGTTCCGTGTGAAGCGTTTTCAAGTTACTTATAGCTGTCTGACCCGTGCCGACGAAGTCGTCTATGAAAACTATAGCTTGAACGTTGGTTCGGGACTTCAAAGTTGGTGCCAATTGGCTTTTCTCAATAACATTTGCGACATAAATCTGAACCTCATCAGCATAGAGACGAGCGAAATGGGCTCCGCTCTTACCAACGCCATCTACATAGCTGACGATGATATCAGACCGTTTTGCGGTTCCCATATAACGTGTAAGCCCTCTTTTGACTACATCGTGGGCTTCCATCATCTTCTTGCGGGCGAAGCCGTCTGAATAGAAACGGAGACCTTGCAGGATAGCAAACATTGAACGCTGTTCGTCTACTGTCTCGAACTGACCAAGCCAATTCCGCACCATTTCTTCAGTGACCAATTGACCCCGATACGTCCCCCACTGTTGCACAACCGCCAGTATTTCGTTCGGCTGAACTCGGGTTTCCTCTTCCTTTTTCCGCTCGCTCAATATGGCATCAAGGTCATGAATCTGCGCGATTATATCGAAGACTCCTTTGCCTCGAAGCCATGAATGAAACAAGGGCACCTTAAAGTCGTAAGTGTCACCTTTCTTGGAGGCAATGAGAACGCCTCGAGATGCGAACTCATTGAGGTCACTGTCGAGGGAAGGTAAGGTGGAGGCAAATCGGTGCTCCGAAATCTTCGCTTTCGGCGCAGGTGATTCTATACGTAGAGTATCTGAGACCGCAATAAGTACTTTCCTTCGTCTTAACGATTTATCCCGAGCGCGTTCGCCTTCCTCAAAGATTCCATCGTCCCAAAAATGGGCAAATGTGTTAACGTCTGTCTTGTCCGCTCGGACGGTTGTCTTTATGGCTTTTTCGACTTCTCTCCCCGAAACAAAGCAATCGCGGCTACTGATTGCCTGCTGGAACAAGTGTTGGCACACAAGTTTCGTGAAATAAGGGTTGCCCGCAGTGGCTTCGTAAAGGGAAATGATTGCGTCCTCTGTGTATTCCAAAACATCACTGGTCGGCCGCTGTATGAGTTCCCGGTAATCAGACCAATCGGTTTCACGATTGAAATAATCGACATATATGCTAATCCAACGGTTGAGCTGCATCCCTTGATATTCCATTATCCGGGTGATCTTCTCTCCCCCCACTATTACAAAGCTGACATTAGGACGGGCGCTTATGCTGCGTAGACTTAGGAAAAATGAATCGCCGAGGACACCTCGATACACGTCGAAAGGAAGCCAATCGAATTCGTCGAGCATGACTACGATTCTTCTCTCAGGTACACATCTCGTTGCCTCGTCCAAAAAATCTGACAACGGTGAAATTGCATCTGTGAATGTCGGTATAGGAAGATGAGCCAATCGTGGGTCGAGCTTCACAATACTTGTAGCCACCTTTGTCCCCAGATTGGCTATGGAACCTGTGGCTTCTGGTCTGACATAGTCCCCGCTATCAAGGTACACAACAATGTATTTTAGTTGCTCTAGATGAGACTGGAGCGCTTTCGCAATCGAAGTCTTGCCAACCCGTTTCTGACCACGAATGATACAGGACCCTGGTTTCTGCGCGGTTACGACTGCCAGCAATCGGTCCAATACCTCCTTCCGACCAACCAGCTCTTTCTCCGTGTCAACTGGAAGAAGCGAATACGGATCAGTCTGTGACAGGCGTTCCCAGTCGATTCCACTCTTTTGAGACGCAAGGCGAAACGTGCCCTCAACCGTCTCCCAAGATTTATTACAATTACGCCATTTGCCTTCTAAAAGCAGAACCGGTGGTAGGTCGTTCTTTACCAGCTTGGCAGAAATCTGGACTAGCTGGCTCGTCCCAGGTAACATCTTTCCGATCTGCACATCGTTATCTTGAACAGTAATACCCTCACCTATGCCTGATAGCCGAACATCATAGGCGTACCCGGGGCCTTCGTTCTTGACAACAATCTCAACGCTCAGGGCGGAATCCACTTCATCAAGGGGGTACTTTCTGTTTGGTGCCACAATTAAGACTCGGGCCGCTTTCGCTGCGTCATTGTCCGCAATATCTCTCTCAATAAAACTCAACAGCTTTTTACAGACCTGTGTCCTTATCCATCGGCCATAAATTGTTCCCATCGCGTCCAAGTCCTGGTCTAGACGTTGTATCACGTCGGTCACTTCGAGTGCTATATCTACAGTATCCGGGTCATTTCGCCGAGACAGGTAATCCTGAACCCTTTCGTATATTTCTGAAAGCCGCCCCTCAATGTCGGGCAACAAGAAGGGACGAATGAGGATACGATGCACTCTGCTGTTGAGAACTTGCATCATTTTCTGCCGTTGGGCGGCCGCCAACTCCAAACTAACAAGTAGTTGTAGAGCATTCTGAAAATACTTCTCTGATTCGTCAACGATACGGGCAAGTCGCTCTTGTTTCTCATGTCCCATGGAATCGATAGAGATGTTCTTCTCCCGATAGATTGATTCCTGGAATTGGGTGTCGAAGAGGCTGACGATTGCTGGCCGCCACGGGTTTTCTCTTGTCCATCCCATTGATGGCTCCAATAATAGCCGCAGAAAGCATACGGCAACGGTATCTCCATTCGCTAAACTGCGTCCTTTGAGTGCTTCAAGACATACCTCTTCAGGTTTCCCCCCCTCCTCAACTGGACATCCAGCTATTGACAGTATGCATGTCACAACTTGAGCCTTGAGTCGTTTTGCCTCCGCTTCCGGTACATTCTTTCTATTTATTCTGGCGATTATTGAGTCAAAGACTCCACAGAGATTACTCTCAGTCATTGTTCCTGTAATATCCTCGTCCATCATCACCTCCTATTCCTATAAGTTATCATTTGTCAACCAACTAACATAAACTGTCAACATTAAGACTAATGATACAACTCTGAAGAGAGTTATTCTATCCTCTCACTCAACTTTGTATCCAGAGTCAGAGACACGTAAGGCAGATGCCTTTGCTAGATAATCCCGAACCTGTATAATGAAGCTGATATGGAATTCAAAGCCCTTCATGACTGGAATGTGAGCACCTCTGAGGCTCAGGCTATACAGCGGCACCTGGCAGCCAGAGTGTCCAGAAGGAACGAGACTTCTGCTAACCCAAGATTTATTGCTGGAGTCGACATATCTGCCGAGAATCAAAAAGGGATAGCCAGGGCGGCTGTGGTGATGCTCAGCTATCCCGAACTTGAGCTGGTGGAGGTGAGGTCTGTGGAAAGGAGAGTCGATTTCCCATATGTGCCCGGCCTTTTATCCTTTAGGGAGTCGCCCCTTATCGTCGAGGCTCTGGAGGAACTGGCCACCACACCTGACCTCATGCTCGTGGACGGACAGGGGCTGGCTCATCCCAGGCGATTCGGCATTGCATGCCATCTGGGGCTTCTCCTGGACATTCCAACTTTGGGGTGTGCCAAGTCCATCCTTGTGGGGAGACACGAGCCTGTCGGAGAAGATGTGGGAAGCTATGCCGAGCTTTTGGATAGGGGAGAGGTTGTAGGGGTTGCCCTTCGTACCAAGGCAGGTGCTAGCCCGGTGTATGTTTCCATAGGGCACAAGGTTGATCTACCCTCGTCCATCCACTGGGTCATGTCATGCTGTCGGGGCTATAGGATACCTGAGCCTACTCGCCTTGCGCACCTTGCCGCTGGTGGGAAGCTATCAGAGAAAGCCCCGCAGGCGCAACGGGGGCAGGAGAGCCGTCAGGTAAGATTGCTTTAGCTTGATTGCTAGGGGGAATATCAAAGAAATGCTGGAACTAGAAGGAAAAGTAAATGAGTTAAAGGCGCGAATCTCGGATTTAATGGTGCGTCTTTGACATAGTCGGCAAGGAAACCGAAATAGGAAAGCTTGAGGCCTCCTCTGCCAGTCCAGACTTCTGGGACAACCCAAGGGAAGCCCAGAGGGTTATGCGCCGCCTCTCAGAAATGAAGGAAGAGGTCAAGGTGTGGCGGGACCTCGAAAAAGAGGCCGAATCCCTCTGGGAGGTCATTGCCATAGCCAAGGGAGAAGGCGACACCTCTTTAGAGGAAGACCTGACCGCTGAAGTTCAGAAAATCACCACCCGCCTGGAGGACTTGGAGGTTAACCTTCTTTTTAGCGGCGAGCATGACAGGCGGCCTGCCATTCTAGCCATTCACGCAGGGGCTGGTGGCACGGAATCCCAGGACTGGGCAGAGATGCTCCTGAGAATGTATGTGCGCTGGGCTGAACGCCATGGACGCAGAGTAGAGATGCTGGACACCTCGCCGGGCGAGGAGGCTGGCATAAAGAGCGTCACCCTGGAGATAGGAGGAGATTACGCCTACGGCCATTTGAAGGCGGAAAAAGGGGTTCATCGTCTAGTTCGTCTCTCGCCTTACGATGCGTCTCACCTGAGGCATACCTCTTTTGCCTTGGTGGAGGTTCTTCCTGAAGCGGAGGAGAATGTGGATGTGGTTGTCAATCCAGAGGACCTGCGAATAGAATTTTATAAGTCAAGCGGGGCAGGGGGGCAGCATGTGCAGAAGACCTCTACCGCTGTAAGGATAGTCCATATACCTACAGGGATAGTCGCTACCTGCCAGAACGAGCGCTCCCAGACCCAAAACAAAGAGTCAGCCATGAAAGTCCTCACTGCTCGCCTGATGGAGGTGGAGATGACCAAAAAGGCTGAGGAGATGGCCAAGCTCAAGGGCGAGCATGTCAGCGCTGGCTGGGGAAACCAGATAAGGAGCTATGTACTCCATCCCTATAAGCTGGTGAAGGACCATCGCACAGGCTACGAGACGACCTCTCCAGACCTGGTGCTGGATGGCGAGATGGATGTGTTCATTAAAGCCTATTTGAAGTCGATGGTGGGAAAGTCATAGGGGAACGATGATGAGGCTCTTTCTGGTTGCTCTACTCCTTTCTCTATTTGTAGTCTTCGGTCAGACCCCGGCCGGGGCCCAGGGTGAGCTATCTGTGATCAAAAGCTCCACGGCTGTGGATTTTCCTTCTTCCATAACCTTTTCCCTCGATGCTCAAAGCCCAGATGACATCACGAAAATAGAGCTCAAGTATTGGACGGAAGTGGAGAGCTGTGTCGCTACAACAAGCAAGATCTCGCTCAAGTTTGATGTGGGGAAAAGGGTCCAGACTAGCTGGCCCTGGGAGATGAGGAAAAGCGGCGGCCTCCCTCCCGGCGCTGTGGTAAATTTTCAGTGGATTTTGGAGGATGGGGCGGGCCAGAGGCTGGAGACGCCTCCGGAACAGGTTGTATTCTATGACGGACGCTATAACTGGAGGAAGCTAGAACAGGGGTACATCACCCTGTTCTGGTACAGCGGCGATGACTCTTTTGCCCTCAGCCTCATGGACGCAGCCCAGAAAGCACTGGTAAAGCTGGAGGCTGATACAGGCGCTACGATACGAAAGCAGGTTCAGATATACGTCTACGCCAACTCAGATGCGTTAAAAAGCGCTCTGGTCTTCCCTCAGGAGTGGACTGGAGGAGTTGCGTTTTCCGGGAGCAGCATAATCGCCCTGGGAATAAGTGTAACGCAGCTTGAGTGGGGAAGGAGGGCGCTGGCTCACGAGCTTGCCCATCTTGTGGTTCATCACATGACCTTTAATTGCTATGTTGACCTTCCCACTTGGCTAGACGAGGGGCTCGCCATGTATGCTGAGGGGCCTATGGAAGGGGGGTACAGGGCGCTTTTAGAGAAGGCTATAGCCGATGACACTCTTATCTCAGTTCGCAGCCTGAGCAGCAGCTTTCCCGCCAGTGCCCAGGAGGCACAGCTCGCCTATGCGGAGAGCTACAGTCTGGTGAACTATCTGGTGCAGTCCTACGGAAGGGATAAGATGTTTGAGCTGTTGAGGGCTTCTAAAGCGGGCAATACTTATGACGAGGCCTTGAGAAGGACGTATGGATTTGATACAGATGGCTTGAATTCCCTCTGGCGTGCTTGGCTTGGTGCAAAGACGGCTCTTGCGCCCGCTAAAACACCCTCTGTTCCTGGGCTGCAACCTATCCCAACCTTTGTGCCCTACGGTGCAGAGGTGACGCCTACACCTACTGCACAGCAGGGTGTGGCTTCTCCAACACCAACCCGTTCCCTAACACCCGAAGCGTCGCCCACGCCGAGTGTGGCTGCCGTCGTAACCCCAACACCAGAGCAGAAAAGGGCATTCTTTGGATGTGCAACTCGCCTCTCGGATAATGCACCCCATCCAAATGCGTTTCCCGACCCCTGGCCTATGCTGGAATTCGGTTTAATGCTTTTCCCTTTGGGTGCGGGCATAGTTATTTTGCGTAAAGTGAGGCATAATGAAAAGAGGCGTAGTAATGAAGATAAATAAATGGAGTGTTATAGAGAAGCTGACAAAAGCCATTCCATTTTCTCTTTTCTTGGTTGTTTTAATAGCTTTTGTGATTGTTTCGTGCAGGCCTGCAACACCAGCTCCGACGCCGACACCTACGGCCACCCCAACCCCCACGGCAACACCGACACCTACGCCGACACCGACACCAACACCTATAACTACTCCTATCCCTTCTGGTATGGGCATCTATCGAAACACCACTTACGGCTTTTCCATTTCTTACCCCGTTGAGTGGGCGGAGCAGGAGACTGGGGAGCAAGCGCCTGTTGTGGTCATCTCAGGCCCGGCAGGGCTTCCAATCATTAGTGTCTTTCTTGAGTACCTTTCCCAGGCGATGACACCCAAGAGCTATGCGCTGGATGCAAAGGCTAGCCTATCGGCGGTCGTTTCCAAGTTTCAGGTCCTGTCTGAGGGAGAAACGACTCTTGGGAAAGATACCCCTGCGTACGAAATTCTGTTCACAGGGGTAAGTGGAGACAACACACCCCTGAAGGTTAAGATGGTCTTTATCATCAATGGCAGTCAGGGGTACACCCTCCAGGGGGTCAGCACCGTTGCCAATTTCGATCGGCGCCTGGAAACCATAGAGCAGGTGCTGGCCAGCTTCCACCTGGAGGAGTCTGCCCCTTATGGTGTGGCCAGAAGCGAATCCCTGACCCTTTCCGATAGCGGCCCCGTCACGCTGGACCCAGCCCTCTCTAGAGAGGTGATCTCTCACCTTTATGTACTCCAGATCTTCAGCGGGCTTGTGGAGCTGGATAAGAGCATGGCTGTTGTTCCAGGACTTGCTGAAAGGTGGGACGTGAGCAGCGACGGTACTGTCTATACCTTCTATCTCCGCAACGGGGCGAAGTTCCACAACGGAAGGGAGATCAAGGCTCAGGACTTTAAGTACTCCATAGAAAGGGCGGCAAATCCAGATACAGGTTCGCAGACGGCGCGCACATATTTGGGGGATATCCTGGGTGTCAAGGAGGTACTGGACGGCAAGGCAAAAGAGGTTAGTGGGGTGAGGGTCAAAGATGATTACACTCTTGAAATCACTATAGATGCTGCCAAAGCGTATTTCCTGGCGAAGCTGTCCTACCCCACCTCATTCGTTGTGGATAAGGACAACGTTGCCACAGGGCCCAGGTGGTGGGGGAAACCCAATGGCACCGGACCATTCAAGCTGATGGAGTGGAAGAAGGACGAGGTTCTCATTCTTAAGCGCAACGAGCTTTACTATAAGACGCCCCCGAAGGTGGGCTACGTGGTTTTCAGGCTCTTCGGCGGGGTGCCTATGAGGATGTACGAGGCGGGGGAGATCGACGTTACAGGTGTAGGTATAGGAGACATTGAAAGGGCAATGGACAAGGCTAACCCTTTAAGCAAGGAGTTGCTTATCTTCCCGGAGTTGAGCATATCCTATGTGGGTTTCAATGCCACGAAGCCGCCCTTTGATGACCCCAAGATCCGCAAGGCCTTCACTTATGCCCTGGACAGGGAGAGGCTTGTGAAGCAGGTTTTAAGGGGGGTTGTAAACAAGGCTGAGGGCATACTCCCTCCCGGGATACCAGGCTACAACGCAAGTTTTGTGGGCATCCCATTCGATGCAAGCAATGCTAAGGCGTTGATAGCTGAGTCCACCTACGGAGATGTATCCAAGCTACCGCCGATAACCATTACAGCGGCAGGCTTGGGCGGTCAAGCTTCGCCTTTGCTCTCTGCCATCATCGATATGTGGAGGCAGAACCTCGGCGTGGATGTGAAGCTTCGTCTGCTTGATCCAGAGGTCTATGCCTATACCGTGAAGCAGGAGAAGGACGAGCTTTTCGACTTTGGTTGGGTGGCTGATTACCCTGACCCTGAGAACTTCCTGGACGTCCTCTTCCATACAGGCTCCGAGAGCAATGACGGTGAGTACAGCAATCTGGCGCTGGATACTCTATTGGAGAGCGCCAGGGTTGAGAAGAACGTAACCACTAGGTTGGAGATGTATCAGAAGGCTGAACAGATGCTTATTGATGATGCAGCAGCCATACCCCTGTGGCACAATATCAACTACATCCTGGTCAAACCGTATGTGGAGGGCTATGCCCTGGATCCTCTGGGAATTCCCATCTTGAAGAATGTGTCCCTGAATCCACACTAGCTATTCTTTTTTGTCTGCTGCCATACGTATATTACCCGATGTAGAACGGTAGCGTAGGCGAGTACCGCCACGATAAGAAGAGCTGGGACGACCTGGTTGAGAAGCAGCCCTAGAGCCAGGATAATGACACGTTCGGCGCGCGTCATTATGCCCTCTTTTCCTGCAAGCCCCAGTCCTTCGGCTCTGGCTCTAACATAGCTCACCATAAGGCTTCCAACCAGGGTGAGATAAACGAGGAAACCTCCCCATGCGGATTCATAGTTTACATAATATATTAGCAGGCCGAAGAGAACGGCTGCCTCTGACAATCGGTCTAAGGTGGAGTCCAGGAGAGCGCCAAAGGGGGTGGCATGGTCTGTGACCCTGGCGAGAGCTCCATCTAGTATATCGAAAACACCCGACACAAGAACGATGACGCCTCCCCAGAGGAAATGGCCCGTTGCTATAACATATGCGCCACCGAGGCTCAAGAGAAAGCCCAGAACGGTCAAGGAGTCGGGAGTAAGGCCTGTTTTACCCAGCAGGCGAGCGAGAGGGTCAAAAAACCGGCGGAGGCCTTCCAGCTTCTCACGGTACATTAGATCAATTTCTCAAATTCCCCGGGAGGCCTTCTGTGGCTGGGCATTTCGCTCAGGAGTCGCTCGTAATAGTCCATAACCTTTCTTGCTATGATCTCCCATCGGTAGTCCTCTGCCTTTTTTCTACCCCTGGCTCCTATTTCTGCCCTGAGGTTCTCGTCTTGGAGCAGTCGGAGCAGAGCGGAGGCGAGGGCTTCCTCGTCCCCAGTTGTTACGAGCAATCCCTCAACGCCGCTGGCAATGACACTGGCGTACCCCTCGTTGTAGAAGGCAACAACCGGTCTACCGGCCGCCATTGCCTCCAGGAGGACAATGCCGAAGCTCTCCTTGCCTATGGAGGGTGCACAGAAAACGTCGGCGGTCTTATAGTATCGTGGCAGTTCTTCATAGGAAACAGGCCCAACAAGGACTACGTCCTGGAGCCCGCGTTCGCTGAGGATTCTCTCTGAGTCCTCATCCAGCTTGCCAGGCCCAACCACTATGAGCCTGAGATTGGGGAACTCCCACTTGAGCCTTGCGAAAGCTCCCAGGAGGTACTTTAGCCCCTTGCGCTTTTCAGGTCTGCCCACAAATAGTATGTTCTGCTTCCCATCCCGAAACTCCTCAATCAGCGGCACATCTTTGGCGAAGTGATCCAAGTCCACTCCATTTGGGATGATGTTGTAGTATCCAGGGAAGTATTTGCTTGCGAACTCCATTGCCGGCCTGGAAACTGCTATCTTGCCATGGAGCTTGCGGAACCACCGTTTCAGGATGTGCTGGGTGTAGCGGAGGACGAGGTTGCTCCCGTGGTATGCATGAAAGGTCCCTACGTTGATGGTCTGAGAGTGCCTCAAGGCTGTTATTGGCAGGAGGGGGACCATAGGCTCGTGGATGTGCACAATGTCAAACTGCTCCTCTCTCAGGATCTCTTTCAACTTGGGGCCAAGCCTGAGGGAGAGGGCTATGCGGGCGATGGAGCCACCGCTGGGGACGGGAGTGGGCCTGCCTACCACGATGAGGTTTTCAGGTTTTGAGGAATCGTTGGGTTGTGAGGAGGGCGCGATTATCTTAGCCGTGTGCCCCATCTCATTGAACTGCTTTGAAAGATGGGTTACATGAACCGTCACGCCCCCTGGATATGCAAAATCATATGGAGAGACGAGACCGATATGCATCTACATAAACCTTAAAAAGCGGGCTAGAGCTATGCCTGCTAGTCTCCCGGGGTGCATCAGCAGTGCTCTTGTGAGATGTCTCAGGACCTCCCCGGGTTTAACCCCCCTTCGGGGTCCGTTCAAGGTCACCCCTGCGGCTGTCGTCTTCTCCAGTAGGCTTCGCCGCAAGTCTTGGGCGCTTTCCCCCGGAAAAAGGGTGTAACATCGCCCCACCGACGAGAGGAAGTGAGCGTCGCTGCTCCCTGTCTCTGGTAAATGGTAGACGCCTTTGTTGATAAGATTTACTCTCTTTCTTGAGACTTTCCCAGCCAGGGTCGAGTTGGCGGTTTCTATGGCGTCCAGATATAAGCTGCTGTCGCCACCCAATACAATCCTGTTTAAGGTGGACTGCCCAATGCTCAGGGTTAGCCAGCTCATGGGGTGTGGAGCAATGCAAAGCCCGCCCTGGGAATGGACGGCCTCTATGGTCTTGTATATGGAGCGAAAACTGGGGACCGGTTTCTCCAGGAAGATGGCCAGAAGATGTCCATTCAGGGTTGTAATCTCCATGCCCATTATAACATCGAACCTGTAGTTGCGTTTCGCGGCCAGCTCCCGCGCCAGATAAGCTGCCCTCATGTCGTCATGGTCGGTGATAGCGATGACGTTCAGGTCGCTTTCATGCTCCACGTATTCCAGAAGCTGCTCGACGCTGGCCGAGCCGTCAGTCATGCTTGTGTGCAAGTGTATATCGGCTTTACCGTATTCTCGGATTTCTCCCCTCATTTCCGTCTTCCCCTGCCGTTCCAGACCGGGTTGAACACAACCCACTGCTCCGGGAATTCATGTATATATCTTTCCATGACAGATATCAGGTCTCTTGTGCCTTTGCTCAGGGCGTCTGGACGATCTCTTGATGGGAGACTGAGGGGTGGCTCAACGTAGATAGCATATCGTCCTCCGTTACCTCGAACGCTGAATGCAGGCACCAGGGCTGCCCCAGTCCTCAAGGCCAGTTCAACTGCACCCACTGGCATGACAGTCTCTTCACCCATAAACGGTAGGTTGAGGCCTGTGCCCTGAATAGCTCTATCTGAGGCTAACGCTACAACCTCACCTCGTTTGAGGGCTCGGATCGCCCTCTTCAGGCCCTCTACATTAGCGGTGGTGAATATGAGCCCGTTTCTTTCTCTGAGCTCTGTGACCAACCTGTATAAAGGCTCTGGGCGGAGGGGCTCGGTGAGGACGGTCAGCTTTACGGACTCCGATGACTTTGGGGCAAGAACCTGGGCAACGAGGTCCATATTCCCAAGGTGGGCTGTTGCGAGTATAACGCCTTTGCCTCTTCCCAGAGCCTCACGGAAGTGTTCTTCCCCATGAATAGTTACATTCCCGTTAAGGCTCCGAGGATCTAGGTGGCTTAGGCGGAGAAGGTCAAAGTAGTTCCTTGCAGAGTTTCTGAAGGCGCTCAGTACTGTGCTGCGGAGCTTCTTGTTGCTGGCATCAGGGGCCAGAGCTCTTCTAATGTTGCTGGCGGAGACTTCTCTTGTTCCTTTCTTGAAGAGGAAAGAGATGTCCGCGATGCGGCAAAAGAGCCAGTATCCAGCTCTAAGAGGAAGTCGGGCCACTGTTGCCAGGGCAATCTTATAGACGTAATACATTAGCATTTGTGATTTCCCCACATCGGTCGGAACATATACCACTGGTCGGGGTAAGACTTCACCATTTTTTCCAGGGAGGCCATAATACTCTGAGTGAGGGCCAGAACGTTTTGCTGGAAATCGTCCGTTGTTTTGAATTCTGTAGGCTCGTCGAGAAGCCCCAGAAACCTGTTGTTGGGCAGCCTCACCATTCCCCCTATAATAACCCGGGCTCCGGTCTTGAGGGCAAGAGTCGCAGCCCCTGCGGGCACTCTTGCGGGCTCCCCCAGGAACTGAACCTCCAGGCAGGAGTCGGCCTCTGGCTGGTCTATGAGGAGGGCCACCATTTCATTCTTGCGAAGAGCCTGAGCCAGCTTTCTTGCGCCTCCGTTTCTGGGGATGAGTTTCATGCCAAGCTTTTCCCTTACGCTCCCGGCTATTTGAGTCAGTGATTGTGAGCCAAAAGCATTGACTATTACGTTGAGAGGGTACTTCCTCACCGCAACGGCGGCGGCGGCGAGGTCCCAGTTGCCCATGTGTAGCCCAATGAGGATCACGCCTTTGCCTTCCTGAAAGGCCTTGTCCAGGTTATCCCAACTGCTAAACATGATTTGCTTTGCCATGTCCTCCTGCCTGAGCCTGGGGAAGCGCAGGAACTCTACGATAAACTTGAAGTAATTGCGGATGGACTTTCTGGCCGCACTGGCAACCTGTTTGGGGCTGGCATCCTTGCCCAAGGCGTGGGCCATGCTTTCCTTTGCATACTTTCGCCAATCAGGCCAGAAGGCGTAGACCAGGTCTGCGGAAAGAATAGCTAAGCTATACCCCCATGAAAGAGGCAGCTTCTGGGCTAAGAAACTCAAAGTGCTCCACAGGATCCGGTAGGTCATACACCCTTGCCTGCGATGAACTCTTCGAGCATTCTCCTGGCTTCTTCGTCGGTATACTGGATCGGCGGCGACTTCATGAAATAGGCAGAGGGGGCGACGAGGGACCCGCTCATCTCCCGGTCGAGGGCGAGCTTACAGCACCTGATGGCATCTATAACCACACCAGCGGAGTTGGGGCTGTCCCAGACTTCCAGCTTCATCTCCAAATTCAGGGGCACGTCTCCGAAGGTCCGGCCCTCCATGCGTATATAGCAAAACTTGCGGTCCTTGAGCCACGGGACGTAGTCGCTCGGCCCAACGTGGATGTCATCGGGCTCCAACCGGTAATCCAATTGAGAGGTGACCGCATTGGTCTTGGAGATCTTTTTGGACTCCAAGCGCTCTCTCTCCAACATATTGAAAAAGTCGGTGTTTCCTCCGAAGTTTAGCTGGTAGGTGTGCTCTAGCTTGACCCCTCTTTCCCTGAAAAGCCTGGTGAGGACCCTATGGGTTATAGTAGCCCCTACCTGTGATTTTATGTCATCACCTATTACGGGCAGCCCCCTGGAGACAAACCGTCGTTGCCAGTACTTCTCCCTTGCTATAAAAACGGGTATGCAGTTGACAAAGCCACATCCGGCGGCCAGAACTTGCTCTACATACCACTTGGTTGCCTCTTCACTCCCCACAGGCAGATAACTTACAACCACGTGGACCTCTCGCTCTTTCAGGATGTTAACGATGTCTGCAGTATGTCCTGGAGCCTTCTTTATAATCTGCGACAGGTATTTCCCCAGCCCATCATGGGTCATGCCCCTCTCAACCATAACTCCTGTACGTGGCACATCGCAAAACTTGTAGGTGTTATTAGGGGGTGTATAGATGGCTTCAGCTATGTCCTTGCCCACCTTGTTGGCATCTATATCGAAGGCTGCCACAAACTCTATGTCGGATATATGGTAGCCTGCAAGGTCTACGTGCATCAGGCCAGGTATGAAGTCGTTTTCTTGAGCGTTACGGTAGTAATAAACTCCTTGAACCAGAGATGAGGCGCAGTTTCCTACCCCAATGATTGCAACATTTATTTTGCCCAAGGCCCTGTGCTCCTTTCCGCCCGCGGAGTCCAAATATCAAATGTTCGGGTTGCAATAAGCATATTTTTCCAGGATTTGTAATGTTTGCTGAATTCTATCATTTCTGAGCTTTTTCTACAAGGGCGGGGTGTATGGTTCTACTCGATTTAAGTTGATTCCTTAATAACAAGGCGTATCTCCGTAGGGATATGCCCTTCTGTGGTAACATCCTTCCAACTCCTATAGGGGTAATGCGCTTTGGCCATTTCCCCA
>JACPPT010000062.1 GCA_016190815.1 Chloroflexota bacterium
CAGTACGGGGGTTGGAGCCTGGGGAGGCCCTCTCTGCAGGCGCTGCAAAGAAGAGTTCTTTCCTTACTGCACCCAATACAGTGATGCGGGAAAAGTAAGTTCAGGATGAAATCCTGAAGTTTATATAGACTTGGGGCAATGTTTCCAGGCATTGGTGCTTTTTACCCCGCATGTGCTAAAATTTCCTGTCGGGAAGGCTGTTCCAATTATATAACCGGAGAAGGTTAATATGGCACAAGATACCGAGGGAGCATGGTTGCTATGATAAGAGCTGTCTTCTTTGATATGTACAACACCATTGCCCATTTCTATCCTCCCAGGGAGGAGCTTCAGGCTGCGGCCTGTAAGGAGTTTGGCATCCAGGTGACTCATGAGGCGATCCTTCGGGGTTACGCATTGGCCGATGACTTTCTGGCCAGGGAGAACGCCCGCATGCCCCTTTCCAAGCGCACGGAGGAGGGGCAGCGAGACTTCTTTGCAGAATACGAAAGGGTCCTTCTGGAAGGTGCGGATGCCCCTGTAACCAAGGAGATGGCGGCCTCTATATATGCTCGGGTACGCAAGTTCAATTACAGCCTTGTGCTTTTCGATGACGTGATTTCCACCCTGGGCGTTTTAAAGGGCAAAGGTCTCGTCGTCGGAATAATCTCCAACATCTACAGGGACTTGGGCAACATCTATGAGAAGCTGGGCCTGCTGCCTTATACGGATTTCGTCCTCACCTCCTTGGAGGCAGGGTCGGAGAAACCCCATCCTCCCATTTTCCTTCTGGCTCTTAAAAAGGCCGGGGTGAGGCCTGAAGAAACCATCCACGTAGGTGACCAGTATAACTCTGACGTTATAGGGGCTAGAGGCGTCGGCATTCAACCCATACTGATAGACAGGGAGGGCCTTCTCGGGGGAATCAATGATTGCCCCAAGATTCAAAGCCTGAGCGAGGTCTTGAATTTTATAAATTAAGGGTATTTGATAGCCCTTTGATTTCACCAACCTCTTATCAAGCGGGCTTTGAACCTAGCAGATCTTTTGCAGAGCTTAGGGACTGCTCCTCTATCTGCACCTGAAGAGGCACCAGAACCCGGGCGACCATCCCCCAGTAGCCGATGGAAAGCGTCAGCTCAACAATTTCCTGCTCGTTCAAATACCCCTGGAGCACCTTGAAGGTCTTCTCTTTTACCTTGACATCCTGCGCCACTTCGTCCGTGTACTGTAGCACGGCACGCTCTTCATCACTGAAGCTGGTGGACTTTTTCCAATCTGCGATGGTCTCTATCTGATCCCGGCGTACACCGGCCCCGAGCGCTATAGGGACGTGCTGTGTCCATTCATACTCGCTCGCAGAAAGCTTGGCTACCCTCAGTATGGCAAGCTCCCTGAGTTTGGGCGAAAGCTTTGCCCAGGACAAGAGCGAGACCCCCAGTCTCATGAAGTTACGCAAAACGTTTGGGCTGTTGGCTATAGCTCTGAATAGGTTTAGGACTTTAGCTCCTTTCCCCTCTATCTGTTTGAAGAGCTCTTGAATTTCGGGGGGAGCTTGTTCCGTCTGCACAAGTCGAACACGTGCCATCGTTTGACCTCCATAAGCTATTGATGAACTGGGTTGCTGAGCCTTTTCCCTCGCTCCAGGTGTACCATCAAGATAGCCATATCTGCGGGGGTGACGCCGCTTATTCTGGTGGCTTGCCCGAGGGTTGCGGGCCTGAAGCGTGCAAGCTTTTGCCGGGCTTCCGTACGAAGCCCGCTGACCCTATCGTAATCCAGGTCCTCAGGGATGCGCCTTTCCTCCAGTCTGCTCATCCGCTCAACTTCTCGCATCTGCTGGGCGATGAAGCCCTGATACTTGACCTCTATCTCCACCTGCTCCTGGACTCTGGCATCCAGCTCTTTGCGTCCCAGCCCCACCTTTAAAAGAGTCTGGTAGGTGACATCGGAGCGGCAAAGGAATTCTGAGTAGGTGGCGCTCTTGGCGACAGGCGGAATACCATGGCCTTCAAATAAGGAGAGCATATCTTCTCCCAGGGAGAGGTGTGAGGTTGACAGGCGGCGGACCTCCTCGGCTATGGCATCTTGCCTTTTCTCCACCAATTCGTAGCGCCTTTTATCTATAAGCCCCAGTTCGTATCCGATGGGGGCAAGCCGCAGGTCTGCGTTATCCTGCCGCAGGAGCAGGCGGAACTCCGCCCTGGAGGTAAACAGGCGGTATGGCTCGGTGTGCTCCCTCGTCACCAGGTCATCTATCATTACCCCGATGTATGCCTGGTCTCGTCTCAGTATGAGGGGGGGCTTTCCCCTGACCTTGAGGGCTGCGTTTATCCCAGCCACAATGCCCTGGCCTGCTGCCTCTTCGTAGCCCGATGTGCCGCAGATCTGACCGGCGAAGAAGAGCCCTGGCACCAGTTTAGACTCCAGGGATGCCCCGAACTCGCTTGTCCGCACGCCATTGTACTCTACGGCGTAGCCCACCCTCATCATCTCCACCCTCTCCAGGGCTGGGATGGTGCGCAGCATTGCTAGCTGCACGTCCTCGGGGAGGCTGGTGTTGGCCCCTTGCACATAGACCTCGTTGGTCTCCCAGCCTTCGGGCTCCAGAAAAAGGCCGTGGGACTCCTTGTGAGCGAACCTGACCACCTTGTCCTCGATGGAGGGGCAGTACCTGGGGCCTACCCCTTTGATTAGACCTGTGAAAAGGGGTGCTCTATTTAGGTTGGCGCGGATTATATCATGGGTTCTGGAATTGGTGTGGACGAGATAACATGGTAGCTGACGACGCCAGGGGGTTGGTGGTCCCGGAGGATAGACCGGATTTGGCTCTGGGAATTTAGAAGTATCGATGGGTTCTCCCCATAGGCTGAAGTACAGGGGGACATGGCTACCAGCCTGTATGTCCGTCTTGCTGAAATCTATGGTCTTGGCGTCTATCCTGGGGGGAGTGCCCGTCTTGAGCCTTAGGAGGGTGTGCCCCAGGGCTGCCAGACTTTCTGAGAGGCCTATGGCGGGTGGCTCACCTGCACGCCCAGCGGGGATCGTTACCTCGCCTGTTATAATGCGCCCTGCCAGGGAAGTTCCTGTGGTGAGCACGACCGTCTTTCCTTCATAAGTCCAGCCCAGATGAGTTTTCACGTGGAAGTGCCGAATGGGCGCGCAGCCATTTTCACCCTGCTCCATTATCTTTATCTCTACCACCATGGCCTGCTTCAAGTCCAGATTGGGCTGCCGCTCCAAGGTCTTCTTCATCGTAAGGCTGTAGAGCTTTTTATCGGCCTGGGCTCTGGGTGCCTGCACGGCAGGGCCTTTTCCCGTGTTGAGCATTCGAATCTGTATGAAGGTACTGTCGGTGTTGCGGGCCATCTCGCCACCCAGGGCATCTATCTCCCTGACAAGGTGTCCCTTCGCCGGCCCCCCAACGGAGGGGTTGCAGGGCATGAGGGCTACATTGTCCATATTTATGGTCAAGAGCAACGTCCTGTGCCCCATCCTGGCAGCGGCAAGGGCTGCCTCGCACCCTGCGTGGCCTGCTCCCACTACAATTACGTCATACATTTTTGAGCATCAACCAGCTACTATAGCACATCGTCGGCGCTTTCTCACAAACAATCCGGGGAAGAAGGTGTCAAAAGTTTAGCATAAGGCAGGGCTAGACAACCACGTTGAGGGATTGTTTGTGGGCGTGGTATGAGCTTCTCACCAGTGGCCCTGACTCTACGTGGCGAAAGCCCATCTCCAGACCTTTTTCCTTAAGCTTTGCGAACTCCTCTGGCGTGTAGAATCTCGCTACAGGCAGGTGCTTGGGCGAGGGGCTTAGGTACTGGCCCACGGTCAGTATATCGCACTCGTTTTCCCGCAGGTCCTTCATAACCTGGATCACCTCTTCCCACTCTTCTCCCAGACCCACCATTAAGCCTGACTTGGTGAGGACCTTAGCCCTGTTCATCTCTTTAGCGCGCCTGAGAAGCTCCAGGGACCTGGAATAAGTGGCCTTTGCCCTCGCCAGCCTGTATAACCTTGGGACGGTCTCTATGTTGTGATTCAGAATGTGGGGGAAGGCGTTCATCACGGTGGCCAAGGCCTCCCATGAGCCTTGAAAATCTGGAATAAGGACCTCTACTCGGCAGGACGGGAGAAGCTCTCGGCTCTTTCTTATGGTCTCAGCAAAAATAGATGCTCCTCCATCGGCCAGGTCGTCCCTGTTCACCGAGGTTATGACGGCGTGTTTAAGCCCCAGGCGCTTGACTGCCTCTGCCACCCTTATAGGCTCCTCCAGGTCCAGCCCCTCAGGGCGGCCGCTCCTAACAGCGCAGTAGCGGCAGTTGCGTGTGCATATATCACCCAGAATCATGAATGTAGCCGTGCCGTTCTCCCAGCACTCCCCTATATTCGGGCAGTGGGCTTCTTCGCAGACGGTGTGGAGGGTAGAGAGCCTCATCATGCCTTTCAGGCGCAAATAGGTTTGCCCACCAGGTGCTCTGGCCTTGATCCAGGGAGGGAATCTCCTGACGGGGGCTTTTCCTATGTTCGTTGTTTCCATATTTGTGTTTCCTGTTTGAATTTAGGGATTCTTGCATAGCATAAATTATAACACCACTTTTTGCTAGTATTCTCTCCATACGGTAACGTTCGCTTTTGGTTGAAATTGTCTGTCATTGCGAGGAGCAATGCGACGAAGCAATCTCATGCCTTGCATATTCGGAGATTGCCACGGGCACTCTGTGCCCTCGCAATGACGTCCGTTATTCTCTCGTCAACCAAAACTGAACGAAACCCTCCATTCAGAAATAGCGATTCGGGTTTGCCGAGGATCACCGGCTGAGCCACAAGACTAAACGCAGTATGTCATGCTGAGCGAAGCGAAGCATCTTGCGTTTAGAGACCCTTCGCTACGCTCAGGGTGACATCAAGCGAATATTCAATCGCTGATTTTGGGCCTCACGGCCTGGCGACCGTATTGGAGCGATGAGGCATCACTGGTAGAAGCTGGCCTTCCAGCCTCTATTTCACGTCAGCCCCCTATGAGAACCTCTGGGCCAGTCGGTTGTAGGCCTGAGAGAGCTGGGCAGCTCTGGCCTCTAGCTCCTCGAAGTGGAGCTCCTTGCAGTCGTATCCCAGGACTTCCTTGGCTGCTCCATGCGCTTCATCTGTGTAAACTACCGTACCATCGTCACGAATCTCCCGAATTCCGTGGTACCGAAGCCCCTCGTGGCTTATTATCATAGCATCCTCAAGGGATAAATCCTTTGGAAGGGCTATCTCCGCCCCTTTGGCGCTCAATCGAACTGGGTAATCCCCGGATAGCCCGTTGGGCGAATTAACGGTCATAAGCTCGTTTGTATCGTTCAGAATCGCCATGGCGTTTTTGCATGCCGAGGCTCCTATATTGGAGAATAGCTGCGGTCGGCGTCCCAACTGGAAGAAGCGAGCCTTGACTGCCACTTCGACCAGCGATTTCGTGTCGTATTTGCTTGTCACCTCTTGTTCTCGCACAAAAATCCGGAGGAACGGCGGAACCTTCTGGGGACCTTCTCGGATGAGAGCAGCCCCCGCACCGACAAAATACACAAGCACCTCATGGATGGACACCTTTTCCTGTGCGCTTATCATGCGTTTGATCTCGTAAGCCACGTGCTCGCTATTGCCTGCGCCACATGTCGGGCCAAAGCCGTGCCTCCACAACATAGGATTTACTGCATCTGGGAAGGAGATGTTAACGACGTGTGCCTCCACCCCAGATTTTTGGATAGCTTGTAGCAGTCGGGCGGCCAGCAGGCCATGCCACGGAATTTGAATCCCGAGGCTCAGGCTTGCCGCGGCCCGCTGACGTTTATTCTCAGGGATGCTATTCAGCATTTCCCACACCACCCGAGGGGCTTTGAGAGTCATGGCGTTCACTATGACTGACGGCTTCACCTGGGATAGAATCTTGGCTGTGGCGTCAACATCTTGAGCGTCAACCATATGGAATGAGAAGCTCTTTTTCTGCCCATCCATGGCAGCGCCGATGGCGGCCATTTCTGTTCTGTAAGCTCCCCAATCGCCGCGTATATCGGCAGCAGCAACAAAATCCACGTCTTGGCGGCGGGATAGGAGCTCCAATGCCCAGGACCCCACCTCCCCGATGCCGAAGACGATTGCGGTTCTGCTCACATGTCACCTCCTGTTATTGCTACCCCTGCCAGACAGCTTTGTAGCTCATCGCATTTACGATTTGGCAGCCCCTCTTAAATGACTTCCACATAGCTTGATCCGCAAATAGTGCTCACCAAGGGTATATCTATGTTCAGAGTCCTTTCTTTGGCGGGAAATCTAGCATTTAATGCGAACAAATTCAAC
>JACPPT010000068.1 GCA_016190815.1 Chloroflexota bacterium
GCCCTGAGCCTGCCGAAGGGGTGTCCCCCTATCTACAAATATACCCGAAGGGTCACCGTGAACCCCCCTTGAGGGGGTTTGGGGGTGTTAATCAAACTACATCCCCTTTGACAAAGTTTTGGCCTCTGGGCTAGAATAGAAAGCGAGTGAGCGGGTGTAACTCAGCGGTAGAGTGCCTGCTTCCCAAGCAGGACGTCGGGAGTTCGAATCTCCTCGCCCGCTCCATTTTTGCCCTGAAGCCTCTTCATAATACAGGCCCTCTTCAAGACGGTGCAGTCGGTTCGGCAAGCCCGACAGGAGAGAGCAAGCAAACTGTGAGCAGGTGGCGATGATTGGCTAAGGTTACGGCGATACTTGAGGTTATCCGAACTATGAACTCGTTAAAGAGGAAGAGGGCCATCTCAGACTATGCTATATACGGGGCAGTGGCCATGATGAGGTATACCGAAGCCTTCTTCACCCAGGACCTTGATATACTGGTAGTTCCCAGGAAGGAGCTTGGTCCACTGGTGCTCCTCACCCCCGTCTTTGATGAGTTTGCAGGACTCGGATACAAATGGAAGGGTGGTCATATTCTGGTTGAAGGCTTCCCCGTCCAGTTCATGTCGGCCGATGAGCTGGAGCGGGAGGCAGTTGCCAATGCCAGACGGGTAAAAATCGGTGGCTTGCGGACAAAGGTTCTGTCGCCAGAATACCTGGTTGCCCTATCAGCAAGGGCAGGAAGGGCCAAAGATAAAGCCAAAATCGCCCTCCTGATGACACAGGCCAGGGTAGACAAGGATAAGTTAAGCGACATTCTTAACAGGCACGGCTTAAGGGAGAGGTATGAAGAGGTGGGGAGATGGCTCGACATTTAACCCGGCAGGAGCTTTACAGGCTCAAAGAGGAGTTTCACCGCAAGCAGGCAAGGCTCCCTTACTTGAGGAAGCTCAAGATACTCATGGAGTTGCAGGAGTGGGCTAAGATATGGAAGCAGGGAGTAAGTCGGCGTTAAACAGCTATAATACGGGGGTGAGCGGGTGTAACTCAGCGGTAGAGTGCCTGCTTCCCAAGCAGGACGTCGGGAGTTCGAATCTCCTCGCCCGCTCCATTTTTATAGCTTCAGGCTACTTATCAGCGATAAGCAAGTAATAAGCACAAAGAGCCACCAACTTCTCTTTCAGTGACTCGAGCAGAGGCCGCTTACCATTCCGTATCTGAGACAAGAAGGTGTGGCTGACGCCAAGCTGTTTGGCAAGTTGCGGAAGGGATAAGCCCCTATTGGCTGTGTTCACTGTTCAGTTCTCCTTCATCGCTGACGGTGCGAGCTTGGCTTCTCTATCCGCAGCCTATCACGGATAACGTCGCTTATCGTATGGGCAGAAGTGTGGAATGGACTCATGGAGGGAAGAGCTTTTACGGCGAACAACACGATGTGCGCTGTCACCTCCGACAGTCCAGCCGTGCTCTTGGCAAATATCTGCCCATACTACAGAACTTCCACTAGTAGAGGTGTCTGGGATAGTGGAAGATGGCTGCCCACCTAAAGTCAGTAGCAACTCATTCACATAGCTAAGCTGCTTTCGCAGGTGGTCAAGCTGTTCCAACTCTGGTCGCAGTTTCTGTTGCATTTTTTGAATAGTCTCTTTGAGCTCTTGGAGCCAATTCTCTAGCTCTGCCTTCCTGTTCATTCTGACCTCCTTCTGACTGCTGGTCTGAACAGAACCAGAATAACAGATTAGTCGCATTTTGTCAATAGCGGGGGATAATGAGCAAGGGGCGCGATGACGACCAAGTACATTTTTTGTAAGCAAGCCAGGGCTTTCTGCAAAAGCACTAGTCAGCTTATCTCACCTATGAGTAACTATAGAAAAAGCTGCTCTTTACATCTCCAGCAGCAATCCATTAGAATTAGCCTGAGTTTTCTATTCTTCCCTGTCATTATATTCACAACAAGAGGATAAGGCATATGTGATGGAAGGGGAAATCTGCTTTCTAACCCTCTCACAGCTTTCCAGGCTGGTACGGAATAGGGACGTCTCTCCTTTAGAGGTTACCAAGGCGGCCTTAGCCCGCATTGATGAAGTCAACCCCAGGGTCAACGCCTATATCACGATACTGGAAGACACCGCCCTTAAGTCTGCAAGAGATGCTGAGAAAGCTATAGCCTCTGGCAACTACCTCGGCCCCCTCCACGGGGTGCCCGTTGCCCTTAAAGACATCTTCTGGATAAAGGGTGTTCGAACTACAGCAGGCAGCAGAATTCTCGCTGACTTCGTCCCCAGACAGGATGCAACAGTCGTGAAGCGTCTAAAAGAGTCAGGCGCGATCTTCCTCGGCACGCTTAATCTTCATGAGTTTGCCATGAGCCATACGAGCGACGATAGTCCATATGGGGTTGTTAGAAACCCCTGGGATATGGAAAGGATTACGGGCAGCTCTAGCAGCGGCCCTGCGGCGGCGCTCGCTGCCTCATTATGCTTTGGCTCCTTTGGCACAGACACCGGCGGCTCCATTCGCAGCCCGGCCTCCCTGTGCGGTGTGGTTGGATTCAAACCAACCTACGGCCGTGTGAGCAGACACGGCGTTATCCCTTTGAGCTGGTCTCTGGATCACATAGGCCCCATGGCCAGGAGTGTCGAAGATTTGGCCATTCTCTTCAGTATTGCTGCTGGCCCAGACCGCAAAGACCAGAGAACCAGTCATATCCGTGCCCCCGACTGCTCTAAGGGGCTGGCGGCGGGGATAAAGGGTCTGAGGCTCGGCCTCCTTAGAGAGCATTTTTTCGAGAGGGCTGACGGCAAGGTTCGAGAGACGGTGTGTAGGGCGATAAAGGTGCTGGAAGAGTTGGGCGCTACTGTCGAGGAGGTTTCCATACCCCATGCTAGATATGCCTACGCCATCGGCGCAGCCATAATCAACGCTGAGGCCATTTCCTACCACGAGCCTTATTTCAACGCCAGGCCCGGCGACTACGGCGAGGAGGCAAGAGCTCGTCTGGAGGTTGGCAAAGTCATTCTGGCGAAGGACTACTTGAGGGCACAGCGAGCCCGGACCCTTTTGATGAGAGAAGTACAGGATGTATTCCAGAAAGTGGATATTCTGGTCACTCCGACGTCGCCTTTAACAGCCCCCAAAATCGGCCAGCGCATGGCAAGAGTCAACGGCGTTGTCTATAAAGTGAGAAAGATAACGAGCCTTTTCACCCGACCCTTTAACCTTACGGGGAACCCTGCAATATCTGTCCCTTGCGGCTTCCCATCCAAAGGACTGCCCACAGGGCTTCAAATTGTAGGCAAGCCCTTCGAAGATGAGAAGGTGCTCAGAGTTGCCTATGCGTACGAGGCCAGCACTCCGTGGCATGAACGAAGACCACCCATGCTCTTCAGCTAGTACCACTGCGTTAAGTCATCGCGGGCGAAGCGTGGCGAACTCTGGATGGAGGGTGTCTCCCCTCCCTGAGATTGCTTCGCTGAGTTTATCCTGAGTTAGCGAAGGGCTCGCAATGACCAGTGACAATCTGCATTCTGCCATACTTGACGTAGTAGTACTAGATGCCGAGCTCTTTTGCGATGAGCTCCCTGTGATGGGGGGCATCTCCATAACCAACCTGGCCTGCCAGGGCCCGCCGGTAGTAGAGCTCAAGGTCGTATTCCGTATAGTAGCCAACCCCGCCGTGAATCTGGTGGGCCATGCGGGTAACCGCCGGGTAGGCGTAGTTCAGCTTGGTCTTTGCCATGGAGACCTCTTTAGCGGCGGGGAGCCCCTCCCCGAGTCTCCAGGCTGCCTGGTATGTGAGGAGGCGGGACGTAACTATGTCCCTGTACATGTCGGCGAGGTGGTGGTGCACCGCCTGGAAGCTGCCAATCGGCCGCCCGAACTGCAC
>JACPPT010000065.1 GCA_016190815.1 Chloroflexota bacterium
GGCCCTGGTGAGCTGCTGGTGCGGGTGGAGGCCAGCGGCATATGTGGCAGCGATGTTATGGAGTGGTACCGCCTCAACAAGTCGCCTCTGGTGCTGGGCCACGAGATCGCTGGGAAGATCGTAGATATCGGGGAAGGGATAGACCGCTACAAGGTGGGCGACGGTGTCACAGTAGCTCACCACGTCCCCTGTAACACCTGCCATTATTGCCTTTCCGGCCATCACACAGTTTGCGAAACCCTCCGCAAGACGAATTTCTACCCCGGTGGCTTTGCCGAGTTCATTCGGGTGCCAGCCATGAACGTGGACCACGGCGTATTTCTCATTCCCAGGGATGTCTCCTGGGAAGAGGCAACCTTCACCGAGCCCCTGGCCTGTGTCCTCCGAGGACAGAGGCGGGCCGGCTTCCAGCCGGGACAGAGCGTGCTGGTCATAGGAAGCGGCATTTCAGGGCTTCTTCACATACACCTCGCCCGTGCCACAGGGGCAGGTCGCATAGTAGCAACAGATGTTGTGGAGTACAGGCTCAAGGCAGCGCTACAGTTTGGGGCCGATGCCGCCCTCCACGCTGGGGATGACGTCCCAACCCATCTGCGCCAGCTAAACGATGGCAGGCTTGCCGACATGGTGATATTGTGCACAGGTGCCAGGCCAGCCATAGCCCAGGCGCTGCAATCTGTGGAGCGCGGCGGAACTGTTCTGTTCTTCGCCCCGACAGAACCCGACGTAACCATACCTATCTCGGTGAACGACCTCTTCTGGCGGAACGACATAACCCTGACCACATCATATGCGGGAAGCCCTTCGGACTACGCAGCAGCCCTCGAGCTAATTCGTTCTCGAAGGGTCCAGGTGCAACAGATGATAACCCACCGCCTGGGCCTTGCAGACACGGGGCTGGGCTTCGAGCTCGTAGCAAAAGCTCAGGACTCTATCAAGGTAATCATCGAGCCATGGAGGCAGAGGCTTGGCCATAATTGAAGTAGCTGGTCTGTGCAAGTCCTACGGCAAAGTAAAGGCTGCCCATGAGGTTACCTTTAATGTTGAAGATGGAGAGGTCTTCGGCATCCTCGGACCCAATGGCGCAGGGAAAACCACGACGCTGGAGATAATAGAAGGCCTGAGGACTGCTGATAGCGGCTCTGTCAGAGTCTGCGACATAGATGTCCTGAAAGAGAAAAGGGCTGTCCAAGAGCTGATTGGAGTTCAGCTTCAATCCACCACCCTCTTTGACGAGCTTACTGTCATGGAAACTATCCATCTCTTTCAGGGGCTTTTCAGCAAGAAAGTGAATTTAACAAGCCTCGTAACCAAGCTTGCCCTGACTGATAAGCAAAAAAGCCCGGTCAAGGAGCTATCGGGAGGACAGAAGCAGCGACTTGCCTTAGCGCTAGCTCTGGTGAACGACCCCAAGGTGCTTTTCCTGGACGAGCCCACCACAGGGCTCGACCCGCAGGCACGCCGCAGCGTGTGGGAGCTTGTTCAGGAAATCCGCAGCAACGGTAAGACCATTGTCCTGACCACTCACTACATGGAGGAGGCAGAAAGCCTCTGCGACAGGGTGGCTGTAATGGACCACGGGAAAATAATTGCTATGGATACACCCAGGCAGCTTATAAAGAACCTGGGATTTGATAACACCATCGAATTTAGCATAGGGGACGGCCTGGATGTGCGGGAACTGGAGAAGCTTCCTTCAGTGAAATCCGTGCACAACAAAGAAAAGGAACACCACCTTTTCACCCAGGACCCCCAGGCTACCCTTCTAGGGCTTATGAGGCTTGCGCAGGAGAGGTCGGCAGCCATAAGCGACCTCAGGGTTCATACCGCAAGCCTTGAGGACGTCTTTATCTCCCTTACCGGTCGAAGGCTGAGAGAATAGTAGAGGAATAGCTGATGAAAGGATTCTGGCGACTGGTGCACTGCCAGATGCTGATGCTCTGGCGGAACAAGGAATACCTCGTGGCCAGCTTTGGAATAGCCTTTGTGTCAATGGTGCTCTTTGGATATCTATTCGGTGTTGAAGGCAGTTCCCCCTTCTCCCTGGGACTGGTGGACGAGGACAGGTCTACTACATCCAGCACCTTGGTCGAGGCCTTGAAAATCAGCAGTTCCCTGGACGTGCAGCAAGGCGAAAGGGAGAATGAGCTGGAAGGCCTTCGCTCAGGCAAGCGCCGGGTTGTGATGGTTATTCCATCGGGCTTTGAAGATGGCCTGGCTAGAGGGGGGAGCAGAATAGACGTCTATTTCGACCAGGGCAATATGGTGGCTGCCACACAGGCCAGGGCGGTGATCCAGGCCATCGTTGATGGCCTCAACCGCCAGCTCACCGGCGCCCTCGATCCCATCACTATAAAGGAGGAAGGCATAACGGCAAAGCGCCTGAGGGTGATAGATTCCCTTACCCCGGGACTGGTGGGCATGATGATAATGTGGGCCAATATGTTCGTGGGGGTGAGACTCATAAGCTGGCGGGAGAGAGGCATCCTGAAACGCCTGGGGGTTACGCCCCTGCGTCCATTTAACCTCATAAGCAGTCAGATTGTGGCTCACGTCATATTATCCTTCCTTCAAGCCGCTCTCCTCGTTGCGATAGGATGGCTTCTATTCAAGGTATCAGTTCAGGGGAGCTACCTCACTCTAAGCTTCATGATCGCCCTGGGGTCTCTTTGTATCTTATCCCTGGGCTACATAATAGGAAGCTTTATAAAGAAGTCAGAAAGCGCCAACGCCGTGGCCATGCTTATATCCTTCCCCATGATGTTCTTGAGCGGCTCATATTTCCCCACCGATAGCGCCCCCAGCTTCATTCAACCTCTGGTCAAACTCATGCCCCTCACTTACCTCAACCACGCCTTAAGGGAGATAATTAACAACGGGTCGGCTCTTTCTTCCTTTCGCACAGATATCTTCGTCCTGCTGGCCTGGACCCTGGGCTCTTTGGTTCTTTCCATAAGAATTTTCCGCTGGCAGTAAAGTCTCCCCGCCCTTTTCGTGGAAAATTTGGCAGAAAAAGGTCTAAAAACATTCTTGAAATATTATGATAATGTGATATAATAAGCACAACCTTGAGCCTTGATACTTGGCAGGATAAAGCTCAAGTTAAAAGCTTGGTAGAAAAAGTCTTAAACTAGGCTTTGGAATAATTCTGAGAGGGCTGAGCGATGCGGATAACCGCAGGACAGGCTAAAGGGCTAACCATAAAGTCAAACAAACGGCGCTCTCTTCGACCCACCTCAAGCACGGTCCGGAGTGCTATCTTCTCCATCCTCGCCTCGATGAACACCACTCTTTCTAGAGTCCTCGACCTGTACGCCGGGACCGGCGCCCTGGGGATAGAGGCCTTGAGCAGGGGTGCCCAGTGGGTCGATTTTATCGAACAAGACCCCAGAAGCTGTGACCTAATCAAGCAGAACCTGAAGGGAGCAGGGTTCGAAGAGCAGTCCCATGTGTACTGCTCCAGTGTCAAGAAAGCCCTATCTTTCGTCAAAGGGCCGTATGACCTCGTTTTCATGGACCCCCCTTATGGGGATGAGTCCATTGGAGAAGTTCTCCTCAAGCTTGGCAGCCTGAACCTGTCCCGCGATAATACGACCGTAGTGGTGGAGCATTCTCGACGTCAACAATTAGAAGAGCGCTACGGTAACTCCTCCAGGGTAAAAGATCGTCGTTATGGCGACACCTGTATTTCCATCTACAGAGAGGAGGCAAAGCGTTGACTATCGCCCTCTATCCTGGAAGCTTCGACCCTGGAACCAACGGTCACATAGATATCGCCATCAGGGCAGCAGCGCTTTTTGACAAGCTATTTGTTGCTGTGTACGATACGCCTTCCAAGCAGCTTTTATTCAACACTAAAGAGAGGGTGGACCTGTTCGAAAAGGCAGTCGCCCACATCCCCAACATCAAAGTAATACCCTATACTGGCCTGACAGTGGATTTCGCCCGAAAGGTGGGAGCCAAAGTTATAGTGAGGGGCCTGCGGATGAGCTCCGATTTCGAGCGGGAGTTCGAGATGGCGCTTATGAACAAGAAGGTGGCTCCAGATATAGAAGTGGTCTGTCTTATGGCTAACCTGGAGTTTCAATTCTTAAGCTCAAGTCTTTTAAAGGAGGTGGGATCACTAGGAGGCGTAATATCAACTCTCGTGCCGAAGCACATAGAAGAAGCCCTTAGGAAGAAGTTCTCTTCCACAAGAAAGCAGTAAGGCAAGAAAGGAAAAGGAGGCAAAAGCGGAAATGGAAATTCTCAGGCAAATCGACAGGATAGAAGCCATCGCTGGGTCGAGCGCCAAGCTCCCTTTAACGAAAAGGGGCATGGTGGACATGGAAAAGCTCAATGAGGCACTGGAACTTATCAAGGCAAACCTCCCCTCAGACATAAAAGAGGCACAGCAGATAATCCAGATGAGGGAGAGCATCTTGAACCAGGCGCAGATGGAGGCCAGGCGCATTCGCGGCGCTGCTGAAGATGACGCCAAGATGAGGACTCAAGATAGCCAGATAGTGAAGGATGCCCAGAAAAAGGTTGAGGACATCGTTCGGGAGTCTCAGCGCAAGGCGGAGGCCATCATAGCCGAAGGGGAACGACAGGCCAACACCAGGAGAAGAGCCGCCAACGATTACTCCCTGGAGGCTCTGCATCAGCTTGATGACCAGCTTTCAAGCATACTGAACACCGTGAGAAACGGCGTCGAAACATTAGAGCGGGAAAAGGAAGCTGTATCATAAGGCATTATTTTAAGGGCCAGCTTTTTGTAGCAGCCGCTGGTTTAAGCTGAGATAGGCTTTGTCTGAAAGCAAGAGCATCCGATACCGCCCGAGCGCTGTGGGCGCTTCGGGAGTTATTTTTTGCTTGAACCGAGTCATCTCTGTGCAGGACAGCTTTTTGTGCCACTTAAGGCGCCTGAATAGCCCCTTAAGTTGTCTCTAGTGTGGCGTCACCTAAATTAGGGTACAGTGAGTACCTCCTGTCCAAAGGCCTATACCTCACCCCCTAGACCCCCGGCGGGGGCTTCACCCCCTGCACCCCCAAATGATGCCCTAATAACCTGACAGGACTCTAGGTACCTCCCATAGTATTCTGCTTTCTATTAGCCTCTGGGAGCCGCTCCAAGGGCGAAAATACCCGTGCCTTCAAAGGCCAGAACTTTTTCTGTGGCATGAAGCAGGTGCTATAATAACAAATGATATTCTTTTCCCTAGCTGCTGGGGTCGATAGTGCAAAAGCAAGGTGTCCTTGAGGAAAAGCCCCTCCTTATCGTCATAGATGCCCACGCCCTGGTGCATCGGGCGTTTCACGCCCTGCCCCCCTTTTCCGTGCGGAGGACAGGTGAACCAACGGGAGCCGTCTTCGGCTTTGTCAACACCCTTCTCAAGTCCCTGAACGAGCTTAACCCCACCCACTGGGCCATCGCCTTCGACAGGCCCGGCCCAACCTTCAGGCACACCCGCTACGAAGGTTACAAGGCCACCCGTCCCAAAGCATCAGTGGAGCTTATATCCCAGTTCAGGCGGGTCCACGATCTGGTGCAGGCGTTTAATATGCCCGTTTTTGAGCTCGATGGGTACGAGGCTGACGACGTCATCGGTACCCTGTGCCTTCAGGCTGAGCAGAAGGGGATGGACACCATCATCATCACAGGCGATACCGATACGGTGCAGCTTGTTTCCCCCAGGGTGAGGTCCCTCATACCCAAAGGTATGTTCAGGGATACAGTCCTCTACGACGAGGCGGCCGTGAAAGAGCGATATGGTGTCACACCATCACAGATAGCAGACTTCAAGTCCTTGAAGGGAGACCCCACTGATAACATACCAGGCGTTCCGAGCATCGGCGACAAGACGGCTGCAAAGCTGCTCCAGCAATTCGAGAGCATAGAAGAACTGTACAGACGCATCAACGAGGTAGAGCCTCCCAAGCTCCGGGATCTCCTTCGGCAAAACGAGGAGATGGTGCGACGGAACAAAGAGCTTGCCACCATTTTAAGGGACCTGCCCATAACCTTAGACCTGTCCGCTTGTCGGAGGAGTGCCTACAACAGAGAGAAAGTCCTGGAACTATTCAGAGAGCTTGAGTTCACAAGCATACTGGCAAGGCTTCCCCAGTCGGAGGGACTGAGCTTGGAGACGGGAAAGCCCCCTGCTAAAACTGAGGTCATCGCCCCCGAGACAAGCTACGTCACCATCGATACCCCCGAAGCCCTGGACAAGCTTGTGGACGAGCTTTCGAAGGCCGGGCAGATCGTCTTCGATGTGGAGACCACAAGCCTGGACCCCATGAACGCTGCCCTGGTGGGGATCTCCTTCTCCACAGCGTCAGGGAGGGCAAGCTATATCCCCGTGGGCCACAGGTCTGGTACACAACTCTCCCTGCAGTTGGTGTTCGAGAGACTCAAACCCATTATTGAGAACCCTCAGATACCCAAACTTGCCCATAACGGCAAATACGATACGGCGGTTTTGGGCAACCACCGCCTGGGAGTGCAAGGTCTGGCCTTCGACACCATGCTGGCCGGCTACCTTCTGGGGGAAAAGGCGCTGGGGCTTAAGGATTTGGCCTTCAGAAGGCTCGGAGTTGTGATGACACCCATCACAGAGCTTATAGGCACGGGCAAAAAGCAGCTTTCCATGGCTGAGGTGGATATACCCAGAGTCTCCAGCTATGCCTGTGCCGACGCGGACATGACTGGCAGGCTCGCCGGCCTCTTCGGAGAGGAGTTGAAAAAGCAGGACCTCTGGAAGCTCTTCTCCGAGGTCGAGATACCGTTAGTGCCGGTGCTTGTCCAAATGGAAAGGAACGGCGTTGCCCTGGATACGGCGCTTTTGAGCCGAATGTCCCTGGAGATGGGGGAGGAATTGGCGAAGTTGGAGGCCCAGATTTATAACCTGGTGGGGCACCGATTCAACATAAACTCGCCCCAACAGCTCGGCGCCGTTCTCTTTGGGGAGCTAAGACTCCCCAAGGCTAGAAGAACCAAAAGCGGCTACTCCACCGATGCTGCCGTTCTAGACGCCCTCAAGGGAGTCCATCCCGTCGTGGAGCTCATACTCCAGTACCGTCAGCTAGCCAAACTCAAATCAACTTATATCGATGCCCTACCGGCTCTGGTAAACCCTGTAACGAGAAGGGTGCACACAAGCCTTAACCAGACCGTTACATCCACGGGGCGTCTTTCCTCCAGCGACCCCAACCTTCAGAACATACCCGTTCGCACAGAGCTGGGCGGGCAGGTAAGGCAGGCCTTTGTGGCGGAGGGAGCACCCGACTGGCTTCTCCTATCGGCAGACTACTCTCAGATAGACCTGAGAGTGCTGGCCCATCTCTCTCAGGACACAGCCCTTATCGAGGCCTTCCATCGTGGCGAAGACATCCATGCATCCACAGCCTCCCACGTCTTCGGCGTCCCGATGGAAAATGTAACGCCGGACATGCGCCGACTGGCGAAGGTGGTGAACTTCGGCATAATCTACGGAATGAGCGACTACGGCCTCTCCCAGAGGACCGAGCTTTCCCAGGAGGAGGCATCCACCTTCATCAACAACTACTTCCAAAAGTACCCCCGTGTCAGAGAATATATGGAGTCCACCAAGCGCCTGGCGCAAGAGCGTGGCTACGTCCAGACCCTATTGGGACGGCGCAGATACATTCCAGAGATTAACTCCAGCAACGCCCAGGCAAGGCAGGCCGCCGAGCGCATGGCCATAAATATGCCCGTCCAGGGGACATCTGCCGACATCATAAAAGTGGCGATGGTCAGAATTCACAGAGCCATGCAGGAGCAGTGCATAAAGAGCAAGATGATTCTACAGGTGCACGATGAGCTTATCTTCGAGGTGCCCAAAGGGGAGCTTGCCGATATGAAAGCCCTGGCCCAAGATGCCATGTCCAGGGCTGTTGAACTGAGCGTCCCACTGAAGGTAGACTTGAAAGTAGGAACAACCTGGGGAGAGATGGAATAAGCCACGTCCAAAAATTGAGGCTATCTAGCTTCTTTCCTTGACTTGATACGGCTCCCACGGTAAAATTTGTATTCGAGGAAAAGATGCCGATTTATGAGTATTACTGCCAAACTTGCCAGTCACGCTTTGAGCTTCTGAGGCCCATGAGCAAGGCCAATGCCGAAGCGACATGTCCGCAGGGCCACAACAACGCTGAGCGAGTCTTATCAGTATTTGCCTCGTTCACGACAAACGATCAAGGCGTTCCAGTACCTGTATCGGGCACCGCTAGCGGCGCTTGCTCCACCTGTGGCGGCGGCTCCTGTTCCACCTGCGGAGCATAGAAACAAGGCTTAACTCCAGGTTTCACCCTTTTTGGGGAGAAGCTTTCCCCTTAGCTCTTCTCTTCTGCCAAGCCAAGTAGCCCCAGGCTATCCCTCCCAGGAGAACCGCTTCCAGAATTGTTGCCCCAGCTACCAACATTACTGCATCGAACCAAAAGGGACCCGGGAACATGATGATGAGATAGTCCTTCTGGGGGTCAAGCGCCCAAAGGGTATTAGAGAAGCTCAATATGTGAAAGAGCAGCCAGAGACTGTTGAAGCTTACCAGAAAAGCAACGCCCACAACGAAAAAGAGAGCAAGGGTGAAAAGGCTCCCCCATAGCAAGACCCTCGCAAGGATGTTCAGGATGCGCCTCCTGTCGACAAGGTATCTCACAAAGACGAAGCCAACAATGTAAAGGAGGGACACGGCCTGCCACAAGTAGACGCCTCGCACCATAGCCTTAACGTCCTTCATATGGGCAACCTCCCGCTCATTGAAGAGGTCTCGTTCCACACCCATAATTCGAACACGAACTTCCAGGAACTCCTGTGGGGAGTTGAAGTAGGCAATGGTCTCCCTAGCTGCCCTCACCAGCTCGCCCCGGGCTATCTCCGGGCGGGCGCTCGCACCATACCTATCGATGGAGTACTCATAGAGGCGTGGCTCGTTGAAGGCCCAGCGCACATTGGTGGTAACCAGAAAAACTGGTACGGCAAGGACAAATAAGCCTATTGCGATGCCTTTGAGAACCTTCATTTCCCCTCGCTAAAGTGAAGCGTAGTGGTCATAATAGCCCTGCTATTTTGCGCTTGTCAAGGAGAAGGCCCAAAGGTATAATCGGCGCATGCCACAGCAAGACACGGATCCACAGATGAGCTTTCACAGTAAGAGCAACTTTTCCAAATTTCAGACCCTGGAGCGCATCATCGCCAAGCTTCGGGCGCCCGATGGCTGCCCTTGGGACAGGGAGCAAACCCACGACTCCCTCAAAGGCTTCCTTCTGGAGGAGTGCTACGAGGTCCTAGAAGCCCTGGACAGAAAAGACGCCGGAAAGCTCTCTGAAGAGCTGGGCGACCTCCTTTTACAAATTGTCCTCCATGCACAGATAGCCAAGGAAGCAGACGAATTCACAATGGGAGACGTGGTCAGGGGCATATCCCAGAAGCTCGTCCGCCGTCATCCGCACGTTTTTGGGGATGTCAAGGTGGCAGGGGCAAAAGAGGTGGAGGCCAACTGGGAGGCACTGAAGCAGGCTGAGAAAGGCAAGGCCTCGGTTCTGGACGGCATACCCAAAGCAATGCCCGCCCTGGCATACAGTCAGACCATGCATCAGCGCGCTGCTGCAACAGGCTTCGACTGGAAGGATGTGGACAGCGTGCTGGAGAAGGTGCAGGAGGAACTGGCGGAGTTTAAAGGAGCAGTCTCCCTGGAGGAGAAGGAGAAGGAGCTGGGGGATGTCCTGGCAGCCCTGGTGAACGTGGGGCGAAAGCTGGGGATAGACATGGAAGGAGCCCTTCGGAAGGCCAACCACAGGTTCTACCAGCGCTTTACCGCTATGGAAAGGCTCTGCAAGGAGCGTGGCCTTGTCTTCAGCAAGCTAACCCTAGACGAGATGAACGCCCTCTGGGAAGAGGTCAAAGCCCTTGAGAGAGGCTAGCAGACGGCCTTCACAATAGTCGCTTCAATA
>JACPPT010000066.1 GCA_016190815.1 Chloroflexota bacterium
GGCTTGCGCCTGCTGGTCTTCATGGTTAGATGGTATCACATGCGCTACCAAATGTCAAGAGCTTCTTGACAGTGAGAGGTATAGGGTATACAAAGGCTGTGTCTAAGAAGACACTAAAGACGGAGGCTGGCGATGAAAGGTCAAATTGTTCTTGCTCTATTGTTAATCCTAATTGGATTGCTAGCGGCTGCTTGCCAGAAGCAGCCTACAACAGAGGAGCTTAAAGTAATGATTGCGGCTGAGGTCAAGGCGCAGCTAGACAGCGTGAAGCAGGGGCCACCTGGCGAGCGAGGCCCAGCAGGCTCGACAGGGCCACAAGGGCCTAGAGGCCCTTCACCGAGTGCAGACCTTGAATCTAAGGTAATCTCCTTGCAAAGGAAGGTAAGCAGCCTGGAAAGTAGCGTAGGCGGCTCGTTTTTTACAGGGAGCCTGGAAAAGAGGGTAAGCAGCCTGGAAAGTAGCGTAAGCAGCTTCGGGGGCCTGGAAAATAGGGTAAGGAGCCTGGAAAGGAAGCTAACTGGGGTTTCGGTCTGGTGACTCCTTGTGTGTCTCAGGCAGGTTCCACAGGCTAGCGTAGCTTTCGGGCCAACCCCCAGGGCAGCCCAAATAAGGTGGCCTGTGCCCGCTTTACAAATAGGCTCTCTTAGTGTATTATATAAATTGATAGTTGCAGTGTAGGTTATCATGTACTTAAATCCTTCGAATTCCCTAAAAGTTGGATGACCGAGCTCTAACTTAAAATTCTGAAGAGAGGAGGTCATCCGATGAGTTTTCAGGACAAGTCGATCCAGTGTTCCGATTGCGGGACTACCTTTACCTTTAGCGCTGAGGAGCAGGAGCTTTTCCAATCCAGAGGCTATACCAATGAGCCTAAGCGCTGCCTCTCCTGTCGCCAGGCAAGAAAAGCAGAGCGTTATGGAGACAGTGGCTCTAGTAGCTACAGACCCCAGCGACAGATGTTCCCTGCAAAATGCGCCCAGTGCGGCAAGGATACTGAAGTACCCTTTGAACCCCGTGGCGGCAAGCCGGTGTACTGTATCGATTGCTACCGTAAAGTCAGAGTCAGCAGATAGTGCTGGTTTGACATTGTGAGCATACATGGGCTGGGTACTACCAGCCTATGTATGCTTCTAGGATGTTCGAGGCGTCATGTTGTTAGAAGCTCACCCGCATTTCGTATCTAAGGAAACGCTGCCCGGATAAAAGCAAGAAAGTGCCAGTAGAAGGCGGCGTCGGAGATATTAAGCGGAAGCAGGAGAAACAATTCAGTAAAAGGGGGATAATAATGAAAATCTATGTAGGCAATCTATCTTTTGATGTGACTGAGGAAGAGCTGCGGACGCAATTCACAGCTTTTGGAAAGGTCGAATCTGTGAGTATCATAACTGACAGGTATAGCGGACGGCCAAAAGGATTTGCGTTTGTTGAAATGTCTACGGCGTCCGAAGGCCAGGCGGCCATTGCTGCTCTAAATGGGAAGACTTTAAAGGATCGGACACTTACCGTTAGTGAAGCTCGACCTCGCTCCGATAACAGAGGCGGCTCTTCTGGGGACAGGAGAGGTGGTGGTGGATTTGATAGAGGAAGGGGTAAAAGATACTAGCCCCTTCTTCTCATTTAAGTCTACCGGATATAGCGCGCTACGGAGTGTGTTTATGACGTTGAAGAGACAGGTGGTGCCGAGAGGCTAGTCTTTCTTGGAAGCCACCAGGAGGCAAGAAATAGCACACCGGCAACGAGGAATGGTGAGCCAATAATTAACGAGGACTGGACCTGATTAACCACGGCAGTAACGCCTATAAGGATAACCAGGACGAAAGAAGTCGAAATCAGTAGTACACCGGCAAGCCACTCCCTCCACCAGGATATAATACAACCAGCCAGCGCAATTACTACAGGCAAGAGTGCGAAAATACCGGTAACGTTCTCTTTTGTTTGAGATTGTCTGTCATTGTGAGGAGCAATGCGACGAAGCAATCTCATGCCTTACATATTCGGAGATTGCCATGGGCATCCTTCCGTCTCGGAAGGATACCCTCGCAATGACGTCCGTTATTCTCCCGTCAACCAACACTGAGCAAAACCCTGTCCCCCCAGGAATAGCGATTGAATTTGTAGGGCAGGTTTCCGAACCTGCCCGTCCACCACGGTCGGGTTGGTAAACCCGACCTACAGATCGAATCGCTGCACAAGAAGTCATTCTGAGCGCAGCGAAGAATCTAGCTAAGGAGTGACCCTTCGCGGAGCCTGCCCTCGAGGCCCGCTCGTGGCCGAAGGGCTCAGGGTGACAACGACCTTTCCAAGGGATTCCGTCCCCTTGTAGTCCCTATTATTAAACGACCCCTCCACGGTTGGTTGACAGATACCAATACGGATGGTAGTCTTATCATAATTTCCTCACGAAGCATCTTATAATTGGTCCGGTTTCTGCTCTCCTTTACACCTCTGCAAATCCAGCGTTTCGGAAGGCGGACACCACACCTGTATAGAGATAGAGGTTGGGGATAAAGTAACTAGATGATAGCTCGTTTCAGTCGGTTGGGAATTCAGAAACGTGTAATGCTCTATGTAACAGTAGGGCTTGTCATCATGTTTAGCGGCTTTGCCTATGTTGGGTTTCGCTCGGTTCAAGAAGCAACGAGGCTTGTATATGAAGAACGCCTGAGTACAGCTTATACAACGGCTGGCGTCCTTGAGAGGGATCTTCTCCATGTGGCTCGGGATGTGGACGAGGTGTCCACGGAGCTCTTCATGGCAGATGGAGAACGCCTTCAGGCTGCTGCGCGTAGTTTACTGAGCCACCTTTCTGAAACGGACCCGTTTCCCTTCTTCCAAGTCACAGGCGTTTGGGTTCTTACCGTCGATGGTATGGTGGAGGCTGTAGCTGGTGATCCCCAGGTTGGTTCGAGCGAGCGGGTTGGAGAGATGGTTTCCTTGGCTGCTAAAGCGGGTGATAGCCAGTTTGTAGTGCTCCCAGCGGTGAGCGCTACTTACGGTGTCATTCCCTTTGCGACAGTAGTGAAGCAAGTGACAGACCCCGCGAGTTCAACTAAGGTGCTGGTTGCTGTTCATACCGCCTCGGTCAACAGCCTGGCTCCGTATGTACCGGCTGCTTACTGGCGGATAGCACCAGACACAACGACCGTAGTGGAGCAGCAGGATAGACCTGAGGTTGAGTACCATATGGAGGTGCTGGATGCTAGCGGGCTCACCGTCTTGGGGATCGGCGAGGATGAGAGGCCCGGCGAAATAAGCCGCCATTTTAATGCCATTCAAAACCTGATGGTACAACGAAGAGCTGCCGCTATTTTGCACGAACCCTCTTCTGGTGAAGACTTCAAACCCCACGTGATGGCAGTTGTACCCCTGGGTTCTTCCCCGTTCTATGTTATCATGGAGCAGGCGACGGACGTGGCTCTGACATTGCCGATGCAGTTGCGCCAGCGGGTTCTTATGGTAGCAATGTTGGGCTTTGTGGCAACGCTTTTGGTGGCTTGGATCACCACAAGGCGCATCGTCAGGCCCACAGAGCAACTGACCGCGGCGGCGCAACGCATGGCCCAGGGCGACCTGGAGAGCCCTATCGAGGTGAGTGCGCAGGACGAGGTGGGGAGATTGGCTGTGAGCCTGGACGCGATGCGACAGCAGTTGAGAGATGCCTATTGGCAGATCAGTCATGCAAAGGAGGAGCTGGAAGTGCAGGTAAAGGAGCGAACAGCTCGCCTTGCTGAGGTTCTTGGAAAGGTCATTTCTGCGCAAGAGGAGGAACGGCAGAGGCTGGCACGAGAACTCCATGATGAAACAGCCCAGACTATAGGCGCTTTGTCCATCGCCCTCGACCGTGCTCGCTATGGCTTCCAGGACGCTCCACCAGAGGCTGTTGAGCAGATGCAAGAGGCGCAAGCCATTGCCAGGCATTTGCTGGAAGAGATACGCCGCCTTATCCTGGACCTTCGCCCCATGGTGCTGGAGGACCTCGGTCTGGTACCTGCTATTCGCTGGTATGCGGAGACACACCTTCAGGAGCAGGGCGTGGAGACGACGGTCGAAGTTGAACAGTTGGCAGTGAGATTGCCTCCACATTTGGAGATCACCCTTTTTCGCATCGTTCAGGAGGCCGTCAACAACATTGCCAGGCATGCCCGGGCGCGGCAAGCCCATATTCGGCTCTTGTTCCACGACTCAGCAGCGTGCATTGTAGTGGCCGATGACGGCAAGGGTTTCAACGTGGAACGGGTGCTCGGGCCCCATCCATCTGTTCAGAGCGTCGGCTTGCTGGGCATGCAAGAACGGGCACGTCTTCTGAACGGTCGTCTCGATATCCGCTCGGAGGAGGGAAAGGGCACCCAGATCACCGTGGATGTTCCGATTCCAGTGGAAAAGGAGCAGCAGTAGATGGCCAAAATTCGTGTCTTAGTAGCCGATGACCATACCCTTATTCGGCGGGGAATAGTTGGTCTCCTCAACACTCAACCCGATATGCAAGTCGTTGAGGAGGCAGGAACAGGGGAAGAGGCAATCATTAAAGCGGTGGCGGGATCGCCGGACATCGTGTTGATGGACATCGGCATGCCTGGGATCAATGGCCTGGACGCCACACGAGCCATCAAGAGACAACTTGCAGAGGTTCAGGTGCTTATCTTGACGATGCACGACAGAGAGGACTATCTTTTCCAGGCCCTGCGGGCTGGCGCATTAGGATACGTTCTAAAAGGAGCCGACATTCAAGATTTGCTCACCGCCGTTCGGTCCGTTCATAGAGGCGAAGTATACCTTTTTCCTCCTGTGGCCAAGAAACTCCTGGCGGACTACCTGCGCCGCGTGGAGAATGGCGAAAACCTGGTGAGCTATGACGGCTTGACCGAGCGGGAGCGAGAGGTCTTATCGTTGATTGCCCAGGGGAAAACCATACCCCAGGTCGCCGAGACCCTGCGCATAAGTCCCCACACAGTGCAGACCCATCGGGATAACATAATGGCGAAATTGGGCCTGCACAACCGTGCGGAACTCATCAAGTATGCTCTACGGAAGGGGGTCATCCCTCTGGACTCGTAAGACAGCCATGCTGCTGGCATCCCATAAATGCCCTACCTAAAAGTAGGGCGTTTTTGTTCGCCGATTCCCGTTAACCTCTGATAGCACAGCACCACGTCCTTGCCTATGCTGCAACCAGCCAAAAATGCTATGCGGAGGTAAGCCATGAACAGCAGGGCAAGGGCGATATTGTTGATTTTCGCCGTGTTGGGTCTTGTGCTCGCAGTGAGTCTGATCGCATCTGCCTGCACAGGGCCGACGGGGCCCCAGGGTGAACGGGGGCTAGCAGGGCCACAGGGGATTCAAGGGCCCCAGGGCCTGCAAGGTTCCGCAGGGTCTCAGGGTCCCCAGGGTGTGCAAGGTTCCGCAGGTCCTCAGGGTACTCAGGGTGTGCAAGGGTCTCCAGGAGCCAAGCCCTCGGCCGAAGAGATAAAAGCCCTCATCGCTGAGCAACTGCGCGGAGCGCCAATAACTGTTTCCAGCATTGCAAGGGGAGGGAGACTCTACGATAACTGGGTGAAGGAAACCAAGGCGACCGCCCCCACAGGCAACCAACCTTTATGGGCTCTCCAGACCACTAACACCAGGAATGGTACCGATACCTGGCGCTGCAAGGAATGCCACGGCTGGGACTACAAGGGGAAGGGGGGTGCCTATAGCAAAGGCTCCCACTACACCGGGTTTGTCGGGGTCTATGATGCCGGCGTCTCCAAGTCTCCGGCACAGCTTCTGGAGATTCTCAAGGGTGCCACCGATTCCCGCCATGACTTCTCCAAAGTGCTCGATGCGCAATCCCTCACCGAGCTAGCCGGCTTCCTCAGCTCCAGCATGATAAACGAGACTCCATATATAGACTATGCTACCAAGAAACCTATTGGGGCCAATGCTACTCATGGGGCCCAGCTTTATAGCAGCGTCTGCGCTGCCTGTCATGGGGCTGATGGCAAGCAGCTAAACTTTGGCTCTGCCACCGAGCCAGAGTACGTGGGCACCATAGCCGTGGATAACCCCTGGGAGTTCCTCCACAAGGTGCGCTTTGGGCAGCCAAGCACCAGTATGCCAGCAGGATCGGTAACTGGCTGGAACTTCCAGGATGTCCTGGATGTGCTGGCCCACGCTCAGACCCTGCCAGAGGAGTAGCCCAACTCCTGAGCGTTCTTTTCTTTAAGGGGAAGCCCGGAGGAACCTTGCTCCTTCGGGCTTCTTGTTTAGAATTATAGCTCCTTCACGAAGTATCTCATGATGGGTCTGGTCTCTGACCTGCGAAGAACTTCTGTAAAGCCGGCGTTGTGGAACACTGACACCACACCTGTATAGAGGTAGAGGTCGGGGACTTTGGTCTTCCTTGGTTCAACTGGATATCCTTCGATAATTTCTGCACCATGCCCTCTGGCATATTCAACAGCAGTTTCCAGCAGCCTCTGCATCAGGCCCTGTCCCCTATAGGGTTTCGCTGTGAAAAAACACACCACTGACCAGACTGGTTGCTCGTCAACTCTTTTCAGCGTGCGGGAGCGTTCCAGCGCTCCGTAGTTCTCCCTTGGGGCCACTGAGCACCAGCCAACAGCGTTGCCATGGGCGTAGGCCAGAATACCCGGAATTTCTCCTGAATCCACCATGCTCTTAAATGCCTCCTTGTTCCCCTGGCCGGCTTGCCTGTAGAATTCGGAGCGCTTGAGGCGCCAATACATGCACCAGCATCCGCCGCAGGCCCCGTTTTTGTCGAACAACATCTCCAGATCCTGCCAGCGCTCTGTGGTTAATGGGTGGAACTCCAAAGCAGGCGGCGTTTTCTCCGAGGGCATCCTTTCCTCCTTATCTTTGTCCCAAGGTAGCGGTTGCCTTTACGCTGGTTATGGCGTGGGTTGAATCCAGGTTCTGAATAGCAACTTTAATAAACCTTGCCCTGAGGGCTGCCTCGCCTGGCGAAAAGGTTTCTCGCCTGGTTTCACCTGCGGCAAAAGCGAGAGTTTTGGCTTCTATCTCTTCAGTATCCCAGATAGACCCATCGGTGCTGGTATAGATTCGTAGGATGCCGCCTGCTTTCGCTGATGGATTGTAGGTTCCCTCGACCGTGAGCGCCAAATCTTGCCCCTCAAGCTGAAGAACCTTGGAGTAAACTGTTTCTCTTGTAGCGAGTGCGCTTTCATTGATTATCTGTGTAGGAAAAGGTGGTTCCAATGGCAACTGAAGCAATCCTACCTTGTATTTGTTTGCACCACCAGAATATGTATAGATAATGTAAAGTGTATTGTCCACCAGAGAGACACTGGGATAACGACCGCTTAACACTTCATCTGGGCCAGAATTCCAGATGACAGGCTTTGGGTATTGATACCAGTCGAACAGGTTCCTCGAGACAGCAACTATGGAGGCTGTGTTGTGTGCCCCACCCCACTTGGGATGCCATTGAGATAAAAGCACATAAAGGCTTCCTAGCTTAACGATGCTATTAGGTGCGGTAGTATTCGGGGCTGGCCCAACCTCATAACCCAACCCAAACATGCTGATTCTGGCTTTCTTGGTGAAGGTGATGCCGTCATCGGATTCACTTATGAGACTAAACTCATAGAAAGCCGGGCTTCTCCCTTCGAAAGAGGCAAGTCCATCAGAGATTAGGTAGTATTTGCCTGTAGATACGTCATAGACTGGCACCGGAATTGCCACCCCAGCACTTTCTCCAGCGAACATTGGTTCTGTGGAGAGAACAATTTGCTTGTTTGTCCAGACAATCCCATCTTCTGATTCTATCCTTGCAATTCCATGTTCCAGGTAGTTTTCCTTGGCAGAGAACTGGTAGTAGCCGACATATTTGTTCTTCTCAACCTGCAAAATCGCCAACCCGGCAACAGAGCTATCCTTCTCCCATGTTTGATCAGCGACTATGACTGGATTGCCGGCATACTTGGTATATGGTCCCTCTGGTTTATCGGCCTCGGCAAACCCGATAGTGCGGCGGCCAGAGTCATCTTTACCGTCGTAGTATATTCGCCATTTATGCGTCCATTGAGGATTGTAGTAAAGCCTCGTGTGGTGTATATCCTGGTCCCAGCTTCCGGGTCCACCGGCCTCAAGAATCGGGTTTCCAAGGTATTTAAAGTTATTGAGGTTTTGGAACAAAGGAATATATTCAGACATGCTAGCAAGCTCGGTAACATTTAGTGGATTCTCTGCCGATATGTCTTTGCCGCCGCCGAGCACATTCCTAAACGTCTGCCTTAAGTCTGAAATTGCGCTCAGGAGCTTATCTTCTAAATCTCCGACCCTGCCGCTGAGTCTATCCTGCCCCTGTTGAACTTCGGCGAGCAACTTGTTTCCCACTTCGTCCATCTTGCCGGTGAGTCTATCCTGGCCCTCCTGGATTTCTTGCAATTTCTCGATTTGCTCTGATAAGTTGGTGTTCAGTAGATAAACCTGAAACGCTATAAAGATCAAAGAGACAAGAATCAGGGCGTAGGCTGTATACTTCAAAATCTTTATTAGTTTCTTCATTCAAGGTTGTCCTATTTGTGACAATGATAGCAGTCTTTATGTAGTGCGAAGATATTTTATCTGTAACCCATCTACTTGGCAACGTCAATCTTCGCCTGCATCTGCTGGGGGTGAATGGAGCAGAAGTACTCGAATACACCCGTCGAACTGAACGTGAAGCTGAAGCTCTCCCCTGGCTTCAAGGGGGGAGAGGCGAAGGCCCCATTTCTGGCAGTCACGGTATGGGTGACCTGGTCGTTGTTCACCCACTTCACTGTGGTCCCTGGCTTGACCGTGACGCTTGCAGGATAGAAAGAGATCGAATCCAGACCGATCTCGTTGGGTCCCAGGGGTGGTGGTGTGACGTATTTCTCCTGCGTGAAGAAGAGGTCTCCTCGGAACACCCAGTCACGCTCTGCGCCTGCGATTTGGTGGCAGGCTGAGCAGAAGGCCGTCCGCTCCGGCGGCAAGAAGGGCGTGCCGTCCGGATTGTAGGCGGCGTACTCCCACTCGTCGGTGCGGAGGTGCTGGTAGTCGGCGCCGAAGCCTGGCTCCTTGCGCATGACGAACAGGTTGGTGAGCCTGTCGCGGATGTAGCGACCGCGAGCGTCCTTCAGGACGTTGCCCTGTGCGTCCTGCTTGGTGCTGTAGTGCTCGATCACGATGGTGCTGCCGTAGGGGTAAGGCTCGCCCGGCTTGCGCGCGATGGCTTTGTCGTTGCCGTAGACCACCCGGGACTGCTTGTTGCCTGGCCGGTCGAACATGTAGAGCACCTGGAACTGGGTCGAGTAGGCTTCAGGGAAGCCGACGCGGTCCACCTTGGGTGCGGGGCCCAGCGTGGGCGTGGGCTGTAGGATAGGGGTGGGTGTAGAAGGCAGAGCGGTCGGGGTTGCCTGCGGCGCGCAGGATATGACGACCAGCAGAAAAACGACCTTTGGCAGAAAGCTTATCTTCATTCCGCTACTATAGATAGCTACCAGGTATCTTTTGAATTAGAGTGCATAATCTTACCGTGGCTTTATGGCTCTAACCTTGATGCTCAGGAGGTCGTTTCGGCCGCCGCAGGGGTAAGGCACCTCTTCCTGAACTTCAACTGCCCTGAATCCTGCCTTCCTGATCTTCCTCAGGTAGGTCTGTTCTGGCAGGGCGCCGGCGATGCAGGCGGCCCAGGCTTCCGGGTCGAAATGTCCGTCTGTTTTGGTGCGCCCCTTTTGCACCAGGTCCGAGACGTGAAGCCTGCCACCTGAACGGAGAACGCGAAAGGCTTCCTGGAACACGGCATCCTTATCCGGCGAAAGGTTTATTACGCAATTCGAGATGACCACGTCCACTGAGGCGTTCGCCAAAGGCATATCCTCCATCTCTCCCAGGAGGAATATCACATTGGTTGTGCCGAGCTTTCGGGCGTTGTTTGTGGCCAGCTCCACCATCTCGGCCGTCATATCCAGTCCTATAACTTTTCCCTTCTCTCCAACCTGCTGTGAGGCCAGAAAACAATCGATGCCCCCGCCGCTTCCCAGGTCGAGCACCACCTCGCCAGGCTTAAGCTCAGCCAGGGCAACAGGATTTCCACAGCCCAGGGGTGCGCTGGTTACGGTTTCGGGCAGGCTTTCCCGCTCTTGTAGGCTATAAATGGTGGGAGACTCCTCTGTGCAGACTTTGGCCTCCGGGACGCAACAGCTTGCTGTGCCTCTGGCTTTCTCTGCGTAGCGCTTTCGCACCCCTTCCTTTATAGTGTGAGCACTCTTCCTAGCGGTCTTGCTTGATGTCATTCAGCTCTCCAAGGAAGAGAAACGTTTAGTTTATGGGCGTATCAGGCCCCATGGCCTCGAGCCTGCTTCTCACGCTCTGAAGGAAGCGCCCGACGATAAGTCCGTCCGAGATGCGATGGTCGAAGGAGCAACATATGTTGATCATGGACCTTATGGCGATGGCGTCGTTGATGACCACAGGCCGCTTGGTTATGGCCTCAAAGTTCAGAATAGCAGCCTGCCCGGGCACCATGATGGGCACACCCATGACGGAGCCGAAGGCGCCCGTGTTGTTGACGGTGAATGTGCCGCCCTGGACATCCTCGATGGTAAGCTTTCCTGGCCGAGCACGATTGATTGTTTCGTTTAATGCCTTTGCCAGACCTGTTATGCTTTTCTCATCTGCATCATGGATAACAGGCACGATAAGTCCGTCATCCGTGGCAACGGCCACTCCAATGTTGATGCGCTTCTTTATAACGATCTTATCCTCTGCCCAGGATGAGTTCAGCAAGGGGTGTTCCTTTAGGGAGTTCACCACAGCCTTTATGAAGAAGGGCAAATAGGTAAGATCGACCCCTTCCCTGCGGCGGAAGTCCTCCTTGATAGACTCGCGGAACTTTACCAGAGGGGTCACATCCACCTCTATTGCAGTCCAGGCATGAGGAGCTGTCTGCTTGCTGCGCAGCATTCGCTCTGCGATGGCTCGCCGTATGGGGGTGACGGGGACTATCTCTTCCTCCCCTGGCTTGGCAGGGGGTATTGCCTCCTTTTCTGGCCTTGCAGGGGCTTTCTCTCGTTTTGCCACATAGTTCAGGATGTCTTCTCTGGTTACGCGTCCACCCAGGCCTGTGCCCCCCACCTGTGATACGTCAACTCCGTATTCCTGAGCAAGCCTTCTAACAGCAGGAGAAATCCTCTCCCTTTCGCCCGCTGTCACAGGTGCCCTTGCCGGGATGGCCTCTGGAGCCTTGGGAGGCGCTTTTTCCTCTGGCGCAGCCTCCACTGGAGCTGCGGCTGGAGCTCGCGCTGGTGCCCCTACCTCTTCGATGATGGCCATCTCGCCACCAACGGGTATGACAGCGCCCTCTGGAGCGGTTATTTTCTGTAAAACCCCGGCCGCAGGCGATGGAATTTCCACGGTTACCTTGTCTGTGACAACCTCTGCCAGAGGCTCGTCCCTCTCCACCTTCTCCCCCACCTTCTTGAGCCACTTACCAATAGTGCCTTCAACCACGGTCTCTGCCACGTGGGGCATTACAACTCTTGTTGCCATTTCATTACCCCCTAATAGGCTGCAAGCTGGCGGATTGCTCCTGCGATTTTCTCAGGACTGGGCATGCAGTAATCTTCCAGAGGTGGACTGTAGGGCATGGCAGGCACGTCAGGAGCAGTTACTCGGACTATCGGGCCATCCAGATAGTCAAACGCCTCCTCAGCTATTGTTGCAGAAAGCTCGGCCCCAAATCCTCCGAACTTACTGTCTTCGTGGACTATGATGACCTTGCCCGTTTTCTTCACCGAGCTCAGGAGTGTTTCCTTATCCAGGGGCCTCAGGGTGCGAAGGTCCACCACCTCCACATCTATCCCATCACGGCTGACTGCCTCGGCGGCCTCCAGGGAGTAGTGGAGCATGAGGCCGTAGGCAACAACAGTTATGTTCTTCCCCTGGCGTTTGACATCCGCCTTTCCCAGGGGCACAACGTAGTCTCCCTCGGGAACCTCGCCCTTTATAAGCCGGTAGGTTTTCTTGTGCTCCAAAAAGATGACCGGGTCCACATCTCTCACAGCAGCCTTTATAAGCCCTTTGGCATCATAAGGAGTAGATGGTGCTACAACCTTCAAGCCTGCAATGTGGCTGAAGAGGGCCTCAAGGCTCTGGGAATGATAGAGGCCGCCGTGGATGCCTCCTCCATATGGGGCTCTCACCACAATGGGGCAACTGTAGTTGCTTGTGGAGCGGTAGCGGATCTTCGCAGCCTCGTTGATTATCTGGTCTACGGCTGGGTAGATAAAGTCGGCGAACTGAATCTCTGCCACAGGCTTCAGACCGTTCATGGCGGCACCTATAGCTGCCCCCACAATGAGCGATTCGGCGAGAGGTGTGTCTATTACTCTCTCTTCGCCGAACTCCTGCACGAAGCCGTCCGTCAAGCGGAAGACTCCCCCCTGAATACCTATATCCTCACCCAGGACGATGACCCGTTCGTCCCGTTTCATTTCCTCCCAAAGTCCTTCTCTCAAAGCCTCGATAACAGTTTTTACAGCCATACCTCACCTCCTTGGCTCGGCGTAAACGTGGGTAAGAGCATCCTCTGGCTTGGGCAGCGGGGCCTTATCGGCAAAGTCCACGGCCTCGTCTATTTGCTGCTCCAGCTTTGCCCGAATTTCCTTTTCCAGGGCCTCGCTCAATATGCCATGCTCTTTCAGGTACTGCTTAAATTTTTCTATCGGGTCCTTCTTTTTCCATTCCTCAATCTCTTCTTGAGTGCGATAGCGCACGCCGTCATCGTTGCTTGTGTGAGGGGCATAGCGATAGGTCTTGGCCTCGATCAGGGTCGGCCCCAAACCGTTCCGGGCTCGCTCCACAGCTTCCTTGGCCGCCCGGTATACCTCAAGCACATCGTTTCCATCGACAACCACCCCGGGGAAGCCATAGCCTGGGGCTCTGTCGGCAACGTTCTCAATGGCCATCTGCTTTGACTGAGGCACTGATATGGCGTATTTGTTGTTCTCGCATACGAAAATCACTGGGAGCTTGTGTATGCCTGCGAAGTTCAAGGCCTCGTGAAAGTCGCCTTTGCTTGTAGCTCCATCTCCAAAATAGGTAATGGTAACAATCTTTTCACCCTTTATCTTGGAGGCAAGGGCTATACCGGCAGCATGGGGCAGTTGGACTGCTATCGGACTGGAGGTAGAGACCAGACGCAGCTTTGAGCTGCAGAACAGTCCCGGAAGCTCACGACCACCCCCGGAGGGGTCGTCCGCCTTGCCGAAAACCTGAAGCATCACATCCTTTACTGTCATGCCTGCGGCAAGGACTACCGACAGGTCGCGGTAATAATGGACGATATAATCGGAACCCATGTTCAGGGCGTATGCTGTACCAACTCCAGTGGCTTCATGCCCTTCGCTGGAGACGACAAACAGGAGTTTCCCCTGTCGGAGCATACGCCACATCCTCTCTGAGATCATGCGTGGCAGAAGCATCTTTTCATACATGTCCAGGAGTTTCTCCCTGGTTAGACCGAGCTCCTTGTGTTTGGTTTTCACTTTTGTCGCTCTTCCTGCGGATTCAGCCTTGTTCCTCATATGTGCCATGAGGACCTCCTTTTCTCAGTTTTGCATTGTGGGAGCGGTTTATTTAACCCCCCTCTTACCAAACAAAAACGTCGATAAGCCCATTAGCTCTCGTGGCCATCGACGTTCGCTTGTAGCATGACTTAACTCCGTGAGCAAGATGCCTACTAGGGATATTTATCTAAGCTCCACGTTTTCCACCGCATCCAGTCGTTTTTGGTCTGTTCCTCCCGTCCTTTATAGCCGTATGAACGGCAATAGGCACCTTGAGGCTATAATTCAGTTTAACATCCTATTTGGGGGAGTGTCAACGCAAATCCGGAATCAGCGCCCGGCTATGGTTACCTCACGGCGGAACCGCCTCAAGACTTCAACGGCTTCCTGTATCATCTCCTCTATTATTTGCCTGGCAGGCTTTTGCTCTTTGAGCATCCCCGCAACCTGGCCGGCTGGGTTGTTTATTAGCTCTGGCCGTCCGAATTTCTCAGCGCTCTCCACAAGGCTCTGAAAAAGTATTCCCTGCAAAGGCATGGGAAGGGCTTGCAGACCTGAGCGCTCCCACGCCTCTATTACCTCGTTTTTATAGTCGCGTGCAGTCTTGCCCGTATATGCTCTGGTAACAATGAAATCTTCAGAGCGGCCTTCCAGTATCTGCTTTTTCTGGACAGGGTAGATTTCGCACTCCTGCGCTACAAGAAATGCTGTTCCGCACCAGACTCCAACCGCACCCAGAGCCAGCGATGCTGCAAGACCGCGCCCATCGGCAATGCCCCCCGCTGCCACTACTGGAACGGGGTTTACAGCGTCCGCGACCTGGGGCACCAGGACCATCGTAGCTATTCGTCCTGTATGTCCTCCTGCCTCATACCCCTGGGCGATGACGATATCGACCCCAGCCTTTACTTGACGTACAGCATTTCGAACGCTTCCTACAAGCCCCATGATCTTAATGCCTTGCGCATGTGCATCTGGTATCATCCAGGAGGGATCACCCAGCCCTGCTGCGAACACGGGCACCTTCTCCTCCAGACATACCTCTACCTGCCTTCTTATAAAGTCGCGGGACATGACGCTCCTGCGCTCAACCTGAACCTCAGGAAGTGAGAGGTCCTTCATCAGCTTCTTCATAAAGGAGACATGCTCGGGGTTTTCTCTCCCAATCTTTTCCATAAGAGTGTCCCAGTTCTCCTGGACATCGGCCATGCTGGCAGGAAGAAGAAGGTCAACGCCGAAGGGTTTGTCGGTAAGACCCCTTATCTCTCTTATTCTCTTGCGTATCTCTTCTGGCTCCATTCCTGAGCCTCCCGTAACTCCCAGGCCGCCGGCGTTGGAAACGGCTGCCACGAGCTTTGAGGGTGTCGCTTTTCCTCTGGAGCCCATTCCCGCAAGAATTATCGGGTATTCTATCCCCAGCATATCGCAAAGCTTTGTCCTCAAGATGTTTTTGGACACGGCGGTAAAACCTCCTCTTAAAAATAGACGCTACCAATTATAAGGTCTTGTCGAGCGAGAGTATAGAGTCATGTAGAAGCTAACGGGATTTCCTGCAAGGAGAACCCGCTGCTAAGTGTCGATTACTTGACTACCCGTGTTGTTGGATTTGCGCAGGGGGACTTCCTTCAAGAAGAGCGTGGCTACCCAGGCAATGACCAAGATGAATAGAGCTATGAGGAATACCTGGTCAATAGCGTTGGAAAGGGCTTGCCTCAACACTTGTGAAAGCTCCTGAGCAAATGCAGCACTCTGTGGGCCTATTTGACCAAACAAACTTTGAAGCTGGAGTTGCCCTTGGGGGCTTACCAGTGCTTGAGGATTGTGGGCCAGCGCGGAGAGTTTTTCCGGCGGCAGCATTGTCTTAAGGGTGGGTGGCAGGTCGTTGAACAGCCCTGACGTGAAACGATTGGTCATCACCGACCCAAGGACTGCCAGCCCCAAGGTGCCTCCGATGGCCCGGAAGAACTGCGTTGAAGAGGTGGCCACGCCCATCACACGGTAGGGGACGGCATTCTGAACAGCGATGGTGAAAAGCGGGAAGGTGGTACCCAGGCCAAAACCTAGAAGGACAATGTTAAACACTGCATGGCCGAGGCTCGTGTCCACACTCATTCGTGAAAGCAGAAACGTACCTGTTGCCATGATGCTTACTCCTATGAGTCCCTGAATGCGGTAATGCCCCCCCAGGCGTGAGAGAGCCTGGCCAGAGATGGTACCACCTACCACCATGCCCAGCATCATGGGAGTGAGAAAGCTGCCGCTGCTGGTAGCAGAGCTGCCAAGGACACCCTGGAAGAAGAGGGGGACAAAAATGATACCACCGAACATCCCAAACCCGGTAAGGAAAATGACCAGGAGCGAGATGCTAACAATGGGATTACTGAAAATGGATAATGGAAGAATTGGCTCAGATACGCGGGCTTCTATGAGGATGAAGAGGATGGCCATCACAGATGCGAAGGACAGAAAGCCGAGCACTTGAGGGGAGACCCAGGGGTATTGCACACCGCCCCAGGAAAGAGCCAGGAGCAACGGCACCACAGCGAGCACTAGGGTGGTTATTCCCAGGTAGTCCAGATTGTGCTTAAGCTCCGCAGGGCGAATGTGAGGGAAAAACACCATGAATAGGGCTATGGAAGGTATACCTAGAGGGATGTTTACGAAGAAAATCCAGTGCCAGGACAGGTTGTCTGTGATTAACCCACCAAGCATAGGCCCTATGATAGAGGAAAGGCCAAAGACCGCCGAAATCAGCCCCTGGTATTTGCCACGTTCAGAGGGAGCAAATAGATCTCCAACGGTGACAAAGGCATTTGCCATCATAATGCCGCCGCCGATCCCTTGAAACGCCCTGAAGGCAATAAGCTGGTTCATGGTGCTGCTGAGGCCGGCGAGGACGGATCCCAACAGGAAGATAGCTATTCCAAGAATATAGAACCACTTCCGTCCATATATATCTGTTAATCTTCCCACGATGGGCACCACTGTTGTTGAGGCGACCATGTAGGCAATGGTTACCCAGGTGTAGCGGTCAAACCCGCCTAGGTCAGCAATGATGCGGGGCATGGCAGTTCCTACTACAGTCTGGTCAAGGGACGCAAGGAAAATAGCAAGCATAACCCCTGCCATGGTCATGAACACCTGCCGCCGTGGCAAGGCATGGAACCCTTTTATATCGACCTCTCTTTCTATGGCTTTGGAAGCTTGTTTAAACTCTTGCTCCCGAGGGTCTGTATCTTTCATAAGAAAATCCGCACCTCTCGTAATTCCGAAATTAAATCTTAATACAATTCTTCAGGCTAGCCTTTCTACTCCCATACCTCCATTTTTAATGGTTTGTTAATACCATCGTTACACCACGGGGCCGGGCAGGCTGAAAGAGCAACCAGGCAATCCATCTCAGCGAGCAGGTCTATGTAGTCGCCTTTATTGCCCAGGGGAGGCCTGATAAAATGTCCCCCGTTCTCGTCAAGCGTTACATTCATGAAAACGTTGAACACATTTGGGACATCTTCAGGTGTCAGGCCATAAGAAATAATTGCCTCAGCTATGTTATCCTGGCAGTTCCTGTGATAACCTCTAGGTACAGGTTGTGACTCCACGGTGGCATGTTTCTCGCGAAGTTTATACAATGGCACACTGCATTTATTTCCAGACAGACACCAATGGGCACCCACTCTGTCCTCAATTACGGTGAACATGAGGTTTGCTTTTGGGAGTTTTGCATATAGTTTTTTCACGTGCCTGTAATCGCCAGTACCCTCGACCCTGTTCATAGCATAGGTGAGACAGGCATCGTAGGTCTCTTTATAATCGTGGGCATTCCAGATAGCTAAATCTCCTACCTGTTTGCCTTCGACCATTATTATTCGGAGAACCTGTCCTCTTTTCACTGTGAGAGCCCCACCGTGCTCCCTGGGTACCAATAACTCTTCGACCAGCTTTCTTGCCATAAGAACCCTCCTTTTGAGCTAAGCTGAGATTTCCTGTTTGGACGCTTGAGTAAGGAGTGCTCACCTTTACCAGTAATGGTATAGGTCGATGTTAATGCTGAACCTTAAAGCTGTCAAATTCTCATATGAACCTCAGAATAGCGATTGAATCTGTAGGTCGGGTTTCCTAACCCGATGGTTGCGAGCGGGCAGGTTGGGAAACCTGCCTAAACGCTCTCCATATGAAGAGGTGGCTGGAAACAATGTGGCAATCGAACTCTCCACGTGGAGCTTGACACGTGTTGCAACGGGGCTTAAGCTTACGAACAGCAGTTGCATCATGGGAAATCAGAGAATCCGACAAGGTAGAAAGTTATGCGTGAAGGACTACTTTGTGGTTTTCGTGTGGTGGATCTGAGCCAGGATATAGCAGGCCCCTACTGTACGAAGCTTATGGCTGGCCTTGGAGCGGATGTGATCAAGGTGGAGCCTCCCGAGGGAGACCCAAGCAGGCGCGCTGGGCCATTCCCGGATGATATACCGCACCCTGAAAAGAGCGCCTTGTACCTGTATTTGAACACGGGGAAGCTCGGTGTAACCCTCAATCTGGAGTGCACCGATGGACAGCGGCTGCTGCACGAGCTTCTCAAAGACGCGGATGTGATCGTTGAGAGCTACCCACCTGACCGTGCTCATGCTCTCGGCATCAGCTATTCCTTCCTTCAGGAGAGATGCCCACAGCTTGTTGTAACATCCATCACACCTTTCGGACAAACAGGCCCCTATCGCAGCTATCGGGCCCACGAGATCAACCTCTACGGGGCAGGCGGCCTGATGTACATCACGGGTGATCCTGACCGGGAGCCCCTCAAGATGGGGCCTCCTCTGTCACAGTACGGAGCAGGGCAGAATGCCCTTATAGCTACGCTCTGCGCCTTGTGGCAAAGGGAGTCGACAGGGGAGGGTCAGCACGCAGACATCAGCATCGCTGAATATAACCTGTCCATTCTGGAGAATGCTATTGCTGCATATACCTACACAGGCCACATCGTTTCCAGGATGGGAAACCGGGGGTACGGTCGTGCAGCTCATGGCATATATCTATGTCGAGATGGTCACATAGGTGTTGTAGCCATGCCTGACCATCGGTGGCTTGCCATGTCTGAGATAATGGAGCGAGAGGAGCTTCGAGACTCTAGGTTCCAAACCAGGGCTGGACGGCTTGAGAATGCCGACGAGATCGATGCACTGATGCTACCCTGGCTGGTGGAGCATGACAAAGAAGATATATTCAAGCGAGGCCAGGAGGCTGGACTGGGCTTTGCTCTGGTGCACACGTTCGAGGACTTGTTGCGCTGCGAGCAACTCGTGGATCGAGATTTCTTTACTCCCGTAGAGCACCCGGAAGCTGGCAGGCTTCAATATCCTGGTGCTCCCTTTAAAATAGATGACGCAGAGTGGAGAACAGCGCCAGCGCCTCTCTTGGGTGAACACAACGAGGCGGTTTACTGCGGTCGCCTGGGGTATGCCAGGCAAGACCTGGTGCGTTTACGTCAGATGGAGGCAATCTGACGAATGATGGAGAGGTGTTAAATGGGGCTCCCCCTTGAGGGCATTCGAATACTTGACCTTTCATGGATATGGGCTGGCCCCTATGCCACCAAGCTCCTGGCAGATATGGGTGCGGAGGTGATTAAAATTGAGGCGGCCCGTGCATATGACTGGCATCGAGGCCCTGTAAGCCCAGCCCCAGGTGCTCAGGGCATAACGTCTTATCCCGACGGTGTCCCAGGTGAAAGGCCCTGGAACCGCAGCGGATGGTTCAACTCCCTCAATATGAACAAACGTGGCATCACCCTGGATATACATACACCTCTGGGTGGCCAGACCTTTCTGGAACTGGTGAGAATAAGCGACGTGGTCATCGAGAACTTCCGCTACGGCATCCTAGAGCGTCTGGGATTTGGATACGATGTCCTGCGCTGCACCAAGCCAGATATAGTAGTTGTCTCAATGCCTGCCTTTGGAAACAGCGGCCCCTGGCGCAACTATATCGGCTACGGCGTGGGGCAGGAGCTGCTGGCTGGTATGGCACATATGACCGGGTATCCCGGAGAAGACCCCATGAAATCGGGCATAAACCATGGGGACCCTATCACAGGCTCTCACGCAGCCATTGCCATCCTATCCGCTCTGTTCAGACGACATCGCACTGGACAGGGGGCCTTTATAGACATCTCTCATATGGAGTCCTCTGTGTGTCTTGTGGGCGAGTATATACTCGGGTTCCAGATGACGGGACGCAATCCTGACCGTATGGGTAACAGGCATCCCGCCATGGCGCCTCATGGGATCTATCGGTGTCGAGGGGAGGACCAGTGGCTTACCATAGCTGTGGAGTCCGACGCCCAGTGGCAGTGCCTTTGTGAAGTGATGGGTAGGGCTGACCTTGCGAAGTCGCCGCAGTTCACCGATGTCCTCAGCCGCTGGTGTCACCAGGATGAGATGGACTCTGCCATAACCGAGTGGACACAACGTATGGACGCTGGCGAGGCTGCCGCACTGCTTCAGAATGCCGGGGTGGCAGCAGCGCCAGTCCTGACATCAAGAGGGTTGCTGAATGATGCCCATTTCAGAGCACGGGGCGTCTTCAAGACTGTGACCCATCCTGAGACAGGCACCCATCTCTATCCTGGTATGGCCTGGCACATGTCTAGCATTAAGAACAAGCCCTATTCCTCAGCCCCCAGGTTGGGAGAAGACAACAGCTACATATATAGCGAACTCCTGGGAATGACACGACGCCGACTGGAGGAAATGGAACAGGAAGGTGTCGTGTCCACGATTCCTCAGGAGCGTAGAATTACATAGAAAGGAGAGAAAATGTCAGTCGTAAAATACGAGGTGCGAGACCACATCGGGTACATCACTCTGAACCGGCCGGACAAGCTGAATGCCATAAATCCGGAGATGAGAGAAGAACTATACGAGGCCTTCTCGCAAGTGAAAGACAACCCTGAAGTATGGCTGGCTCTTGTCACCGGCACCGGGCGGGCGTTCACCACAGGGCACGACCTTGTGGCCATGGCCTCCCCGGGGTCGGAATCAGGCCACTCCACCGATGACCTCTATCTTTTGGAGTCCACTCTGGTGAAACCCGTCCTTGTGGCTGTAAATGGCTACTGTTTCGCTCAGGGGTGCGGAATTGTGCTAACTGCCGATATTGCCATTGCATCGGAGCAGGCGCAGTTTGGATGGCCGCAGGTAAAAAGGGGCATCTCCTCTGTGAGCGGGCCGGTGTTCCTGGCGAACCGGGTGCCCTGGGGGAGAGCCATGCAGATCCTCTTGACTGGCGATTCCATTTCCGCTCAGGAGGCGCTGCAGTTGGGACTGGTGAACAAGGTCGTCCCTCACGAGCGGCTGCTTGAGGAGACCGAAGCCCTGGCGCGAAACATCCTGGCCAATGCGCCGCTCTCCATCAGAGCGATGAAAGAAGCAGCCCAGAGGGGACAGAACAAACCGCTTGCCGAGCGTATCAAAATAGCCAGTGGAATCTTTGCCCACATAAAGGACACCGAGGATGCCAAGGAGGGGCTTGCGGCTTTTAGAGAGAAACGCCAGCCTGTATGGAAGGGTCGCTAGGCATGTGAGTCTTTCCAACTGCGGCTGCCCTATCAGCAGGTGTCATATGAGGCTAAATGATGGAGGATAGAACATGAAAATCACCGAGGCGTTGAGAGGGGAGCACGGCGTGTTCTACGCCCAGTTTGATCACATGGCCAGGTCGGTGCCTCAGGCTCAAACTCTAGCACAGCTCCAGAGCAGTGTGGCGATGCTGGATGCTGCCCTCGCTTCTCATGCAAAAATGGAGGACGAGTTGCTCTTCAGCAATCTGGAACCCCATCTTGGGCCGATGGGGCCACTCGCAGTAATGCGTATGGAACACGATGAAATAGAAGGCGCCTCGGCGCGTATAAAAGAGGTTCAGGACATAGCTGAGGCTCGGGCCCTGGCACTGAGCCTGGTACAGGTGGCCCGGAACCATTTCGCAAAGGAGGAGCAGATTCTTTTTCACATGGCTGAAGAGGTGCTGGATGAGGATACGCTGGAGCGTCTGGGGGTGCAGTGGGCTGAACGCCGGGGTGTTGCGATATAAGAAAGTGGGGGTAACGCAATGAGCAAAGTGGGTGAAACTATACGTAAGCACCATGAAGAGCTAAGGAAGAACCTCTCAAGTATGGTTCTGGCCTTGGTGGAAGGCAAGCCAGAGGCTGACCCGAAGGCCCTGGTCGATTTCCTGAAGGGTGACCTCTTACCTCACGCGGTTGGTGAGGAGCTGCACCTTTATCCGGAAGTCGAGGCGCTGATAAAGACCCATGGACAGGCCACAGCAACCATGAGTATTGACCACGAGTTCATCTCGGGCTACATACGTCAGATTGAGGAAGCAGCCAAGGCTTTTGAAAACGCCAGCGCTAAGGAACGACCAGCCGCGGAAAGGCAGCTTCATCGCCTGGCCCTGCAAATGGAGGCCTTGTTACGGGTGCATCTGGATAAAGAGGAGAGGGTTTACATTCCATTGTTTGAGAAGCATCTGTCCGATAAAGAACAGCAGCGCGTGCTTGAGGGAATGCACGCCGCTTATGAGGGAGATGTTGGGAATGTCAAGGCTATACTTGATGTGCGGCAGCTTCCTCCACCTCAGCGTCACCCCCTTATCTTTCAGACGTTCGAGGCCCTTCAGCCTGGAGGGGATTTCATCTTAATCAACGACCATGACCCCAAGCCCCTTTACTATCAGTTTAAATTCGAGAGGAAGGGGCAATTCACCTGGGAGTACCTGGAGCAAGGGCCCGACGTCTGGCGAGTGCGCATTGCCAAGAAGTCTTCGAAAAGACGGGCTGTGAGTTGACACTGATAAAGGCAAAGCGTGTCTACGATCCTCTGGAAGCGGATGACGGTACCCGGTTCCTGGTAGACAGGTTGTGGCCCAGGGGGATAAAGAAAGAGGATTTGAGTATTTATCGTTGGTCAAAGGAAGTTGCTCCTGAGGATTCCCTGCGCCGCTGGTTTGGACACGACACGTCGAAGTGGAAAGAGTTCCAGCGTCTCTATTTTGCAGAGCTAGACAGCAGGCCAGAGGCCTGGAGGCTTCTTTTGGATGCTGCTCACCAGGGCAACGTGACCTTGCTCTACAGTGCCACGGACAGGGAACATAACAACGCTGTCGCTTTGAAGGCTTACTTGGAGGCCAGGCTAAAAGAGGGCAGTCCGTGAGAGTGCTTTATTTTCTCCTTGTCTGGCTGCACATCCTTGCTGCAGTGGCCTGGATAGGTGGAATGGTGTTTCTGACAGTAGTTTTAGTTCCTGTGCTCAGGAGGCCTGAGTTCCAGAGTGTGGTTGCATCGCTTTTCCACAGGACAGGAGTGCGCCTGCGCTGGGCAGGCTGGATTGCCTTGATCCTTTTGGCGATAAGCGGTCTTTTTAACCTGGTTTACAGGGTTGGCTGGTCAGGAATAGTGAATGTGCAGTTCTGGCAGACTCCCTTTGGCACGGCCTTTGGCATTAAGTTAATTCCGGTGGCGATTATCCTCTTCTTGAGCATCGTGCACGACTTTGTTATTGGCCCGAGGTCAACTGCTTTATGGATGTCTAAGCCTTTTTCCCCTGAAGCCTTGACGATGAGGCGAGTAACGAGTTGGATTGGACGGGTTACACTTCTTCTTGCCCTAGTTGTTGTCGCTCTGGCAGTGGTGATGACGCATGGCTGGCCCTGATATTAGGTTGTTGTGAACTATGAAGAAGCGTCTTGGCCCGCAAATGGTATTGATGGTTTTGGGAATGCTGGCTCTGCTGGCAGGACTCTGGACTGGGCTTGCGCGCCTGGGCTGGACGCTCCCTCCCTTACGGCTGCAGGCCTACCACGGGCCGTTGCTGGTATCGGGCTTTCTGGGCACCCTGATAGGCGTAGAGCGGGCAGTGGCCCTGGGTCGCCGCTGGCCTTACGCTGCGCCTCTTCTCACCGGGCTGGGCGCACTAGCTGTGCTGGTGGGCCTGCCCAAGCCCGTGGGCCCTATTTTGATGACTTTGGGGAGCCTGGGGCTGGTCGCCATTTTTATCCTGATCATTCGCATTCAAAGGGCTCTTTTTACAGCCGCAATGGGTCTGGCGGCACTGGTGTGGCTTGTGGGGAACGCCCTTTGGCTGGCTGGGCGCGCCCCTTATGAGGTGGTCCCCTGGTGGGCCGGATTCCTGGTGTTGACCATAGCCGGGGAGCGACTGGAGTTGGGTAGGATAATGCGTCCTTCGGCGGCGGCTCAGACTGCATTCGTGTTGGCTACCATTGTCTTGCTCCTGGCGTTTGTTCTCTCCGTTGTATCGTTTGATGTCGGAGTGCGTCTACTGGGGGCGGGTCTGGTATTTGTGGCCTTGTGGCTGGCGCGCTATGATGTTGCCCGGCGCAACATAAGGCAGCAGGGCCTGCCGCGCTTTATGGCTGCAAGTCTGCTGGTCGGCTACGTCTGGCTGGCCGTGAGCGGGATTGTGGCTATTATCTTCGGGGGAGTCATATCTGGACCACACTACGATGCCGTTCTTCACACTCTTTTCCTGGGCTTTGTGTTCTCCATGATCTTCGGCCACGCTCCTATTGTTTTCCCAGCTCTCATGGGGCGCGCCATTGTCTTTCAGCAGAGTTTCTATGCCCACTTAGTCCTATTACACCTCTCCCTAATCCTGCGAGTGGTGGGAGACCTGAGCGGCTGGGCAGAGGGACGACAGTGGGGTGGAGTCCTCAACGTTATCGCCATCCTCTTGTTCTTGGCCAATACCGTGCGTGCTGTGCTTAGGTCTTCGACAAAGACATGACAATAGTTGAACTATATCCACAGAAGAGTTAGAGTATTCACAAAGAGCCTGCTGTTAGATATTAAGAGTATGATGTCCATAGGAGGCTATGATGACTCTGGCTCAGGAATTGGCTTCTTTCGTTCATAAGGCCTCTTATGATGATATGTCGGAATCAGCAAGGCTACAGCTAAAGATAAGGGTGCTGGACAGCCTTGCCTGCGCCATGGGTGCCCTGGAGGGGGAGCCGGTAAGGTTACTGAGGGAACACATCCAGGACTTTGGTGGCAATGGTCACTGTACCCTCATAGGTGGGGGGAGAACCTCTCCAGACAGAGCAGCTTTATATAACAGCGCCTTGGTGCGCTATCTGGATTTCAACGATAGCTATCTCGCAAAGGGTGAGACCTGTCACCCCAGCGACAACCTGGGGGCAGTGCTGGCAGGGTCAGAGTACGCAAAAAGAAGCGGAAAAGACTTTCTAGCAGCCCTGGCTGTGGCTTACCAGGTCCAGACTCGTCTCAGCGATGTAGCCCCGGTGCGTTCCAAGGGGTTCGACCACACCACCCAGGGCTCTTATGCTGTGGCGGCAGGTGTCTCCAAGGCACTGGGTTTGGACAGGGAGCACACGGCCAATGCCATTGCCCTGAGCGGTACAGCCTTCAACGCCCTCCGTGTTACTCGGACAGGAGCTCTCTCTCACTGGAAGGGTCTGGCATATCCCAATACCGCCTTCGGATGCACCAATGCGACCTTCCTGGCTATGCGAGGCGTCACCGGGCCTCTGGAGGTCTTCGAAGGGAACAAGGGCTTTATGGACGCTATAGCCGGGCGTTTCCAGATAGACTGGTCGAGGGAAGACCTGGAGAGGGTCAACCTCACTATCATCAAAAAGTACAACGCTGAGGTCCACTCGCAGTCGGCGATTGAGGGAGTTCTGGAGATGAAGTCCCAGTATGGCTTTTCATCTCAAGACATACTTAAGGTAGAGATAGAGATATTTGATGTGGCTTACAACATCATCGGTGGGGGTGAGGAGGGCGACAAGACCGTAGTCCGCACGAAGGAAGAGGCAGACCACAGTCTTCAGTACATGGTTGCGGTGGCTCTTCTGGATGACCAAGTCATGCCTGAGCAGTACATTGCTGAGCGAATAAGCGGGGAAGACGCCCAGGGGCTGTTGAAGAGGGTGGCTGTGAAACCCAATAAGTCGTACTCGGACAGGTTCCCCAGGGATATGCCCTGTCTATTGAGAGTATTTCTTAAGGATGGGAAGATGCTCTCCAAAGAGAAAAAGGACTACGAGGGGTTCTATACCAATCCTATGCGCTGGGATACCGTGGTTGAGAAGTTTGAGCGTCTCAGTGACCCATACGTTGATTCATCCCTCCAACGCAGGGTCATCGAAGCCGTTTGCGGTCTTGAGAAAATTCAGGTGGAAGACCTGGTGCAACTTCTGGCCGGAGTTAAGGTCCCAGGTGACTAATCACAATCGAATATTCTGTTAAGGAGGTTCAACATGCCTCGTATGAAAGATGAGAATGAAGGGAGGGCTTTCCCTTTCATCAGACTCAACCAGCGCCAGCCCAAGCCCCGTATACAGGGTGTTACGGAGATACGCGGCCCTTACTATACGCCCATGGGCAAGCGCTACCTTGCGGACGTCCTCGAGACGATGGGCGACTATGTGGATGCCCTTAAATTTGCTGGGGGATCTTTTTCCCTGATGCCTCGAAAAGCTGTGCGGCAACTCATTGACCTGTGCCACTTCCATGATGTATCGGTCTCCACCGGGGGTTTCATAGAGCGCGTGCTGACCCATGGCCCAGAAGTTGTGGATGCCTATATAAAAGAGTGTCAGGGGCTGGGATTTGACATCATAGAGATATCCGCAGGATTCATCACAATACCTGTGGATGACATACTTCGTCTCATTGAGAAGGTGCAAAAGACGGGAATGAAGGCTAAACCTGAGGTGGGAATACAGTTTGGCTCAGGCGGAGCCACCACTGCGGGGGAGCTGGAGGCTGAGGGGACGCAGGACCCGGGATGGGCCGTCCAGCGGGCCAAGCGGTACCTGGATGCCGGAGCATATATGATCATGGTGGAATCAGAGGGCATTACCGAAAGCGTGAAGTCCTGGCGGACGGACGTGCCTGCCAAGTTTGTCAATGCTTTGGGCCTTGAAAAGGTTATGTTCGAAGCAGCAGAGTCTGCTGTCTTCGCATGGTATATAAAGAACTATGGCCCGGAGGTTAACCTGTTTGTTGACCACAGCCAGATTGTCCAGCTTGAGAGCCTGCGCTCGGGCATCTGGGGAACCAAAAGCCTGTGGGGTCGTGTGATCACATACAAAGAATAGCGCTTTGACAATACCAGCAAAACATCTCATTGGACAATATTTTTGTCCTGCTAAACAAGCGTTATGTAAAATAACCTGCTGAGCCTCAAGTTCATATATAATCTTTTTCTGGTCTGAGGCTAGTCTGGGGCGAATTTCAGTGCCACCGAGTTTATGCAATACCGCTTACCTGTAGGCTGGGGCCCGTCGTCGAACACGTGGCCCAGGTGTGCGTCGCATCTGGCACAGAGCACCTCTGTGCGCCGCATTCCGAAGCTTCTATCTTCTTCGAACCTAACGTTCAAATCTGACACCGGCTCATAGTAACTTGGCCAGCCCGTTCCTGACTCGAACTTGACCTCTGCACGGAAAAGGTCGGTGCCACAGCGCACGCACTCATACATCCCTGGCTGCTTGATATCGTCAAACAAGCACGTGAAAGGTTTCTCTGTACCCTTCTTGGCAGTGACCTTGTATTGCTCCGCTGTCAACAGCCTCTTCCATTCTTCCTCTGAGCGGTAAATCTTATCTACCCAGACGGCCCTGCGCTGTCGACTATCAAAAATCTGGATTTTCTCATCTCCGCTAACCTGAGTGTTCATCTTAACTCCTCACCTCCGAATCCAAGAGAGTATGTAAACCAGAGAGAAAAATCACTCCTTTTCATATTGTGCGACTGGCCTCTCTCCAAGGCAAGGTGCACAATTGCCACGTCCTCCCCGAAAACAGCGATTAACCCCCGTAGGGCAGGTTTCCCAACCTGCCTGCCGCAACGGTCGGGTTAGGAAACCCGACCTACAGATTCAATCGCTATTCTAGGGTCCTCCATCGGACTTGACATCTGCTTAGTTTACCCCTAATATTCGCACAACGGACTTATAAGGAGGAATAATAATGCCCCAGGCTTATTGTGTGAAGTGCAGGAGCAAGGTTGAAATCAAGAACCCCCAGAGGGTTACTCTCAAGAACAAGCGGCCCGCTACAAGCGGCACGTGCCCAAGGTGCGGGACAAAGGTATTCAGCATAGGAAAAGCCTAGATCCGGCATAATCCCTCAGTGGGATCCTTCGTCAAGCGAGCGGTTCGCAGGGTCTTGCTCTGACCATAGTGGCCGCTGCGGCTCAAGTTACCTGCGCACTTTTGCCCGGATATTCTAATCCAGGTAACAAGAAGGGCTTTTTGTTACAGTTTACCAACTCCTGTCAGAAGCCAATACCTTGGCATGATTTCCAATCCGAAATGACAGGAGACAGTAATGATGCAAAGCTACGTTTTCATGAGTTCAATTAGATGTCCTATTTTCGGCAGCTCCTCTAGGTGCTCCAAGGTCTCATTTATCCTCCGAGTCCTATTTCTATCCAGTCCCCCTTGCTGGAATAACCTCTCGAGCTTTGCCTTGAGCTGCCTCTCTGTGAGAGGATTCATAGGCTCGCCCTTGGGAATGCCCTTCCGTAACTGATGTCTATTCCCGTCCTTCGTTTCCACGGTTATGACATTGGGATAGAAACCACGATAACGGCTATCTAGGGCCGGGACATGAACAACGACCACTCTGTCTGCAAGCTGGAGTATCTCGGGGTCTTCAAGCCTTGGGGCGGCCATCTGGGCTGGTCCCACCGCGCCTTCAAGAAAAGCGGCTGCCATGCAGAAGGGGTAGCTGTACTGGGCCTGCTCAATGCTTTTGGGCCTTGTGCTATTGAGCGGGGCTGCCCCTCGCCAGGTTTCCACCACAATCCTGGCTATATCTTCTGCTCTAAGAGAATGTTTACGCTTGAGCTCTAATAGGGCATCTATTGCCGAGTGGGTATAGCGGCAGGCGGCATACGGCTTGAAGTACGTGTTCAATATCTCGTAGGTCTCGCCCAGGGTTTCCAGCGGGCTTCTATCGGTCTCTGCCTCGTCGTAGATGGTGGTGGAACCTGTAAATCCTCTTCTTGCGAGGAAGGCTGCGGCGACGCCGGTGAGGGATCCCCAGCCTATGGCTTCCTTGGTCATTGCCCCTGTTATGGGCAGCTTGGAACTGTCGGACATGGGGGCATGAGCCCCTGCTATGCTAAGGGCGTTAAATATGCCATTCTCATCCAGTCCCAGTACCTTGGCGCAGGCCGCTGCTGCACCGAACGTTCCTGAGGCACCCGAGGCGTGAGGGGTACGGCCGCCCGAGGGTACAGGGTGTTTTGGTGAGGCCCGGAACATCATGTTGGCCCTTAACATGCTCTCATACCCTGCTATAACACCTTCTAGGAACGTTTTTCCCGGGGCGTTTATGAACTCGGCAACGGCCAGGGTTGCCGGCACAATCGGGGCTGCCGGATGGCCTCCTGCTGTAGCATGGCCATCATCGTAGTCTAAGTCACTGGCAGCTATGGCGTTAGCGAAGGCGGCTGCAACGCAGGAGACCTTGGCCTCTGCTCCAAAAAGAGTGGCCTCTTCCCTGCCTCCCATCTCTTCCAGGGCGATTTGCCTGGCGATGACAGCAGATTTGGTTCCCAGGCCGCCGAGCATAGTCCCAAATACGTCCCTGACACAGACCTTGGCTTTGGACACAACGGGTGGGGGCAGGTCTTCGAGTCTGATCCCTGCTATAAAGTTCGCCGTCTTTGCTGTAGACATTCTTCCCTCCTAATAATGCTCGACTGTACGTTGTAGGACGCTCCGATACAAGCTGGCCGTTTTGCAGATGGACAGTTGAGTATCCGCCAGGCGGTAATTGTACCACGTATCGAGTTACAGTTCTCAGCACTAGACCTGCCCAGCCTGATTGTTCAGGTTGTTTCGCTGCATCTATTTTCCTTTGATGGGCAACCACTGAGGCCCAGCTTTGGTATCGTTTATTTGCCAACCGAGTTCAGCAATGCGGTTGCGTAAGTCGTCAGCAGCGGCCCAGTTGTGATGGGCACGGGCTGCTTCTCTCATTTGCACTAACAACAAGACCTCGGGCGGTGGCTCTGGTGTTATCTCGGTTGATATATGCTCCTGTGCTAAAAGGACGCGCTCAGAGAGATCGGGTGGGATACCGGTTTCTGGCCCCACCATTTGGAAATCACCGAGGGCAGCAAGGCCAAGGGTCCCTGTATGGAAAGTACGCTGTTCTTCCCCTCTCCTTAGGATTGCCACGCTTCCCCTGCCCATCACGTGGCAAATTTCTTCAGCAATGTTCACTATAAGAGCGGTATGCTCATCGATGCCAATAACAGTGGCCTTCGATGGGAGTATGTCCAGAAGCCCTTCGAATCGAGACCGCCCCATGTAACAGCGGCTCGTGTCCAACTCGTCTCCACCCTCTTGATTATTCCAGTGAGAGATAAAGACAAGGGATAAGCCGTAGGGACCGAATAGATCCAGCCCCGGGTGCCAGTGCAAGTCTTCTCCAGACTTAAATATCTCGTACACTGGCAGGGCATAGGCGCTTGCTGCAATGGTAGCGGCACTGGCCAGAATCAGGGCTGCGCCCAAGCGGTGGCGAGCCAGCACCGTGTGCCAGGCGAGGCTGCCCTGTAGCTGGCGAACGGCGTAGGTCGGGCTGCCAGGTCCCATGAAGATGACATTGGCTTGTTGAATTGGAGCGACAATGTCCGGGTTATCAGGGCTGAAGTCTGTGCCACGGCGTCGCGCTGGGACAATAGCCACTTCTGGCTGGTAGTTCTGCAAATGGTGGCACAAGAAATCGCCAACCTTTTGTGCTACGAGCGCCGAATTAGGCTGGAAGCCGGCGGGTGTCTCCAGCACAGCCACTCTAACTGGTCTGGGCAATTGACCCAACAAGAAGCTATAGGCCTGTCGGGAACTAGGTGAACTTTCCCCAGAGCCGAAAAGGATTACCAGGCCTGGCGGTTTGCGCATGATCAAGGGCACCATAATCCACTTCTAGTGGCAGTTCTTCTTATCTATGTGGAAGCATTCACGCGTACTGTCGTATAACAGAACAAGTATACCTTTGCTGGAGGTTAAACTCAACTAAATTCATTCCGTTTAGATTTCTTCTGAGTTGCCCATGAAATGTTGTAACAGAAGCTCGGCCTTTCTCGTTTATCCACACGAAGTCTGTTAATTGCCTTTCGCTGAATATCAGCACAACGCATTGATCTCGGGATGCTGGGAGGGATAGAACGAAACGACTTGTAGCATGCTTCCTTCTCCGGAAGAAATGGTTTCTCGCCGGTGCACTCTTTGCGGGTTTCGTTGGCACAATCCCCGTAATCGGGCTTGCCGGCCACGAGGTCATAGGATTCGTAGATTCCAACTCATTCTGTGCTTCATGCCACGACGTTCATTATGCAGAAGAGATTACCCTTAAAGTGTCCTCTCATGCAGAAGTACCCTGTGCCACTTGCCATGTGGGGGAGGGGACGGTGAATCTCGTCAAGTCGAAGGTCAAAGGTCTGAAGGACATCATCCCTGCTATCACCCATAGCTACCAACTTCCCATCTCCGCGCCACTGAAAGACCTGCGTCCAGCGACAGAAACCTGTGAGAAGTGCCACACTGCGAACCTGTTTTACGGTGACGTACCTCGAACCACCGTCAGCTACGACACGAACGAATCAAACAGCAAGAGCATAGTCACCCTTGTTCTCAAGGTTGGTGGGGGGAAGGCAGAGGTCGCCAGTGGCATCCATTGGCATGCCACTAACAAGGTCTGGTATCTCCCTCTAGACGCGACGCGGCTGAGGGTAGGCTGGGTGGTAACCCAGGATGAATCCGGCAACGTAACGGAGTACGTGAACCTCAACAATATTGATGAGATTACCTCGTATCCTATTGAGAAGAACCTGCGGCGCATGGACTGTGTTGATTGCCATAACAGGACAAGCCATCTCTTAAGTTCGCCCGAGGCATTGGTTGATGCTGCGCTCGCCGAAGGCAGCATTGATGCTAGCCTCCCCTACATTAAGCGGGAAGCGGTGAACGCACTGGACCCTCAGAATGGCAGCCTCGAAGAGGCGTACTCCAGAATCGAGAGGATAGGAGCGTTCTACGAAGCTTCCTATCCGGATATCTTTCAGGACAAACAGACCCCTATTAACACTACCCTTAGCAAGCTAAAGGAAATCGCCAAGCTCGCCATCTTCCCCAATAATCCCGTCAATTGGAATACCTACCCCAATAATGCTGTCCACAACAAGCCCGATCCAGATATGCAAGTAGACTGGGACGCCCTGTCTCGCAGCGATGGCAATGAGGGGTGTTTCAGGTGTCACGGCGTCATGGTGAAGCTAGACAGTAAAGGGAATACCAGTCTTGAGGATGCTCTTAGTGGTCGCAACCTTGGCACAATGGTCAATCAGCTCAAGGCTAGCCTGACCGCTGCTGCCAGCTCCAGTCCCGATGGCACTGGCGACAATGCCCCCAGCCCCGACCCCGGCGCTACGGTGGAGACCAGCACAGTTAGCACCAACATCAGTAGCACTGATTCCTCCGGGACCAGCCTCGAAGACATTAATCTCAACAGCATCAGCCCTGTAGACGGGCTTAAGCCTGAATGCAGCACATGTCACTACACCTCAGAATCGCCGCTCACCTCGCCGCAATCGCCGGCCGTATCACACCCGATTGATGGGCTTGACAACTGCCTTGCGTGCCACAACCCAGCAGGCCCCAAGCCTTTTACCTCGAGCCATCCCTGGGCCACTAACGGGGCCTGTCTTAGCTGCCACGATGCGGCACCGAAAGTCAAAAAGTACGACTCGGAGACGCCTCAGGAAGCGAAGGAGATGCCACGGATATCGCACTCCACCGGCAAGCTTGACAATTGTCTCACCTGTCATAGCCCCTCGGCCCCCAAGGCTTTTTCCAAGGACCACCCGTGGGCCACGAACGATACCTGTGCTTCTTGCCACAAACAATCGGCTGTGCTCAAGCCGGTTCCAGTGCCCGCACCGTTAGCGCCGGATGGCAAGGAGATCGCAGTGATATCACATAC
>JACPPT010000069.1 GCA_016190815.1 Chloroflexota bacterium
CGCAGCTTTACACCGAAAAAAGGGAGGCTATTGATAAATCAATAGCAAGTCTGATGGAGGTGGCCAGGCTTACCACCTTTCCCTACATGGGGACAACCTGGGAGACGCACTCGAACAACATAGGGCATATCAAGTCGTCGGGCTGTTTCCGGTGCCATGGTAAACTGGTATCTTATGAGAGTAAGCCCGAGGGCAAGCCTATCGATTCTAGCTGCACACTGTGCCACTACACCTTAACGACTCAGTAGCTTTGGTGCTGTGCAGTAATCAATTAGGATATCAAAGAGAAAGAAAATGTGTTAAACTACTGCCTAAATATTACCGCAAGCTCAACAGGCAAGTCGAGGAGGGGAAATGGAAGGCAACGAGAAGGTAGTGATCACTAGCTGTTCCCATGATTGCGGCGGGTCGTGCATCCTGCTGGTGCATGTAAAAGACGGCGTGATCACCAGGATAGAGGCCGATGACGGAGAGGAGCCACAGCTTAGGGCATGTCTCAGAGGGCGTGCCTACCGTCAGAGGGTGTACGCCCCTGATCGACTCAAATTCCCCATGAAGCGGGTGGGCGAGAGAGGAGAGGGGAAGTTCGAGCGAATTTCATGGGATGAGGCCCTGGACACCGTTGCCAGGGAGCTCAAGCGAGTCAAGAATACCTACGGAAACGCCGCCATTATGCACATGTGGTCCGCCGGCAGCCGCAGTCAACTGCACGGCAAATGGCTCGTGCAGAGGTTGCTCAACGAGTTCGGCGGGGCCACCGAGTGGTGGGGAGGAGCTTCCAACGAAGGGCAGATTTTTGCCGCTATGGCCACCTTCGGCGATATATACACTTCCAACACCCGAGACGACCTTCCCAACTCTCGCCTGATAATCCTGTGGGGATGGAACCCGGCAGACAGCATATGGACCACGAATACAAGCTACTTTCTGGCCAAGGCCAGGGAGGCTGGGGCAAGGGTCATCGCCGTTGACCCCAAGTTCACCAGCTCAGGTGCTGTCTTTGCCGACGAGTGGATCCCCATAAGGCCAGGCACAGATGCGGCCATGCTTATAGCCATGGCATATGTAATCATCAGGGAAAACCTCCAGGATCAGAAGTTCATCGACACCTACACCTTTGGCTTCGAAAAATACAGAGACTACGTTTTGGGACGCGAAGATGGCGTGCCCAAGACCCCAGCCTGGGCCGAGGCCATCACTGGTGTTCCAGCCTCCACCATCGAAAAACTGGCCAGAGAATACGCCACCACTAAGCCAGCGGCCTTGTTCTCCGCATATGCCCCGGGTCGCAGCGCCATGGGAGAACAATACCACCGTGCAGCTTACGTCCTGGCTGCGATGACGGGCAACACAGGTAAGGCCGGTGCCTGTGCAGGAGGCGGTCGTTCTTATCCCAGCCACGATAGAATGCACGCGCCCCCGGCAAAGCCCAACCCTGTCGATGTGGCAGCTCCGCCACGAAAGTATGCCATAGACTCCGCTTTCGGAGGCACGAGCGGCGCCCGTGTACACTCCTCAAAGATATTCGATGCCATTCTCAAAGGGAAGGCCGGTGGGTACTACGCAGATATTAAGCTACTCTGGGCAACAGACTGTAACCTGCTGAATCAACGCCCCAACATCAACAAGGGCATCCAGGCCCTCAAGAGCCTGGAGTTCATAGTGGTTAGCGAGCAGTTCATGACCCCCACAGCCAGGTTCGCGGACATCCTTCTCCCCATCAATACCTTCATGGAGAGGAATGATGTTTACAAGCCCTGGGGTGGCTCTCCCTACTACTTCTTCATGAACAAGGCCATCGACTCCCTCCATGAGTCCAGGTCGGATGTCGAAATCTGCAGGGAGCTTGCCCCACGCCTGGGCATCTATGATTACGACTCCACCGAGAAGACCGAGGAGCAATGGCTCAGGGAAATTGTGGAGGTCTGCGAGGACCTGCCCGATTATGAATCGTTTAAGAAAAAAGGCATCCACTGGGCTTTCCGGGAGCCACATATCGCTTTCAAAAAGGAGATACAGGACCCCAAGAACCACCCATTCAAGACCCCATCGGGAAAGATTGAGATCTACTCCAACATCCTGGCGGAGATGAACAACCCTGAAATCCCCCCCATACCCAAGTATTTCAAAGGCTGGGAGGGCCCCAGCGATCCGCTGAGAGAGAAGTACCCCCTTCAGCTCGTCACAAGTCACTACAAGCTGAGGGCGCACTCCACCTACGATAATATCCCATGGATGCGGGAGCTCGAACCCCAGGTCGTGTGGATAAACCTGGAAGATGCCAGGGCAAGGGGCATCAAGGACGGGGGAAAAGTCAGGGTCTTCAACAATAGGGGCGAGATGGTCATCACGGCCAAGGTCACCGAAAGGATAATGCCGGGGGTAGTGGATATACCCGAGGGCGCCTGGTTTGACCCGGATGAGAATGGGATAGACCGGGGAGGTTGCCCCAGCATCCTGGCCAATGACGAGCATTCGCCGGGTGGCTCCTTCGCCAGCAACACAGCCCTTGTTCAGGTTGCAAAGCTCTAAAGCTTAGTCACGCAATCTTTATAGAACTATATAGAACTTAAAAAGACATCATCCCTCAGGGGTTTCAGGGGGCTTGGCCCCCTGAGGCGTTTCTGGGCGGGAGAGTGGGAGTAACAAGATATTTATCTTTGCAACCTGAGCCCTAGCCCCTGGATGTAGAGGGCTAACTCCAATACTAAGCAGGAGCAAACATCAATGAACAATAGACCAAAATTTACGAAGCTGTTCGAGCCGGGCCGCATCGGAGAAATGGCCCTCAAGAACCGGATCGTTATGGCACCCCTCACAACCCGCTTCGCCACTTTCGACGGGTATGTGAGTGAGAAAATAAAGGACTACTACGAGGAAAAGGCAAAAGGTGGCGCGGGTCTGATAATTCTGGAGCGCACCATCGTCGAGTCGCCTAGAGGTCGCACAGCCCCTTATGACCTGCGTATCGATGACGAAGCTTTTGTCCCGGGACTTAGAGAGCTGGCCAGGGTCATCCAGAAGCACGGAGCCAGAGCAGTTCTGCATCTAGACCACGCTGGCAGAAACGCCAAATCGAGCTTCACACACCTTCAGCCTGTAGCCCCTTCGCCTATTCCTGCGCCGGGTCGTGAGATGCCCAGAGAGCTGACAACCGCCGAAATCGCCGAGCTGGTGGCAGTCTACGCTAGGGCAGCGGAGAGAGCCAAGAGGGCTGGCTTCGATGGGGTTGAGTTCATCGCTGGCTCGGGCCTGATTGGGCAGTTCATATCTCCAGCATGGAACAAACGGAGTGACGCCTACGGTGGCAACATAGAGGGCAGAGTTCGAATTCTCCTGGAGATTATAGATAGAACAAAGAAATTAGCTGGGCAGGCCTATCCCATAATATGCAGAATCTATGGAGAGCAGTCCGGAGTGGCCGGAGGAATGAAGCTCTCCGATGCCCAGGAGCTCGCCCGCATACTCCAGAGCGCCGGCGTTAGCGCCGTACACATATTCTCCAACTCACCTACCGTCATGGGCTATCCCCCAGCCATGTGGGCACATCTGGCAGAGGGAGTCAAGAAGGCTGTCCAAATCCCCGTGATAACCGTGGGCAAGATCACCCCTGAGCTTGGCGAAAAGATTCTCCAAGACAAGAAGGCAGACTTCATCGCCATGGGGAGGGCGCTGGTTTCCGACCCATACCTCCCGGAAAAGGTCGCCTCCGGCAGGATGGAGGACATAATCCCCTGCATATCCTGCAACGAGTGCCTGGACAGGGTTTCCGGACGTGATGAACCTATGATCTGCGCAGTGAACGCTTCCGTTGGCCGGGAGAGGGAGTATGAGCTAAAGAAAGCGCAAAAGAGGAAGAGGGTTCTGGTCGTTGGAGGTGGTCCGGCTGGAATGGAAGCTGCCAGAATAGCGGCACTCAGAGGACACGAGGTGCTGTTGTACGAGCAAGGGGTTGAGCTTGGAGGGGACTTGCTGTTAGCTTCCATACCTCCTTACAAAAGCGAAATTCAAGCGCTGATACAGTACCTGGGGAACGAGGTAAGAAAGAGCGGCGTTCAACTAAAGGTTGGCGAAGAATGCACGCCAGACATTGTTAAGGGCATCAAGCCAGATGCGGTTATTCTTGCGACAGGTACTTCCCCCGTCATTCCAGAGATTCCAGGGCTGGATATGGCCAAGGCTGTAGAAGCCAGGGAAGTCCTCCTGGGCAAGGCAGAGACCGGCTCCAGGGTGATAATAATCGGTGGAGGGATGGTCGGCTGTGAGACCGCCGAGTTCCTTGCAGAGAAAGGCAAGGAAGTAACCATTCTGGAGGTGCTGGATAGCATCGGCTCCGGGGTTTCGGCGCCCCGCAGGCAACCCCTTCTGAACAGACTCACGGCAAAGGGCGTGATAATGATGACCGGGGTCAAATATGAAAGGCTCGGCGATGGGAAAGCGGTCATCACCGACAAGGAAGGCCACAAACAGACTCTCGAAGCAGACACCCTGGTCATTGCCGCCGGCTCAAGACCCAAGACAGAGCTTTACGAAGAGCTTTCGGGGAAGATTGCTGAGGTCCACCTCATAGGCGACTGCTCC
>JACPPT010000074.1 GCA_016190815.1 Chloroflexota bacterium
GCTGCCGGGTTTGTAACCCTGGACGAGAACCTGTTTAAAACCCTTGCTGATGCAATGGAAAACGAGGAAATTAAGAACGCCCTTCCCGCTTTATCCATGGCAAGGCTTGACTATCTGGCCTTCGCCGCCTACTCCGATAAACCGCTGAAACTGCCTGAGGAAATAAAGCTGTCCGACTTGAAGGAATCAGGGCTGAGGGCAATTCTGGTAGGGCGTGCGGGCTATCCTTCCTTCCTGCTGGACCTTCTCTTCGGAAATATTGTCCAGAGGTTCGGCCTAGAAGAGGTTAGCTTTGAAGCAGGAAAGGCTTATCATATTGCCCAAGGCGACCTGCACCTGGCCGCCAAGAACAATGGCAACCATATTTATGTGGTCGCTGCCACAAGCAAGGAAAAGGCCCTGGAGCTTCTCACCTCCGCTTTTAAATAAGGTCTATCAAAATGAGCATCTCATCCCATATGGGGGCACGGCATTTCTAGCCGTGCCCCGCATTGACCACACAGGACATAGAGTTATAATATCATCGGAAAGTGAAAGGAGGGGTACTTGCGTGACTGACAAAACCTGCACAAAAGAGGATGTTCTGAACGCCCTGAAGGATGTCTACGATCCTGAAATCCCCATTGTAAACATCGTGGATTTGGGGCTAATCTATGATGTTCAGATAGACGACGGCAATGTCCATGTAAAGATGACATTAACCGCCGTGGGATGCCCCATGCACACCCAGATATCGGCTATGGCCCAGGAGAGGATATGCGCGGTAGAAGGGGTCAAGGAGGCCGATGTAGAGGTGGTCTGGGACCCACCCTGGACCCCTGAAAAGATATCGCCCGAGGGAATGAAGGCCCTTGGTTGGACCTAGAGGAATCACCAGGTCCATTCACTCTAATCCCATTCCGGGGCTACAAAAGGCAAAGACCTCTTATGCATTTCTTAAGCAGGTTTATAGACGAGCATAAATGGGGTTGAGCACTAGAACGATGTGAGAGGAAAGCCAATGACTCAGCAGCGACCTCCTGCAACCGAGTTTGACAAACAAAGGATGGAATCCATTAAGAAGACTTGGGAGCAGAAAAGAAAGATCTCAGCCCATCTCTCCCGAATAAAACACAAAATAGCAGTCTACAGCGGAAAAGGCGGGGTTGGGAAAACCACCGTTGCTGTAAATCTCGCCGTGCTCCTCGCTCAACAGGGGGAGAGGGTTGGCCTCATGGACGCCGACATCGACTGCCCCAATATCATAAGGATGATGGGCATCAAAGAGAAACCTGCGTTTGAGAACGGACAGATAATCCCCGTGGAGCAGTTTGGAGTCAAGGTGATTTCCATGGGTTCCCTCCAGGAGAAGGAAGAGGAGGCGATCATATGGAGAGGCCCCATGATTCACCATGCCATCACCCAGCTTCTGGAGCTAACCGCTTGGGGTGATCTGGACTTTCTAGTGGTAGACCTTCCTCCTGGCACGTCAGACGCACCCCTGACCATAATGCAGGTCCTTACTCCAGACGGCTTCGTGGCAGTAACCACTCCTCAGGACCTGGCCCTTATAGACGCCAAGCGCTCCATAAACATGATAAGAAAAATGAACCTGAACGTCTTTGGGCTGGTGGAGAACATGTCAGGGGAGTTTTTCGGCCGGGGTGCAGGCAAAGAAATGGCAAAGGAGATCGGCGTAAGATTCCTGGGTAGCATTGACATGGACAAAGCCTTCAAGGATATGAACAAGCCGGCAGTCTCAAAAGAGCAGAAGATTCAAAGAGAGTTCGAGGCCATTGTTGAAGGAATAAGAAAAACTATTGCGGACGATGCCTTGAAGAATGTCCCCCTTTCCCCAGCACCTTAGCACGCCCTAGGTAGCAGTCTCGCCTCCATCGAGACGAAGGGTCTGGCCTGTAATATAGTTGGAAGCTTCAGAAGCCAGATAAACTGCCAGAAGACCTACTTCCCTCAACTCCCCTACACGCTTCATAGGAATGAGCTTCAGCAGACGCTCCCTGTACACGGGGCTATCGTGATCCCTTTTGGACATATCGGTATATACGTGTCCCGGGGCGATGGCGTTGACGTTGATGCCGTAGCGGCCCCACTCCAGGGCCAGGGAGCGGGTGAACATCTCCAGAGCTGCCTTAGCAGTGTTGTAAAGCGTGTGGTAAAGGAAGGGCCTTATCCCTTGAACCGAGCTGATGCTGATGACCTTCCCCTTCCTGCGCTCCAGCATATAGGGCCCGACAGCCCGACAGCAGTAAAAGGCGCCGACAAGGTTGGTGTTCATAAGCCTGTGCCACTCCTCATCAGTGATAGGGCTGAAGAAGTTGGGCATCTCCCTGCCTGCCGGGGGGATATATCCTGGAAGGGGCACCAAGGGCTTGATGGTGGCAATGCCTGCGTTGTTCACCAGAATGTCTATCTTCCCAAATTGTTTTAGCGCGGACTCTGCCATCCCCTGAACCTGGTCAGCCTTGGTTATGTCAGTGGGGACGACCAGACATTGCCGACCGAGGGCCTTGACCTCAGCAGCCGTCTTTTCCAGGTCCTCCGCCGACCTTGCGGCTGCTACAATATCCGCGCCCGCCTCGGCGAAAACGAGGGAGATAGCCTTTCCAATGCCTCGGCTGGCTCCTGTGACTATAGCAACCTTGCCCTCCAGGCTAAACTCTGAAAGCGCCTTGCTAGTATTTGTGCTCAACCTGCACTCCCTTTATTATCTTCATTTTTGTGCTCGTCTATCTCCCTTTTCTCGACCAGAGAATCAACAATGACCTCCCTAGACTTCCCCATCTCCCCAGGCCCTACAACTCCTTCCTGCTCCAGGAGGTCGACGAGCCTAGCCGCCCTGGGATATCCAATGCGCAGGCGGCGCTGGAGAAGGGAGGCAGATATCTGCCTGTGCTCCAGAGCAAGCTCCTTAGCCTTCTGGAGAAGAACGTCCTCTCCACCCTGCTCGCCCTCCCCAAACTTAAAAGCGGCTAGCTCCTCCGAAACAGTGTAAAAAGGCTCTGGCTTCTTCTGGCTGTTCCAGAAGTTAACCAACCGCTCAGTCTCGCTCTCTGAAACATAGGTGCCCTGGAGACGCTTTGGCTTGGGGGCATCCTGGGGAAGAAAGAGCATGTCTCCTCTCCCCAGAAGCTTGTCGGCACCCCCTGTATCTAAAATTACTCTGGAGTCCACGAAGGAGCTCACGGCGAAGCTTATTCTTGTGGGGAAGTTGGCTTTTATTAGCCCTGTAACCACATCCACTGAGGGGCGCTGAGTGGCCACCACGAGGTGTATACCCGTTGCCCTTCCCAACTGGGCCAAACGGCAGAGGTCGTGCTCCACCTCATAGGGGGTGGCCATCATAAGATCGGCCAGCTCGTCGATGAAAAGGACTATGTAGGGCATCGTCTCCTCGCCCTTCTTGTTCCTGTTGAAGGCCTCTATGTTCTTTGCCCCACTGGCAGCAAACTTCTTGTAGCGAGAGTTCATCTCGTGATTTACCCACCTCAGCACACCCATAACTCGTTCAGAGTCCACAATCACCGGGGTAAGGAGGTGAGGGATCGAATTGAAGTTTATAAGCTCTACTCGCTTGGGGTCGACCATTAAGAAACGCACATCGTCTGGGGTGGCATTCATAAGAAGAGTGGAGATGATGGAGCTTATACAAACGCTTTTACCGCTTCCTGTTGCCCCGGCTATGAGGAGGTGGGGCATCCTGGCCAGGTCTGCTACAGCGGCTTCCCCGGCCGATCCCTTACCCAGGGCCACCGCCAGCTTGGTCCTCGACTTAAGACGCTGATAGGCTGTGCTTTCCAGAACAGACCTCAGTCCCACAACCCCCAGGGTTCGATTGGGCACCTCGAGGCCTATTAATGGTTTACCTGGAACCGGGGCCTCAATCCTTATGCTAGGCGCCGCCAGGGCCAGGGTAAGGTCCTTCTCCAGGGCAATAATGGTGTCCACCTTAACCCTTGTTTTGGATATTTCCCTGCGTCTGATTACAAGCTTGCCCCTGGCGTCTCTCTCCCTGACCTCCTTGTACTTGCGTGCCCAGCCGGGCTCCACTCCAAACTGGGTAACAGCGGGACCAGGGTTTATCTGAACAACCTTGGCCTCCACCCCATAGCTTATAAGGGCTTTCTCGATAGCCTTGGCCCTGCCCTCGTTGTCCACAATGGTATCGGCGCTCGCCTGACCGTTAGAGGCTTTATCCATAATATCCATGCTGGGGAGCTTCCACCTTGCGGTCTCTGGAACAGTCGAGGGAGCGCCAAGCTTTCTTCTTAATGCACCAATAGCCTCCTGTAACTTAGGGGGTCCCTGTGTAGCCCCGGGCATCTCCTCAACCGGAGCCTGAGGAGGCTCCGAGGGAGGCGCCTGAGGAACGGCCTTTGCCCTTGCTCTGCGCCGCCAGGCATCGATCCCACGCTTTGACAGGTTAGAAACATAGCGCCCCGCAACCCATAACCCCCTCCCCAAAGCCTGGAGGCTCTTTGAAAAGAGCCGTACAGCTCGCGGTGTAATGATGACGACTCTCTTGGCAAAGGTTCTTGCCAGACGCCAAGCGCGACGCGGCGCCATAAAGGAAAACCCCAGGAAGAGGATGGCTAGAATGCGCAGGATGCCTAGAAAGCTTTGAGAGTCTATTATGGAAAGCCCCACCGTCCCGCCATAAGTAACGCTTTCAAGTACTCCCTCCTCAGCCCTGAAGAACGAAAGCCCACCCAAGACGGCAGTAAGAAACAGTGCACCTCCCACCCACTTATTCCAGCGCTTGACCACATTTTGGGGGCGGCTCCAAAGCCCCCAGATACCTATACCGATGCCCACGACTAACGGAACAAGACCCATCCCGAAGGCTTCCACCAGGGCATCCCGGGTGTCAAAGGCCCGAGTCAATAAGGGTGTGAAAAGCAGAGACAAAGCTAGCAAGATGAGAACGAGAAAAACGAGTTTTCTGAAAAGCGAGCTCTTAAGAAATCCAGACCTCACAGACCGAGAAGCAGTCATCCTTGGCTTTTTTCTCCTTGACCCGCCGGAGCGCCCTGCCTTTGCTTTGGCAACGGTGCGTCTTAGCCTTCTGGCTCGCCATAAGGCTTTGAGCATGGACGCCCGAAGCTTTCTGTGCCTGGCTTTGGGCAACTGGCCTCCATTTCAAAATGTCTTATCCAATGAATAAAGTTGTTAAACTCAAACCTCTAGGGTGACGGGAATGATCATCGGCCTGCGTCGTGTCTGCTCATAAAAGAACTTACCCAGCATGTTCTTGACCTTGACATCTATTGCACCCTTACCATCTCGACCTGCGCCGCTGTGGTCAACTGCCTCTTTCACCATTCTGCGTGTCCTCTCTATTAATTCCGAAGACTCCTGCATATCCACAAAACCCAGGGAGACGACGTCAGGTATGGAAACCGCCTTGCCTGTGCGTTTATCTATGGCAACAACAACCACAACAACCCCGTCCTTGGACAGCAGCCTTCTGTCCCTGAGGACAACGCCCCCCACATCTGATGTTCCCAGGCCATCTACATAGATATGCCCTGCAGACACCCTTCCTGTAACCTTGCCATGATGTTGGGATAGCTCCAAGACATCCCCGTCCTCAAGGACAAATATCTTCTCCCTGGGAATGCCCAGGGTTTCACCAAGACGGGCGTGAAGGGCTAGGTGTCGATATTCGCCGTGAACGGGGACAAAGAAGCAGGGCCTGATGAGGTTTATCATCATCTTCAACTCTTCCTGGCTGGCGTGCCCGTGCACGTGTACCCTTTCAAGTCTATCGTAGAGGACTCGAGCACCCTGCCTAAAAAGGTTGTTTATGGTTCTGCTGACAAGGGTCTCATTCCCGGGGATAGGGGTGGCCGAAATAACAACGGTGTCGCCGGGAATCACACGGAGTTGCCTGTGATCCCTGTTAGCCATACGCACCAGAGCCGATGTCGGCTCTCCCTGGGAACCAGTCATAACAATAACCGTTTTTTCAGGCGGCAAACGGCGCAACTCGTCTACGTCAGCTAAGATTCCCTGAGGAATTTTCAAATATCCCAGATTCAAAGCCATCTGGAATGTATCGATCATGCTCCGCCCCAGTATACAAACACGCCTGCCGTGCTCATCAGCAGCGTTGATTATCTGCTGGACCCTGGATACCAACGAGGAGAATGTGGCCACAATCACCCTTCCTGGCGCCTGAGCCATCACTCGCTCGAAAGTATCGCCAACCACCTGTTCTGTCGGTGTATAGCCTGGTATCTCAACATATGTGGAGTCTGAGAGGAGAAGCAAGACGCCCTCCGAACCCAGACGCGCCAGCTTGGCTAAGTCGGTTGGCTTCCCATCTACTGGAGTGTGATCCAGTTTGAAATCTCCGGTATGAACCACAGTGCCAACAGGGGTTCTAATGACCAAACCCATAGCATCGGGTATGCTGTGGCACACTCTGAAAAACTCGACCTTGAAGTTGCCCAGTTTTACAGATTGCCCTGGCTCCACAACCCTAAGCCTAGCATTCTTGAGTATTTTGTGTTCTTTGAGCTTAACGGATATGAGACCATGGGCAAGGCGCGGGGCGTAAACAGGAACGTCCAGTTGTCTCAGAACATAGGGCAGCGCACCTATGTGGTCTTCGTGGCCATGGGTTATGAGAATACCCCGAACCTTATCCTTGTTTTCCATCAAATAGGTTGTGTCTGGAAGGACAAGGTCAACACCCAGCATATCTTCTTCGGGAAACATGATCCCTGCATCGATGACAACCACATCCTTCTCGTATTCGAGAACGAGCATGTTCTTGCCAATCTCAGACAGGCCACCTAGGGGTATGATCTTGAGTCTTGACTGTGGCATTTCTCCTGCCTAGAGCATGCTAAGCTGCTCCGGCTTCTTCTCCTCCTCCTGAATTTTGCTTGCCTGAGCTAGAATCTCAGGTATTTTCTTCATATCCTCAATAATCGTATTGCGCAGGCTCGGCTGGTGAAGAGCCGCAGCGGGGTGATACATAGCATAATAGATTATACTGTCCCTCTTCCTGGCTTTCCCGTGAACCTTGCTTATGTTCTCCTTGGGGAAGAAGTGAGCCATGGAGTAACGACCTAAAGTAACAACAAGCTTAGGGCAAAGAAGCTCTAACTGCTTGTCCAGCCAAGAACGGCAGGCTTCGATCTCTCCAGGCAGGGGGTCCCTGTTTTCTGGAGGGCGACACTTTATGACATTGGTTATGTACACATCTTTTCGATGAAGGCCTATGGAGCTGAGGAGTTCTTCCAGAAACTGGCCGGCAGCTCCCACAAAGGGACGCCCCTGCTGGTCCTCGTTAAATCCCGGCGCTTCACCGATGAAAACTATGTCAGGCTTCTCAGGTCCCTCGCCAGGCACTGCGTGGACGCGAGTCCTTGCCAAAGCACATCTCGGGCATGCCGAGATCTTTTGATGAAGTTCTTGCAAGGGTGTCACTTTGCCTCCATTCTGAGACCTCTAACCAAAATAAAGTTGCAGGCATGGGTAAAACCTTCAGTGAAAAGAGCAACCAGGGTTTCCAAAAGGGAGTTGCAAAACTTTTGTATCCTGTTAGCGTTTCTAAGGGGGGAGAGCTCTCTGCATCTACTGGAAAAAGATGGTGACAAAGTCCCGCTCACCTACTCCACTCCTTTAGCATCAATGATAGCATAGCTCTTTCTGTCAAGTAAGTCAACGTGAGATGAAAATAAAATCCCGGACATTTAACGTCCGGGATTTTCCCTGCCTCCTACTCAGAGTCCCTACTCATCCTCTATGCCGCGGTCTTTGATATAGTCGACGGCGTCCTGAACCGAAAGGATCTTCTCAGCATCCTCATCCGAGATTTCCAACGTCTTGGCGCCATCGCTGAACTCCTCTTCCAGGGCCATAATAAGCTCGACTAAGTCCAGAGAGTCTGCGTTCAGGTCCTCTACAAAAGACGCGCTTGGGACTACCTGGTCCGCATCCACCCCAAGCTGCTCAACAACAACCTTTTTTACCCGCTCGAAAACCGTAGACATTACCTTGCCTCCTTTCTCCCCGACTTCTCAGGCGATGGGAGGGGTTTCTCTTGTTTAACCACAGAACCCAAGACACCGTTTATAAATTTTGGCGAATTATCGCTTCCGAAGGCCTTAGCTATCTCCACCGCCTCATCAATGGCAGCCTTTACAGGTGTTTCATCGCTAAAAAGGACCTCGTATATAGCGATCCGCAATATATTTCTATCTATTATGGCCATCTGCTTTAGAGGCCAGACTGGTGCATTCTTTTGTATTATCTCATCTATTTTATCTCTCCCGGCGATCACCCCCTGAATAAGCCCTAGAGCAAAATGGACTATTTTTTCTGGAAGGGGATTCCCTTCCAGCAGTCGCTTTACAATTTCTTCGGAGTCATGCTTTGCACAATCCACCTCATATAAAGCCTGCAAAGCGATAACCCTAGCCCTTCGCCGAGATGCCGGCATGAGCTCCCCCCTAGACCATAACCATACCGCCGTCCACTTTCAAAACCTGCCCGGTTATGTATCCCGCCTCCTCAGAGACCAAGAACGCCACCGCCTGAGCAACATCCTCCGGCAATCCAAAACGGCCGACTGGTATCTCCTTTAGAACCTCCTGCCTTATGTTTTCCCTGAGCATCCGAGTCATCTCCGTGTCTATGAAACCGGGGGCAATGGCATTCACCGTGATCCCCCGGGAGGCTACCTCCTTAGCTATGCTTTTTGTAAGGCCCAGTAGCCCAGCCTTTGCTGAGGCATAATTGGCCTGACCTGCATTCCCCACCATTCCTACGACACTGGATATGTTCACTATCCTTCCCCAACGCTCTTTGAGCATATATTTTAGCACAGCCCTGGTGCATAGAAAGGCACCCCTGAGGTTTATGTTTAAAACCCCGTCCCAGTCTGCATCGGACATCCTCAGGACTAACCCATCCCTGGTGATGCCAGCATTGTTTACCAGAATGTGCAGCTTCCCAAAGGTGGAGACCACCGCCTCCACCAGTTTGTTAACTTCCCCCGCTGCGCTCACATCAGCCATAAAGGATGCAGCACGACTGCCCTTGGCAACGACCTCGTCCACCACGACATTGGCCGGTGCCGCATCTCCCACATCGTTGACAGCTATAATAGCACCCCGCTCAGCCAGCTTCAAAGCTATGGCTCGCCCTATCCCCCGCCCGGCACCTGTAACCAGAGCCACCTTGCCAGAAAGGTCCATCATATCAGGAGTTCCTCCTGTCTTGCACCTTTTGTGATAGGAATTCTGACACGCTCAAGGCTTGAACTTCTTTGTTTATTCTCCGGACAAGCCCCGTGAGGACACGCCCCGGCCCAACCTCCACAAATGTGGACACCCCTTCCTTTACCATGTATTCCACAGTTTTGCTCCACTGTACAGGATGGCATAGCTGTCGAAGAAGCTCTTCTTTTACATCTTCGGCCGAGGTAAGGGGCATCCCAGTCCCGTTGGCAACCACAGGGATAACAGGGTTGTGCAATTCTACCTGAGTTAAAGCCTTAGCCATCCCCTCGGCGGCTGGTTGCATAAGTGACGAGTGGAAAGCGCCACTCACATCCAGGGGTATTATGCGCTTGGCACCCCTGGCCTTGGCCATTTCATGAGCTTGAGCAATAGATTCATTGCTCCCGCTGATGATTATCTGTTCCGAGGAGTTGACATTGGCAATCTCTGCCCCTGTCGCTCTACAAACCTCCTCCAACTGTTCAGCCGCCACTCCCATAATCGCCAGCATACCACCCTGTTTCATCTCCCCGGCCTGCTGCATCAGCCTGCCACGCTCTCGGACAAGCCTGAGGGCATCAGGGAAGCCCAGCGCCCCCGCTGCCACAAGAGCTGTATACTCTCCCAGGCTATGTCCCGCCACAAAGACGGGCGAAACGCCATCCCGGTCACTGACCTCTGAAAAGGCCTTGAGATACGCGATACTTGCCGTAAATATGGCTGGTTGGGCATTGATGGTCTGCCTGAGCTCCTCCTCAGGCCCCTCAAATATCAAGCGACTAAGGGGTATTCCCAGCACGCTATCAGCTTCACGGAAAATCGCTCCGGCCTTGGAGGAATCGTAAAGCTCTCTCCCCATACCCACCGATTGGGAACCCTGCCCCGGGAAAATAAAAGCTACTCTTGTCACCTCTACGCCTCACACGATGAAAAATGCGAGGTTACAAGCCTCTCCTCCGTTTTGAGAACGAAGAAACCGTATAAAGCTATCAGGAAACCCTTGATCATTTTTATACGAGTTGACTCCTCAAGGCAGGGGAAACCATGTGGAGTTGCATGCTGTCTGCCTGGGCTAGTGAGATGCTTACGCCTTCTCACTCTCTATCTTGATGACCTCCCTGCCCTTGTAGGTACCGCAGGTTGGACAAACCCTATGGGGTAGCTTGGGGTTGTGACACTGGGGACACAGTGCCAAGGCAGTAGAGCTCAATCTCATATGGCTTCTTCCATCGCCGCGACGAGCACGAGAAAGTCTCCTTTTTGGCAGTGGCGGCATAATTCATTCACTCCTTTTTTTCGATTCTCCTGTAAACGTGGCCAGTTTTTTTAGCTGGGCCCAGCGCTGATCTGTTTCCTGTGGCGGGCATTTGCACTGTTTTGCGTTCAGATTGACACCACACACAGGACAAAGCCCAGCGCAATCGACCTTGCATAGAGGCTTTAACGATATAGCCATGATAACATACTGCCTCACGGCCTCCGACAAATCAAGTATATGGTTTTCATCTATTGTGAAAGCGCCTTCCTCCGTGGATTGCGCACTGGGAAGACCGGTGACCACATCCACTGTGGGGTAGTATTCCTCCTCTATCTTAAGCTTCAAGAGCTGTTCGAACTCCTCAAGACAACGCCCACAAATACACTTTGTATAGGTATCAAGGACTCCAGTTACCAGAATGCCCTTGTCAGTCCGGAGGAAGTTCAACACCCCATCTACCTGGGGATTGACCTCCACGTCCATGGCCTGCCTCTTCTCATGTATGACATATTTTCTTGTCGACCCAACAGACTCTTTTAGTTGCTGAGCAACATTTATCTTCATTTGCCACCACCACTTGCTGGGTTTCCCTAATTATAGAGACAGACCTCCAGGTGTCAAGTTCCCCCCTTTTGAGTCCTTAGACGGTCTTTTGAACCATCCCCCAGACCCTCTTGTAATCCCTATTGTTAAAGAGTCTCTACATTCTCATATTATATCAGGCCCCTGGTAGCCCCACGCTCAAAAACCCAATGCTTTAGAGACGGTGTCTATATCTTTGTCGCCCCTTCCACTTAAACCCACGAGAATCAGGCCGCCCTTGGGCAGTTCTTGAGTGAGTTGTGTGGCGTAATAAATAGCGTGAGCGGGCTCCAGGGCTGGGACAATCCCCTCGGTTGTGCACAGAAGCCTGAAGCCTTCGAGGGCCTGGGCATCTGTTGCAGTAACATAGGTTACTCGTCTACTACTCTTGAGAAAGCTGTGCTCCGGGCCAACGCCGGGGTAGTCCAGCCCCGCAGATATGCTGTGGGTTTCCAAAATCTGCCCATGTTCATCTTGAAGCACAAATGACCTGGAGCCGTGGAGCACTCCCACTCGACCCGAGGAGAGGCTTGCAGCGTGTTTGCCCGTTTCCAGGCCCAGCCCCCCGGCCTCAACGCCCATGAGCTTGACCTCATCAGCCAGAAACGGATAAAAGAGACCAATGGCATTGCTTCCGCCTCCAACGCATGCCACAGCGTAGTCGGGAAGGCGTCCCTCCGCTTCGAGAATCTGCTCCCGGGCCTCTTCCCCGATGACCGACTGGAAGTCTCGGACCATTACCGGGTAGGGGTGTGGGCCCACCACGCTCCCCAGGAGGTAATAGGTGGAGCTCACATTGGTAACCCAGTCTCTCATGGCTTCGTTGATGGCGTCTTTGAGGGTCCGGCTCCCGCTCTTGACTGGACGCACCTCGGCGCCCAGAAGCTTCATCCTGAAAACGTTGACGGCCTGGCGCTTCGTATCCTCCTCCCCCATGTATATCACGCACTCTAGGCCAAACATAGCGCAGACAGTGGCAACAGCCACTCCATGCTGCCCGGCGCCTGTCTCAGCGATGACTCGCTTTTTCCCCATGCGCTTTGCCAGAAGCCCCTGACCCAGGGCGTTATTTATCTTGTGAGCACCTGTGTGAGCCAGGTCTTCTCGTTTCAGATAAATCTTGGCGCCACCGCAGCGACGTGTAAGGCTCTGGGCGTAGTACAGAGGAGTCGGCCTGCCCGCATAGTCATGAAGAAGTCGGCCTAATTCCTTCTGGAATCGAGGTTCCCTCTTCACCTCCTCGTAGGCCTTCTCCAGCTCCGCCAGGGCCGACATCAGGGTCTCGGGCACAAACTTGCCGCCGAAGTCACCGAAGTGCCCGGATGCATTGGGGAACATCGTCCAGTCCACAGCTCTTGCCAAACCTACCCCCTCTTTCTCCAAAGAGAAAATAGCCTGCCCAGTCGCCGGGGCTTTTCCGCCGTTTTCACAGCCCTGATAAAGGTTGCGATCTTATTTATGTCCTTTAAGCCCTGGGTTTCCACTCCGCTGGAGACGTCTACGCCCCAGGGTTGCACAACCTCAACAGCCCTGCCTACGTTTTCTGGGGTTAGACCTCCCGCCAGCAGGAAGGAGTGAACCTTTGCCAGCTCCTGTGCCACGCCCCAGTCAAATGTCTGGCCTGTACCACCATATGCTCCCTCCGCAGAGCTATCAAGATGGCAAAGGTAGCCGCGCGAGCGATATATATCCAGGAATTTTTCCAGACGCGGAAGAATCTCTTTCAAAGGCTGGTCGGCCTTCACATGGAGCGTCTTAATAATGGGGCGCTTTATTTTGTTGCAGTAGTCCAGGTCTTCCTCGCCGCTGAGCTGAACCCAATCGAGCCCGCAAAAATCGACGAGCTCGTTAACCCTCTCTGGTGGCTCGTTGGCGAAAACACCGACCACTGCTGGGCGCTCCTTCGGCGATGGAATAATTCGCTTAAAGGTCAGAATGATATGCCGCGCCTTCTCCGGCGAAAGCTGCCGCCTGCTGGGGCTGAGAACGATGCCAATGAAATCAACCCTGGCCTCGGCAGCCGCAGATGCGTGAGCGATATCCGTTATGCCGCAGATTTTTATCTTCGTCATATAAGCTCTTTTATTTTAGCTGCAACGTCTGGGGCTGTCACCAGGGCCTCACCTACCAGGACAGCATCCACCCCGAACTTCTGCAAGGCCAGAACATCCTTGCGGGTGTTTATCCCGCTTTCAGCTACGATTATCGAACCCCTGGGCACCAGGGGCGCAAGGCGTTGAGACGTTGTTATGTCAATATCAAACGTCTCCAGGTCTCTGTTGTTTATGCCTATGATTTTCGCCCCACTCTCAACAGCCCTGGAAAGCTCCTCCTTATTGTGAACCTCCACAAGGCACTCCATTCCCATCTCCCTGCTGAGGGAGAGCAGGTCTCTAAGTTCACTATCTCGCAGCATAGCTACTATAAGAAGCACTGCGTCGGCTCTGTAGGCTCTCGCCTCGTAGACCTGATAGGGATGAAAGACGAAGTCTTTTCTAAGTAAAGGAGGGCCGGCCTCGCCCAAAGCCTCTCTTATGGCCTTGAGGTGCTCCAGGCTGCCCTGGAAATAATGAGGCTCGGTCAGGACGGAGATGGCAGCAGCCCCGCTCCGGGCATATGTCCTGGCGAGGGCCACCGGGTCGAGGTCAGGCTTGAGCACGCCGCGAGAGGGCGATGCCTTCTTCACCTCGGCTATGAGCCGAACACCATTGTCACACAAGGCTCCAGCAAAGTCCAGAGGTGGGGCATTCTTCATGGCAAGGTTCTTCAGCCTCTCCTCTGGTAAGTCAACCATCCTCTGAAGAAGGTCTCTTCTGGTTATCGCAACAATCTCTTCGAGAAACGACCTAGCCACTCAAGCTCCTCGAAAGCTCGGCCAGCTCCCTGAGCTTGTGCAGGGCCTGTCCACCGCTTATGGCGTTCTGAGCCAGCTCGACCCCTTCCTTCAAGCTGCCGGCTCCATCGCCAGCAAGCAATGCCGCCCCAGCATTCATAACCACCACGTCCCTGGCCGGGCCGGCTTTTCCCTGGAGGACGCCCTCCAGAATGGCACGGTTCTCCTCCACAGAGCCGCCCTTTATCTCTTTGAGACTTGCCCTGAGCAATCCCAGCTCCTCCGGGGATATGAAATAGCTTTTGACGGAGCCGCTCTTCAACTCCCAGATGTGCGTTTTTGCACTTATGGAAATTTCGTCCAGCCCGTCCTCGCCATGGACGACCAAGGCGTGGCGTGAGCCGAGACGCCCAAGAACCTGGGCCATGGTCTCCCCCAGCCTGCCATCGGCGATGCCCAGAAGCTGGGTCTGGGCTCTGGCCGGGTTGGTGAGGGGGCCGAGGATGTTGAAGACGGTGCGAATGCCTATCTCCCTTCGAGGGGCAACGGCGTATTTCATGGCAGGGTGAAAGACTGGGGCGAACATAAAGCCTATGCCCACCCTCTCGAGGCACTGGCGCACCCCCTCCGGCCCCAGGTCTATCCTGACGCCCAACGCCTCCAGGACATCGGCGCTGCCGCACTTGCCGGACATAGCCCTGTTCCCGTGCTTGGCGACCCTGAGGCCCGCCCCGGCCACGACGAAGGCGGCGCAGGTGGAGATGTTGAAGGTTCCGGAGGCGTCGCCCCCGGTGCCACAGGTGTCCACCAGAGGCCCGGCAGTTTCAACCCTGGCGGCCTTCTCCTGCATCACCTTGGCCAGGCCCGCGATCTCCTCCGCCGTCTCGCCCTTCATTCTGAGAGCGGTAACGAAGGCGCCGAACTGGGCGGGGGTCGCCTGCCCGGACATTATCTCCTCCATGACGGCGGCTGCCTCCTCCGCCGTTAGGGATTTACCTGAGACCAGAGCAGATATGGCTTCTCTTATCAACTTCACCTCACCTCTTTTCTTCTTTCTTCAAGACCCATGTGTTCATTCCCACCCACCCGCTCAGATATGTCTTAGGGGGCGATGAAACACTCCTTCGACCATCCCCCTTACCCCCGTCCTGGACAGGAAGGGGGAGGAAATTATATCTGGGGGACACCCCTTCGGCAGGCTCAGGGCAGGCTCCCAGACCCCTGCCAAAGGGGTTCTCCCCCCTCTGGACTCTCCTTTTTTGCAACTTGCTGATGGGGGATGGAGCATCTCCCTCCTTCGAGCAGAGATACGGAGCGGGCCGGGAGGGAAGAAAGGCGTTGCATTAGCCAACCGAGGCGGCTGCCTCTTGCTGCGGGAGGGACTTTCCCAAAGCGAGCGCAGATATGGCTTCACGAATCATGTTACAACTTTGCCTCCTTGAATAATTGCGGGGGAATAACCTCTGTAGCAATTACCTTCCCTTCCTCTATTCGAAACCCGTAGCCCGATATAAACTGGCGTCCGAAGCGGTCTTTGTATAGGACAGCAGCGACATGCTTAGAGTCTGCTTTCGGTAATTGTAGCCGCCACTCTGCTCCGGGGCCTCCGGTGCCGCAAGGAATATGGGGCCAAGGTTCTCTTGTTGTTCGTGACGTTTCATTTACCAGATGCACGCCCTTGTTCCATGCCTCTCTACAATACCCAGCATCCATATCATGAATAATTATAGGCTCCACATGATACGCATCACCTTTTCCGTCATTGTAGCAAGTTACGACCATGTCTTGATTAGCAGGATATATCACATTAGGCTGTATCCAGGGTTCCCATAAATCAAACCTCTGCTTCTCCACTTCCTCAACCAGTTTTCTGTTCTCTTTCGCTATGCTGTGCGTATGACTAGCATAAACCACTGTAACTACAACCAAAACCAATATTGCAATAGCTTGAACGGCTCCACTATTGGTGTTTAACCATCCAATCATCGAATTTAGCATGTCTATTGTTGGAAACATCCTCTTTGCCCCATCATCGCACCTTCAGAAAATTCCTGAGTATATCTTTGCCCACGCTGGTCATGATGGACTCGGGGTGGAACTGGAC
>JACPPT010000070.1 GCA_016190815.1 Chloroflexota bacterium
AGGTGGTGGAGGCTGATATTTCCGAGGAGGATGTCAGAAGCATTAGAGAAGATGTTCTCTTTTGGAAGGGAAGAACGGCCTCTGACAAAATGGTAGAGGCGTGGCGAAGGGTTTTTGGCACTTTGATATAGGACTTCGAGAAGGCGTGCCTTATGGGTTCCTGGCAAGGACTGCCGCCAACGTCCAGGGACATAAATTACGAAAAGGTGCTCAAAAAAGGTCTTGTCGGAGTCGTTGAAGAGGCAAGAGAAGAGCTCCTGAGACTTTCCCGATTCGATACGGAGGAGGACGTTAAGAAGTTTCACTTCCTGGAGGCGGTCATCATAGCTCTTGAGGCAGTCATTTCCTATGCCAACCGGCACGCCCGACTGGCAAGAGAGCTGGCCGCTCGGGAACAGAATCCCGTAAGAAAGGTGGAGCTGGAAAGAATCGCAGAGATATGCGAGTGGGTGCCAAAGAACCCACCTCGGAGCTTCTATGAGGCCGTTCAGAGCTTCTGGCTCCTCCTTCTGGCTCTCAATCAGGAGACTGCCTCACAGGGGGAGACCCCAGGGAGGTTTGACCAATACATCTATCCCTTCTACGAAAAGGACATAAGAGAGGGAAAGCTAACGCGCCAGGAGGCTGCTGAGATTCTGGGATGTTTGTGGGTAAAGTTCCTTGAGATGGAGATGGTCAAGGAAGCCACTCTCAAATCAAAGACACAAGGCTCCCATATAATGAACCTTACCATCGGAGGAGTGAACAAAGCGGGCGAGGATGCCACCAACGAGCTGTCTTACCTTATACTCGATGTGGTACGCCAGATTAAGCCTCACCAACCCCACCTCACCGTTCGCTACCACGACGGTCTGAGCGAGGCCTTCCTCATCAAGGCGGTGGAGACCAATAGAGAAGTCCACGGGGGAATGCCCCAGTGGGTCAACGACAAGATTGTCATCCTCAACCTGGTTTCCATGGGCGTTCCCCTGGAGGAAGCCAGAGACTGGGAGGCTATAAGCTGCTCCTATTACAACATACCTCATGCCGCTGGCCAGTACGGAAAGCCCGTACAGATAAACCAGGCCAAGGTCTTCGAGATCGCTCTCAACAACGGCGTTGACCCCAGGACTGGAAAGAGACTGGGGATAGAAACAGGGGACCCGAGGTCCTTCTCTTCTTGGGAAGAGGTTTATGATGCGTTTAAGAAGCAATTGAAATACGTGGTGAATACGGTGGCGAAGGCCGGGCGTTTAGGAACCGTGGTGCGAGGGGAGAACTATGCCCTGCCTTTCAACTCAGCCCTGATGGATGACTGCATAAAGACCGGCAAGGATGTGATGGACGGAGGGATGAGATACAAAGAACTTGTGTGCACCGGCAGCGACAGGGGGCATGTAGATGTAGCCAATTCCCTTGCTGCCATAAAGAAGCTGGTGTTTGAGGAGAAGAAGATAACCATGGCAGAGCTCCTTGATGCCCTGGCCTCCGACTTCGAGGGTAAGGAGGGGCTGCGTCAGATTCTGCTTTCTGCCCCCAAATGGGGCAACGATGATGACTATGTTGACTCCATAATGAAGGATGTCTGGCTTTGGACAGCAAAGACGTTAATGGAAGAGACCAACGTCTGGGGGAAGCCCATCACCCCCGGCAGGTTTGGCATTGCCTGGCACTACTGGGCTGGAAAGGCGACGGGTGCCCTACCCACTGGAAGAAGGGCATATACTCCTCTCACTGACGGTGCTGTCTCTCCCATGCCGGGGACAGATAAGAAAGGGCCTACAGCCGTCATAAATTCGGCCTCAAAGCTGGATTTCACAGTGGTAACGGATGCAGTGCTCAACCAGAAATTTCCGCCCGCACTCTTGCAGACGAGGGAAGGCATAAGGAAACTCCTCGCGCTGATCAAGAGCTTTTTCGACCGATATGGCTATCACATTCAGTTCAACATCATCGATAGGGCCACATTGTTGGACGCTCAGAAGCACCCCGAGCTTTACAGGGACCTCGTAATCAGGGTTGCCGGCTACAGCGCCTACTTTGTGGAGCTGGCAAGGGATCTCCAGGACGAGATAATATCCAGAACGGAACAAACCCTTTGAAGGCTTCGTGTCCAGACCAACCCGGCTTCGAAAAGGAGGATTTATTAATTGACTCAAGATTCAGGAAGCAAGCCTGGAGAGATAAAGCTATTCCCTCACCTCTTTAGCCACATCCAGATTCGACATCTGACCATACGGAATCGCATCGTCAACACAGCCCACGGTACTCGCTACGCTGATGAGGAACATCTCCCCTCTGAAAAGCACGTTTACTATCACATGGAGCGGGCCAAGGGCGGCGTTGGCCTTATCATCATGGAGGGTACAGGCGTCCACCCAAGCCATGCCTCTGCATCTGGAAGGGAGATAAGGAACTTGGACGACAGGATAATCCCCCGATACCAGATGCTCACAGAGGCGGTACATAAATATGGCGCAAAGATGGGGGTGGAGCTTAGCCACGGCGGAAGACAGATGAGCCAATCCATGGACTATCCGGTGTTTGCCCCTTCGTCGGTGCCTACTGTCATGCACCCAAACAGGATGCCTAGGCAAATGGACAAGAGATTAATAAGGGAGCTTGAGGAGGCTTTCGCCAGGGCAGCCCTGCGTTGCAAGCTGGGTGGAATGGATCTGGTGGAGCTCCACGGTGCCCACGGCAACCTGGTTCATCAGTTCATATCTTCATTTAGCAACAGGCGCACCGATGAGTACGGCGGCAGCATGGAGAATCGCCTGCGCTTCGCCATCGAGACCCTTACGGCGATGAGGGAGCGAGTGGGGAGCGATATCCTGGTCGGCATCCGTATCAACCACAGCGAGCTGATGGAGGGCGGCCTTACTATAACCGAGACACAGGAGGTCGCTGGACGTCTGGAGGAAAGCGGGCTGGTGGATTATCTCAACGTCAGTCAGGGGCATCTTCAGAGTTTGATGTCGTATGTCCCCCAGAGCCCTGATATGAGCTTCCGCCCCGCGCCCTTCATCAATATGGCAGCGCAGATTAAGAGGGTGGTGAAGCTTCCCATCATTGCCAGCGGGAGAATAAATCATCCTGCTGTGGCGGAGGAGATTCTGTCCAAGGGGCAGGCGGATATGGTCGGGATGGTTCGGGCGCTCATCGCTGATCCCCACTTACCCAACAAGGCCAGGGAGGGCAGGGTTGATGATATTCGCCTCTGCGTTGGTGCCATGGAGGGCTGCATACAGGATATAAGGGGTGCCAGGTCTCCTGTAACCTGTGTCCAAAACCCTGTTACCAGTCGTGAGAAGGATTGGGCGGTTCTGGTTCCGGCAAAGACAAGAAAGCATGTAGTCATTGTGGGTGGGGGGCCCGCTGGGATGGAATGTGCCAGAGTAGCTGCGTTGCGGGAGCACAGGATTACGCTTTTCGAGAAGTCAAAGAAGCTGGGCGGGCAGGTTCTTATTGCTGCAAAAGCCCCTGGCAGGGAGGAGTTTGCGGGGATAGTCGACTACCTGAAGCGTCAGATTGAAAAACTGGGTGTGGAGATAAGGATGGGTGTCGAGGCTAAGGAGGAAAACGTTCTCTCCTTGAGCCCGGACGCTGTTGTGGTGGCCACAGGCTGTTTGCCAGTTGTTCCCTCCATCCCAGGAAAGCTGGATGGAGATGCGGTTACGCCGTGGGATATTTTAGAGGCAGGGGCAGAGGTGGGGAAGCGAGTCATCGTCTGGGATGAGGTAGGCAGCCAGGAGGCCTTTGGCGCCGCTGAGCATCTGGCCTCCCGCGGGCGGAAGGTTGAGTTTGTGACAAGGCTTGCGGTGCCTGGAGGATACATTAACCCGAATAGCTGGCGCATTCAATATCAGCGTATGATAGAGATGGGGGTGGTATTCACACCTTTCACCTATGTAAAACGCATCGATGGGGACAAGGTTGTGCTCTCCCACGAATTCGCGGATGTGAAGCAGGTGCGGGAAGGTATAGACGCAATCGTGCTTGCAGTCTGGAACAAGCCTCAGGACAAGCTCTACTGTGACCTGGAGGGGAAGGTTAAGGAGCTGTATCTAATAGGTGATGCCCTATCATCTCGGGGCGTGATGCAGGCCTTCTACGATGCTAACAAGGTGGCGCGGGCCTTGTAGCCTAATAGCAAAGGCCCTCCATGTTGTAGCGGGCATAATCGAATTGGAATGGAGTGAGGGGAGTCATGCAAGAAATTCGTATTGTTAGTGCCAAGACTCACCTGGGGCCGTCGGGGGCGAAAGTAAATCCCAGGGCGTTCCTGACAGCCCTTGAGCGCAAGCCGCAATTTGTTGGCATACAGGCCGGGACGGGAGATTATGGCCCTCATTATTTGGGGACAGGTTCTTCAAAGCTCTCGCACTCCAGCGTAAAGTTTGATCTAGAGATGTTTGTTATTCCCTGCCTGGAGGCGGGGGTACCGTTCGTCCTCGGCGGATGCCCCACAGCGGGGACAAAGTCATGTGTGGACTGGACGCTGGATATACTCAGGGAGATCGCCGTTGAGCGCCAACTCAAGTTCAAGTTAGCAACTATCTATTCCGACATCTCGAAGGAGTATTTGCTGCGGCGCCTGGGTGAAAGAGAGAGGATAAGGCACCTTGAGCTGCCTGGGCATGACCTGACTGCTGAGGATGTCGAGGCGAGCACGAATATTGTGGCCTTCATGGGCTGGGAGCCTTTTATTCGCGCCCTGGATACCAACGCCGATGTAATATTTACGGGCCGCTGCTGCGACGACGCTATCTTCAGCGCTCCAGCCGTTCGCGCAGGCTTTGATCCGGGCATTGCCTGGCACACGGGCAAGATTATCGAGTGCGGTGGAATGGCAGCCAAACCTGTGAGAAACGACATACCGATGGTAGCCACAGTCCGAGATGGTTATTTTCTTGTTGAGCCTATGGGTGAAAACGTACGCTGCACCGTTGAGTCTGTTACGGCCCACAACCTGTATGAACGAGCCTCGGCTTTTCAGCAGAAGGGACCCGGAGGCACCTTAGACATCTCTGGTGTCCAGTATGAGCAGCATGATGAGCGCACGGTCAAGGTCTCAGGCTCCAAATTTATCAAGGGGCAGTATCAGGTTCTCATAGAGGGTGCAGGTCTTGCTGGCTACCGGAGCATCTTTGCAGCGGGCGTGCGGGACCCGGAGGTCATTCGCCGCCTGCGAGACTTTCAAAAAGCTGCTGAACAGCGCGCCCGTGAGGAACTGAAGGGGCAAGGTGACTTTAAAGTTATCTTCCACAACTATGGAATAGACGGGGCGATGGGGGAATATGAGCCGAATAGAGAAAAACCCACACCGTCTTATGAAGTCGGGATAGTGGCCGAGATCGTCGCCTCGACACAAACTCTGGCCAGCGATGTCTGCCAACGCCTTTATGGAACAATGCACATGATGATGTATGAAGGCAGGGTTAAGGGTGAAGGGAATTTGGCCACGCCCTTTTCGCCCCTTACTATAGAAGCAGGTCCTGTTTATCGCTACACCATAAACCACCTGCTTCCTCTCAAAGACCCATACGAGCTATTTCCCATGAAGGTCTTTCAGGTTGCAGGCAGCGACTGGAGGGAGGTGCATCATGGCTAAGCTCTCTGACCTTGCATATATGATCCGCAGTCGCAAAGTAGGCCAGCATGGATTTGAAGTAGACATAATATTCAAAGACAGCGCCTCCTACAAAATGGTAGTAGACTCTCAAATCCTGACCAAAGAGGTCATAGCAAGGCTCTACAACACCCCTGAGTCTCATGTGCTTGCGGTTGAGTCTTTTGATGCGGGCAAGACCATCCATTTTGTCATCCTGCGTCCTGGTGGGCGCGCCTCGGGCGACCCTGGTGAGACGGACGTTAGTGGGGGGCTCCAGTATTTTCCCGTAACCCAGCTAGAGGTTCCCGTATAGTCTCGCCTGGGGCTGACGAGTGCTTCATCCTATATCCTCTTGGAGCAGACGCCTATAAGGTTGCTTAACGCTCTCTCGAGCCATCCCCCATCCTTCCTTTGGAAGGACTGTCAAGGGGGCGGAGACCCCCCGTTCCGTGAGTCTAGACTCAGAAGGAACACCTGACGGGTGTCATCTCAGATTCGCGGATTTTCTTGTTCCTCGAAGACGTACCAGCGTTTTGCTCTGGTGTTTGCAAATTCTGGAGGTCAGTGCCTATCCCCTTCCCTCTTTTCATTCCCTTCTCCCTCTCTCGGAAGGAGATGGGGATATAGGGGGTGAGGTCTTTATCACATAAGGAGTGCGAATCTTTGTCGGAGAATCCACAGGTTATGGCCCCCCTTGTAACCCCTGTTGTTAAACGGCAGACGTGCAGATGTTATTGACTTGCTTGTCGCCTCTTTGTATACTCTCAGCCAACCAACTAGCTTAGTTCGAAAATTTCCCTATGTAGAAGGAGGCAGGAACCTGTGGCACATGCAACACCTTTTCCACACATTTTTTCACCCCTCAAAATTGGCCCCATAACCGTTAAGAACCGGCTGTATAACCCACCCCATGGCAAGTCCATTGGTGAGAACAACCACCCTGGCGAGCGCCATCTTGCCTACTGGGAGGAACGGGCTAAAGGCGGAATCGCACTTATAATTACGGAGGTGGAGTCCGTCCACCCCACAAGCCGCGATTCTTCCCCTGCGGGATTAAGCCTTCGCAACTGGGATGACAGCATTATCCCCCACTATCAGAAGATAACGAGTGTCATACACACTTATGATACCAAGATGTTCTGCCAGATATATCATAGTGGGCAGATCGCATCGACCTTCGGCTATATGCCACTCTGGGCAGCCTCGCCTATCCCGAGCGCAAAAGGGCCCTATGCAGAGGTCCCCAAGGAGATGGAGCTAGAAGACATTCAGGAGGTCATACGCGCATACGGCGATGCTGCGGTGCGCGCTATGACGGGGGGCTTTGACGGGGTCGAAATACACATCAGTTATTGGCTTCCGCTGACCTTCCTATCCTCAGCCTTAAACAAGCGCAAAGATCGCTATGGTGGGAGCCTGGAAAACCGCATGCGATTCTTATTTGAGGTGGTGGACGAGGTCTATTCCAGGGTTGGGGGTCGCATCGCTGTGGGCGTGCGTATGAATGGTGATGAGGCGCGCATAGGCGGCTGGAGCCTTGAGGAGGCTAAAATCCTCTGTAAGAACCTGGAGGCTTCGGGGAAGATCGACTTCATTGACACAACGGTGGGCAATCCTGCTTCTGAATTTACGGTGCCGCCCATGGCTATGCCTCACGGATACCAGCTCTATGTGTCCAAGGGAATTAAAGAGGTGGTAAAGAAAATCCCCGTCTTCACTGTTGGGCGTATAGTCTCGCCTTCCCATGCCGAGCGCATACTCGCCGATGGCCATGCCGATATGGTTGGACTGGTAAGAGCGCTGCTTGCTGATCCGGAGTTCCCCAACAAGGCGCGAGAAGGCCGGGGAGATGACATCCGGCAGTGTGTAGGAGCCAACTCCTGTCGCTCCGCACGTCGTGGGCATATGCCCCTGAGGTGCATACATAACCCCACGGCGAGCAAGGAAAGGGAGTGGGGTATAGGCACACTTAAACCGGCGGCGCATAAAAAACGCATGCTCATCGTGGGCGGCGGCCCGGGCGGGCTCGAAGCGGCCCGTGTGGCAGCTCTCAGAGGGCACAGAGTAACCCTCTATGAAAAGGAGAAGAAGCTGGGTGGACAGGTCAACCTTGCTGTCAAGGCTCCTTATCGAGAGGAATTTGGAGGCATCACAGAATACCTCATTAGGCAGATTGAAAAGCTGGGTGTGGACGTGCACTTAGGTGTCGAAGCAACCCCGGAGGTCATATTGGCGCAGAAGGCAGATGCCGTCATTATTGCTACGGGTTCGTTACCGGTGAAGACGGGCTACTCACCTGTTCGTGCCGATGTGGAGAAGCTCCAGGGTGTTGACCAGCCCAATGTCTTCACCATCTGGGATGTCCTCCAGGATAAGGCCGAGTTGGGTGAACACATTGTGTTCATTGACGACAACGGCCACCACGAAGCTGCGGGCACCATTGAGTGGCTCCTTGACCGAGGGAAAAAAGTGGAGGTGGTTACACGCTTCAACAATGTTGGCGCAGCCCTGGAAGGGACCGGAGACCAACAGTTCTTTGTCCCGCGCGTACGCAAAAAGGGTGTGGTCATCCATCGGGTGAGTTGGGTGGAGGCGATACAGGACCACACTGTAAGAATATACGACCTGCAAACCAACGAAGAGTCCACCATCCAGAATGTGGACAGCGTGGTCATAGCAGCCGGGAAAGTTGTGAACGATAGTCTATATAAAGCGCTGAAGGGGAAGGTTAAGGAGTTGCATCGCATTGGCGACTGTGTAGCGCCACGCTTGGTCGATCACGCCATATACGAAGGCCATTCTTTAGGGAGAGCGCTTTAAGGCAGGGAGGCCACTATTTTGCCCATATCGGAGGCATCATACCCGCCTAAAGCCTCTGCCTCCTTTTGAAAAGACTTGTCTTGGAGAAGGGACAGCAAAGGCTGGAGAAGAGGGCTCTCCCAGTGCTCTTTTGGAATGACCAGGTCGTATCGCTCTTTAAATAGGGGAACGAAGTCGAGGTCAAAAGCCTTTGCCGCAGCCAGAATGCCCAAACCTGCATCCGCAGCGCCACTGGCAACGGCAGCCGCCACGGCAAGGTGGGTGAAAACTACGTGCTCATACCCCTTGATCTTGTCTGCGCTTATCCCCAGCTTCCGTAATTTGTAGTCCAGTAGCACTCGAGTTCCGGCCTCCTTCTGACGGTTGACGAAAGTGACCTCCTCCCTCAAAAGGTCTTGCAGGTCGACTATTCCCCGGGGATTGCCTTTGGGAACTATGAGGCCCTGCTCTCGATGGACTAGAGTCGTAATCTGGATTGCCGCATCGGGGAGAAGGCGCTTCACATGGGGAACGTTGTATTCCCCTGTGCTCTCGTCCATGAGGTGAGAGCCGGCAAGGTGGGCCTCACCGTTTTTCAGAGCGAGAAGGCCTCCCAGGCTTCCTACATTGGATGACGCCAGGCTTATAGGGGGTTTATTCCTGTGCAGACGGTTGGCTATGAGGTCCAGGGTTAGGTCGTGGCTGCCTATGGCAACGATGGTGTTCCTAATCTCCTCTTCACTGCGTAGAAGCTCAACGGATACCTTCTCTCCTGCGTTTACACCTTCGGAAAAGCGGGATATGAGCACCAGCCCATCGGCGCGTGTTAGGGAGGTGATGACTCCTGCGCCCCTCTGTAGGGGGGTTGCCACAACCCTGTTGCCTACCACTCCCATCCTGACGCGAAGAAACTCGTCCTGCCCCATGGGGGAGAGGACCTTTCGGGTTATTGTAGCCTCCAGCTTGGGTCGATTAGTTGGCGATCTTCCCAGCAAACGGTAGACGACGGGCTTCACCAGAAGCTCAAAGGTGAGAACCGCAGAGACGGGGTAGCCTGGTATGCCTATAACTGGCTTTGCACCGACCCTGCCCAGGAGAGCCGGATGTCCCGGGCGGATCGCTATGCCATGGATGATGACCTCCCCCAGTTCTGCCACCGCTGCTGCTGTGAAGTCCTCTGAGCCTGCAGAAGAGCCTGCATTGATAATGACTACATCGTCTTTTTCCAGGGCTTTGCGTATGGCTTCTTTAAGCCTCTTTTCGTCATCCGGCACTATGGGAAGTCGGTCGGGGGCTCCACCCCATTCCTGCACTGTGCTGGCCAACGTCAAAGAGTTGAACTCGATGATCTTGCCGGGAGAGAGCCTCTCCCCGGGCCTCACAAGTTCGGAGCCTGTGGGTATTATGGCAACCCGTGGTCTGCGTCGCACGTTTAAATGGGTGAGACCTGCGGCAGCGATGGCTCCCATGTCCACAGGGCGAACTACATGGTTTTCAGGGAGGACCAGCTCTGTTGCCATGAGGTCCTCGCCCACAGGGCGCACGTGCTGCCAGGGTGTAACCGGGGCCATTATCTCAATGAGATGGTCTTTAACCTGCTGGACATGCTCTATCATTATGACGGCATCGAACCCTGTGGGCAATGGGTCGCCTGTATCTACCCACACCGCCTGTTCGCCAATCTTTAATCTAACGGGGGAGACCTCTGAAGCTCCACGAGTATCGTTGGAGTGCACCGCCACTCCGTCCATGGCGGCACTGTTATAGTGGGGGGAGGAGTTCCTTGCCCATACAGGCGAGGCGATAACACGCCCAAGGGTTTGCTCCAGGGGGACCTGCTCTGGCGGCAATGGATTGAGCCCGCCAGCTTTTTCCAGTGCAGCGAGGAATCGGGACAGAGCCTCCTCAAGAGGTATATCTTCCAGGTAATATCTGCGCTGCTTGCTCATCTATGTTGCGTGCCCTTCATCAAAACATCTCGACGATTACCAATTCCCCGGCGGCTATGCCAGTTTTGTCCAGGGGAACCTGGACCAGTCCATCTGCTCTCACCAGGGAGTATATGAGATTAGACTTGCCGAAGACGGGTTCAGCCCAAAGTTCGCCATCTTTCCGTTCCAGCCTTACTGGGACATAATCCTCTCGTCCTGCTGCCGAGGCTATGTTGCGTGCCAGCCGGGCTTCAAAAGCGGCAACTCTTGGGGGATTTATGCAGTTGCTCATTCGATATATAGTTGGACGGACGAACAATCTGAAGGTAACCATAGCCGATACTGGATTGCCAGGCAGGCCGAACACGGGTTTATCACCTATCAAGGCGAGAACAGTCGGTTTACCCGGCCTGATGGACACGCCGTGGACAAGAATGCCAGGCTTGCCCAGGGAATCGATGGCTTTGGCAGTTATGTCCCGGGCGCTCACGGAGCTCCCCGCGGAGATGATGACCGCATCGTTATCTTCGAGTCCTTTTGCCAGGGCTTCTCTCAGGGCTGCATAGTTGTCTGGGATGATGCCCACAAGGGATGGAACTCCTCCTGCCTGTTGAATCAGGCCTGACAGGGTATAGGTGTTTATGTCACGAACCTGTGCCGGCCCTGGTGTAACCTCAGGCGGCACGATCTCATCCCCCGTGGAGATTATGGCCACCCTGAGCTTTGCGAAGACTGTGACCTCGGTTATACCCAAGGCAAGCAGCCCGCCGATGTCCTGAGGCCTGAGCATATGCCCTTTGGGTATGAGAGATTGCCCCTTGCGGACGTCTTCACCCACCTGAATGACGTTCTCCCCCACGGCCACCGGACGGAGCACCTCGAGGATGAGGGAGTCCACCTGCTGTGTGTTTTCCAGCATTGCAACAGCGTCGGCGCCGTGAGGCACCATCCCACCGGTGTGAACTTTAACTGCCTCTCCAGATGAAATCCTTTGGCTAGAAGCCTGCCCCATCAGTATTTCGCCCATTACCTTCAGGCTGGCGGGAAGGCTTTCCGAGGCGCCATAGGTATCCGAGGCTCGCACGGCATAGCCATCCATAGAGGAGCGAGGAAATGAAGGCAGGTCGCTCGGGGAGTTCATCTCCGTGGCCAGCACTCTTCCCAGGGCGTCTTTGGTTGCCACCTTTTCGGACCTCTGGATGGGCTTGAGGAGGGCCTCAAACTTTACATAAGCCTCAGCAGGCGGCAACACGTGAAAGAACTCAGGCATAAGGAACCTCCATCTGGCCTCGTGAGGTATTCGTCACCTCATTTGAAATATCATACTCGCTTTCCGATTATGTGCACACCGCTTGCCTTGAAACTTGCTATTACCTCTGCCCGTTCGACCAGGGAGAGCTCTTGAAAAGACTGTTTGCTTATCAGGCTGACCAGAGGAAAATCGCAGTCCAGCACTACACGGTATTGGGGTCCCAGGGGAGTGCACCTGACCACCCTTCCTTTGAGCTTGTTGCGAGCACTCGTAATAGGAGCTGCGCTGCTATATGGCTCAATAACAACGTCTTCAGGCCTTATACAGAGCACAAGCCTTTCACCCACGGCGTAGCTACCTATAGCTACGATCTCCCTTTCATGAGCATCAACGCTTACCAGCCCATTTTGCGCTTTGGATACAAGGCCTGATATTATATTATCAGCTCCCACAAAAGCTGCCACAGCCTCATTGGAAGGCTTGCTGAACACCTCCTCAGGTGTCCCCAACTGCTGTATTCTGCCCCCCATCATGACCGCCACTTTCTTCCCAAATATAAGGGCTTCGCTTCGGTCGTGGGTTACGAAGACGGTTGTTACGCTTACCTCGTTCAATATGTTTTGCAGGTCGTCTATCAGGGAGACCCTCGAGGGTTCATCGAGGGCTGCAAAAGGCTCATCCAGAAGCAGAAGATCCGGCTCCAGGGATAGGGCTCTTGCCAGACATGCCCTTTGGCTCTCTCCGCCAGAGAGGGTGTGGGCATTTCGCTTATCCAGGTGCGCTATACCCAGTTTATTCAACCAGTTGGAGACCCTTCTTTTTACTTCACGCTCAGGTAAATGCCTGAAGCGCAGGCCTGTGGCAGCGTTTTCAAATGTGGAGGTGTTTCTCAAAATGGGATGTTGCATAACGAGGGCAAGTCGCCTTCTGTAAGGGAGCAAGCTCCTCTTGTAGTTGATGGGCTGTCCTTTGAAGCATACTTGTCCCTCGGCAGGCTTCTCAAGGAGGGCCAGCACTCTCAACAGCGTGCTTTTGCCAGAGCCGTTGGGCCCGATGATGGCCAGCACTTCCTCTTCTTCTATCGTCAAACGGGGGATCTCGACAACCGGGTGTCCTCCGTAGAGAACCCGCAGGTCTCTTACCTCAAACATGGCGCTCACTGCTGGGGCCTCCCCTGTTGCTGAAGATGAGTTAAGGTGAGGTTGACCAGGTAGGCCAGCAAGAGGAGTATGATGCCCAAGGCGATAGCTATCCCAAATTCACCCCGGCCTGTTTCCAAAACGGTGGCTGTAGTCAGCACCCGGGTCTGGCCCTTTATATTGCCGCCGACCATCATTACTGCTCCTACCTCGGAGATAACCCCTCCAAAACCTGCCATTAAGGCGGTCAAAAGGGGCAGCCTGGCTTCCTGAAAAAGGACCCAGAGCATCTGCCACCGGGATGCCCCTAACCCCAGCATCTGCATGCGCAGCCTGGGGTCAAGTTGGGCTATGGCGGCCATGCTTATGCCGGTAACAATAGGGGATGCGATTATGACCTGGGCTACTACCATGGCCGCTGGAGTATACATAATGTGGAGAAGCCCCAGCGGGCCGCTTCTCCACAGCAGTATGCTCACTACAAGACCGACCACCACCGGAGGCATGCCCATGCCTGTATTGACCAGACTTAAAGTAAATCCCCGGCCCCTGAAGCGGGACAGCGCCATCAGGGTGCCCAGGGGGACTCCGATGAATAGGCTGATGAGGGTGGCGCTGCCTGATACCAGGAGCGAGAGATAAATGACCCGCATTACATCCGGGTCACCTCGGACTACGAGCCAGAACGCCTGAACTATGCCGTCTATGATGAGGTCCAATTCAATGCACCTGCATTACTTTAGCTCATTCTCATTCTTGCCTGCGTCGGGTGTGAAAAGGGGTTCTCCATACTTATCAACACCGAACGACCCTATGAGTTCCTGAGTCTCTTTGGCTACCATATACTCTGCTAAGGCTTTGCCACCAGCGCTATTGACCGCTGGGGACTTTGCAGGGTTTACTTGAATGACATGATAGATATTGAGGAGGATCGGGTCTTTTTCCAATAGAACGGCAAGATTTAGCGATTTCTTAAGAGCAAGATAGGTTCCTCTATCTGTAAGGGTATAGCCCCTCTTTTCTGAGGTGATGATTAAAGTCTCACCCATTCCCTGGCCCGATTCCTGATACCATGCACCAGATGGTTTTATCCCGGATTTGACCCACACCTCTTTCTCTTTCTTGTGGGTGCCGGAGTCGTCCCCCCTGGATATGAAAATCGCCCGCGCTTGTTCTACCTTGGCTAGAGCCTCCGCTGCGTTTCTGCTTCCCTTTATGTTGGCAGGGTCGTCGGGAGGTCCCACAAGAAAGAAATCATTGTGCATAACCAGCCTGCGGTCCAGGCCGTTGCCTGCCCTCATGAACTCCTCCTCGTCCTCCGGGGCGTGGACTAGAAGGACATCCGCCTCCCCTCGTGCCGCCATAGCCAGAGCATGACCCGTACCCACAGCGATGGGCTTCACCAGATACCCCGTCTTACTTTGAAATTCGGGCAGGAGCATGTCCAGAAGCCCGGTGTCGTAGGTGCTTGTCGTGGTTGCCAGGATTACCTCTTTGCTTCCTGTTTCTTTTGGCCCACTGGGTGGTGGAGTGTCTTGCTTGGAGCCAGATGCGCAGCCTATGGTGCTCAGAGCAAGTACAAGCATACCGCCAAGAATGAACAACCTCACTATGGTTCTCATTCAATTTCCACCTTTCATAGAGCTTGCGCCTTTTAGCAGGACAAGTTTATCACAAGGCCTACAGATTGCCCAGACGTGCCCCGGAATAGCGATTGAATCTGTAGATCGGGTTTCCTAACCCGATCGTCGCGGGCGGGCAGGTTGGGAAACCTGCCCTACGGGGGCAATCGCTGTTTTCGAGACGTTGCCCCTGTTTGCACGCAACGGGCTTTTGTGGTAGACTTTCAACAACTATTTTTCCAGTTCGAATACCCTCCGAGGTGTAGCTATGGTTAGGAGTACGAAGAAGACGGCAGGTATGGAGCAAGTATTTGTTACAGCCTGCAACAGCCACTGCGGAGGACGCTGTCTCCTCAAGGTTCACGTGAAGGATGGGGTGATTACAAGAGTAGAGACAGATGACGAGGATGAGCCGCAGTTCAGAGCTTGTTTCAGGGGTCGTGCCTACCGACAGAGGGTGTACGACCCGAATCGCCTAAAGTATCCTATGAAAAGGGTTGGGGAGCGAGGCGAGGGCAAGTTCGAGCGAATCTCCTGGGATGAGGCCTTGGACAAAGTGGCTGGTGAGCTGAGGCGGGTCAAGGATACCTACGGACCTGCTTCCATTCTCTTCCTTCAGGGAGGGGCAGACACCGGCGTTCTCCAGCACAGGGACCTGATAGAAAGATTACTGGGCAAGTTTGGCGGATTTCAAGGGTGGTGGGGGACTGCGTCATTTGAGGGGGGCCTTTTCGCAACCCTGGCTTCATATGGCACTTATCTCTCAGGTAGCACGAGAGATGACCTTCTTAATTCTCGCCTGATAGTAATGTGGGGCTGGGACCCTGTAGTCACAGTACAGGAGTGCAACACCAGCTGGTACCTGACTCAGGCCAGGGAAAGAGGAGCAAAGGTAATCGCCGTTGACCCCAGGTACACCGATTCGGCTGCCACCTTTGCAGACCAATGGATACCTATCATTCCTGGGACCGATACGGCAATGCTCGTTGCCATGGCATATGTGATGATCACCGAGGAGCTTCACAATAAGGTCTTCCTCGATACCTACACTGTTGGGTTTGAGCGCTTCAGGGACTACGTTCTGGGGATGGAGGATGGCATCCCCAAGACTCCAGGCTGGGCGGAAGGTATAACGGGAGTGCCCGCCCAGACCATCACGAACTTGGCCAGGCAGTATGCCACGATAAAGCCCGCGGCCCTGGTGGCTGGTATTGCCCCCGGTCGCACCGCCTATGGGGAGCAATACCACCGGGCAGCCATAGCTCTTGCTGCCATGACTGGCAACATCGGTGTACATGGAGGTTGGGCGGGGATGTCCTGGCAGCCCCGGGGTTACGGAGGTTATCCATATAAAGTAGGAAAGCGTCTTACAGGAGAAGGCAATCCCTTAGAGGTAGGCGCTCCTCCCAGAAAAGAGTCCTTCCCGGCCCAGGGGGCCTCTGCCAGCAGCTTCAGGATCCATTGCACCAAGGTCGCTGATGCTATCCTTAAAGGAAAGTCAGGCGGCTACCCCGCCGATTATAAGCTGGCCTATGTGATTGGCACCAACTATGTAAACCAGTACCTCGATACCAATAAGATAGCAATGGCTTTAAAGAAGCTGGAGTTCATAGTGGTGCAGGAACAGGTCATGACCGCCATGGCCAGATTCGCAGATATCCTGCTCCCCACCTGCACTATCATGGAGAAGAACGACATAGCAGTTGGCGGCGGCACCCCCATGTTCGGCTATATGCGAAAGGTCATTGAGCCTCTCCACGAGTCCAGGTCCCAGTTTGAAATAGCCAACAAGCTGGCTGAAAAGCTGGGCATTAAGGGCTACAACGATAAGACAGAAGACGAGTGGCTTAGGGAGTTCATAAAGGGAAGCGATGCCCCCGATTACGAGGAGTTCAAGCGCAAGGGAAGATATAAAGTAAAGCTTTCAGAGCCGTATGTTTCCTTCAAGGAACAACTCGCGAATGTGGGGAAAAAACCGTTCCCCACGCCCTCGGGGAGGATAGAGTTGTATTCTCAGAAGCTGGCGGAGATGAAAACGCCCAACTTGCCTCCCATCCCTAAATATGTAGAGGCGTGGGAAAGTCGCCGAGACCCCCTGTCGAAAAAGTATCCCCTCCAGCTTATTACAAGCCATCCAAAGAGGCGTGCCCATACCCAGTATGAGACTCTTCCCTGGCTGAGGGAGCTTGTGCCCCAAGCCGTGCTTATCAACACCCATGACGCTCAGGCCAGGGGGATTCAGGACGGCGACTTGGTGAGGGTGTTCAACGATAGGGGCGAGATGGCCATTAAGGCCAAGGTCACGGAGAGGATCATGCCTGGGGTGGTGGATATACCTCAGGGTGCATGGTATGACCCAGACGAAAAGGGTGTGGATAGAGGCGGATGTGTCAACGTGCTAACACGGGATGAGCCCTCTCCTGCCGGCTCCTTTCCCAGCAACACCGGTCTAGTTCAAGTTCAAAAATATTAGGGGGTAGACAATGCAGATAGGATTTTACCTTGACCAAACGAGATGTACAGGTTGCTATGCCTGCGTTGTGGCGTGCAAGGACTGGCACGATGTGCCTGCCGGCCCGGCAAGCTGGATGAGAGTGCAGACTCTGGAGAGGGGAAAGTATCCCAATCTATTTGTAGCCTTTCTGACACTTTCCTGTTTACACTGTGCTGAACCTGCCTGTATTGAAGTTTGTCGCTCCAATGCCATAGTCAAAAGAAAAGAGGATGGAATAGTGGTGGTGGACAGGGAGAAGTGCGAGGGCAAAGACACCTGTGAAATTTGCAGGCAGGTTTGCCCCTATGAGGCACCCCAGTTTGGCGCTGAGGAAAACGCCAAGATGCAGATGTGCAATCTCTGCCTGGACAGGCTTGCGGAGAATAAAAAGCCCATCTGCGTGAGCGCCTGTCCGATGCGGGCGCTGGACGCAGGCCCCATGGACGAGCTTATTGCCAAATACGGCAATCTGCGAGAGGCGGCTGGATTCGAATACGCCACAAGCCTGAGGCCGTCAGTTATCTTCAAACCGAAGGTGGAAAAGGCTGTTAGCTCAGTATCCCTAAAGCGGTGAGCTTTTCCGCTAGAGCTTTTCAAGTACCCAACCCACGTCCAGTTCCTTAAGCTTGTCTGACGTGGGGTTGCCTGTCTTTCTGTCCCAGCCCATCATCTCGTAGAACGTGTGTATGGCTTTGTCCAGTTCTTTAGGGTTGATTGCCGTATTACTTAGTGGGCCTGAGGTGGTGGGCGTGAAGCAGCGAGCTGGCAGGCGATCATCGGCGGATGTTATTCCCTCCCTCATGTTGAAGGTCCTTGCCATTGTTACGACCCTCTCACCTACCCTCAAGCACTCCAGAACGCTGGTGTTCCACCCAGTAACGGCCTCGACAATTTCAGCCATCTGCCTGTAGTCATATGGCAGAAACGTACACATTACCACGGAATCGAGGAAGTGCCGCCAGAGGTGCATGGTCTTGGCGAGGAAGACCTTTTGGGGGCCAAGGTCGTCCACCGGGATAGGCTCAAGTATTCCCAGGCTCTTGGCCAGTTCCAGGGGTGGCCCCTGGGACTTGAAGAAGGTGTCGTGCACGCCAACCATGTGGTCTGCCCCATAGGCATTGGTGGCGTATATAAGCCCCATGCCCTGTTTCAGCCTGGGCTCGTGCATGGGTATCTCCACCCCCTTGACGTGCATCGCCAGTTGCTCCGCCCCGTGCCCTATCTTCTTGGCTGCGATTGCGCTTCCCTCTGCCAGGAGGTTTCCTATGCCTTCTCGCTTGCCTATCTTTTCCAACACCTCCAGCATAGCCTTGGCATTGCCAAACCTCAGGTCTATTCCATCGGTGTCCTCCAGAGTTAGAAGGCCTTTCTCAAAGCACTCCATGGCGAATGCGATGGTTACCCCTGCCGATATGGTGTCGATGGAGTAGGCATTGCACAGCTCGTTTGCCTTGCAGATGGCCTTGAGGTCGCTCACTCCACAGGTGGAGCCAAAGGAGCCGAGGGTCTCGTACTCGGGCCCGCCGTAAGCGGGGTCAACGGCATACGGCTGTTCTGACTTGACTACCTTCTTGCATCGGAGGGGACAGGCCCAGCAATTTTCCATTCCTATCCTGATCCCCGTGTTCTTCAGGGCCTGCGCAGTGGTCTTGGCCCAGTCCTCGAACTCCCCGTCCCTGAAGTTGCGGATTGGCAGATTGCCTTCGGCCATATACTGGTCCATGCCTGCCCCGGTCCCCCAATCGTGGAAACCACGGGCCAGTTGCATATAGTTTTCTGCCAGCCATTTTGTCAGGGCGCGCACTTTGGCGGGTTCGGCGTTTGGGACTGACTTGAGTCCCCTCACGGCAACTGCCTTAAGGTTTTTCGAGCCCATTACCGCACCCATTCCCGGGCGGGATGCTGAGTCCTTCAAATCGTTTACAACGCTGGCGAAGCGGACCATCCTCTCCCCTCCAGGCCCTATCTGTGCTACTCTTATGAGCCTGTCCCCCAACTCCTGACGGATGGCCTCCTGGGCATCGCGTGTATCTTTTCCCCAGAGGTGGGTGGCATCCCTTATTTCTGCCTCGCCGTCGTGAATCCATAAGTAGACTGGCTTTCTTGCCTTTCCCTGAATGACTATGGCATCGAAGCCAGAACGCTTCAGCTCCGCCCCCCAGAATCCCCCGGCCTCGGCTTTTGCCAGGGCTCCAGACCTGGGAGATTTGGCTCCAACGGTGTGGCGCCCGCTTCCAGCAATGGGGCTGCCCGTGATGGGCCCGGCCGCAAATATCAACCTGTTCTCGGGGCCAAGAGGGTCTATCCCCTTGCTGAGTTCCTTGAGAAGATAGTATGCGACAAACCCAGCTCCTCCAAAGTATCTTCGATAGAATGTTTCATCCGGGTGCTCCACAGTGGTGGTGCCTTGTGACAGGTCTACTCTCAGAATGTTCCCTGTGTAACCGTTAGGCATGGCGTACCTCCTACGAGATGTGCCCCATCGAGTATATGTCTATTATATAGAGTACAGTCAACTTATGTATATCCCACTTTCCAGTTCAGGCCTAGCTTTTTGCTTTCCGAGGCTTTCTGGAATCGGGCTCCGTCATTGCCATGAGGTCTAAAATTCGGTCGACTTGCTCCGGTGGGAGCAGCCTTTTCTCCATGAGCACCTGCCTAACAGAGGCGCCCCTGGCAGCGGCCTCCTGGGCCACCTTTGCGGCTGCCTCATAGCCTATGTAGGGGTTAAGAGCGGTAGCCAGGGCTGAGCTTCGCTCGGCCATCTCCCGGCAACGCTCCTGGTTAGCTGTTATGCCCCGCACACATCGGTGGGTAAACGCGTTCACTGCGCTACCAAGAATACTGAGGGACTGGAGGAGGTTAAAGGCTATGAGAGGAGTCATGGCATTTATCTCAAGCTGCCCGGCCTGAGACGCCATGGCAATAGCGGTGTCGCTTCCTATTATATGGAAACAGACCATATCCAACATTTCAGCCATAACTGGGTTTACCTTGCCTGGCATGATGGAGGAGCCCGGCTGAACAGGCGGCAGGCTTATCTCCCCCAGGGCGGTTTGAGGGCCGGAGCTAAGCAGGCGAAGGTCGTTGGCAATGCGGATGAGCTCCAGGGCTAGAAGTCTGAGAGCGCCTGAGACCTCTGCAAAGGCAGCCGTGCTCTGATGTACCTCGAAGTAGCTGGAGGCCGGCCTCAGGTTGAAACCTGTAATGGAGCTTAAGCGTGCTACCACCTGTTTCTTGTAACGAGGTGGTGTGTTTATTCCCGTTCCTACCGCCGTTGCGCCCAGGCCTATCTCCAAAAGGGGGTCAGTAGCCTTTTCCAGCCTTTTTCTTCCCCTCTCAACGGCGGCAGCATAGCCGCTGAACTCCTGGCCTAGGCGTATGGGCACGGCGTCCTGAAGGTGGGTACGCCCCGGCTTGATAATTCGGTCGAACTCCCCCGCTTTGGCCGACAGGGCATCTTCCAGATCCTTCAGTGCGGGGAGCAGCTTTTGTATGAGGGAAAGGGCTGCAAGGCGGACGGCTGTGGGGATAACGTCGTTAGAGGACTGGGACATATTCACGTGATCGTTTGGATGAACTAAACTGTAATCCCCCTTCTTCCCTCCCAGAATTTCTATAGCCCGGTTTGCCAGCACCTCGTTGGCGTTCATGTTGTGGGAGGTGCCAGCCCCCGCCTGAAAGACGTCCACAACAAACTGGTCATGCCAACGCCCTTCAATGACCTCCCGGGCTGCTTGTACAATGGACTTCCCGATGGTTCTATCCAGTCGACCCAGGGACATGTTTGTCTCGGCGGCTGCCCTTTTGATAAGCGCTGTTCCCAGGATGAACTCGGGGTGGGCACGAAGGCCGCTGATGGGGAAATTCTCGATGGCCCTAGCGGTCTGGATGCCGTAATAGACATTCTGGGGCATTGCTAACTCCCCCAGGCTGTCTCGTTCGACCCTTTTCCTGGTTTTCAAGAGAGCCCCTTCTGCCCGTTATTTCTTCTTGACTATCCTGTAGATGCCTACAAGCAAGACCAGGACAACAACGAGAAGGACGACAGCGACACCCAACAGGATATTGACTGTCAGGTTCATATCTGGCCTCCTGCTAGGAGTTTAACACCCCCGGAGGTGGCGGTCAATTCTTGTTACCCTCCTCAAAACAGCGATTTGCATACTGTTAGCTCCATCCGATGGGTGATTCTCTGGGTCTGACCTCTTGGTGCGCTCGTGGCGGTTCCGATACCTCACCCCCTTGTTCCCCCTCTCCAGCAGGAAGCCGACGGTTTCCTGCACCTTCCCGGGAGTCCCCAAAATAGCGATTGAATCTGTAGGTCGGGTTTCCTAACCCGATCGTCGCGGGTAGGCAGGTTGGGAAACCTGCCCTACGGGGGTCAATCGTTGTTTTTGGGGTCCTCACGGTTCGGCAACAGCGCGTCTCCAGTGCCTCCATATATAGAGGGACAGCAAAAGGAGTATCACGATTATTACAGGGATGTCAAAGGGCCGCATGACAGCTCTAATCTCCTCCCAGTGCTCACCGAGGATGTAGCCGCCGTAGGCCAGGCCGAGAGACCAGGGGAAGGAGCCCAACAATGTGTAGAGTACAAACTTGGCGAGGTTCATCCTGGCGACTCCAGCCGGGAAACTTATGAAGGTCCTCACCACTGGGAGAAGCCTGGAGAAGAAGATGGCCCACTCGCCGTATCGGGCAAACCATTCATGGGCCCTGTCGAGGTCGTGGCGTGAGATCAAGAGATACTTACCGTATCTTCTGAGGAGAGGCAGTCCACCCTGTGCCCCAGCCCAGTAAGCGATGAGGGATCCCAGGACATTTCCCACCGCTCCGTAGAGGCCGGCCATCAAGAGGTAGGAAAGGCCCAGGCCCCTTTCTTTGATAAGCATCCAGCCAGCCAGGGGCATGATGAGCTCGCTAGGGAAGGGGATGCAGGCGCTCTCAACAGCCATTAGGGCGACGACCCCCGGCCAGCCCAGCATGCTGTACAGGTTGCGTGTGAACTCCAAAAGGGCTTGCTCTATCTGCTCCATTTCTCACCGGAACCGATGGATTTGGGTCAAGACGGCTTTCGAGTGTAACAGAGGAAGGAAAGGGGAGTCAAGGGCGGCTTTTAACCTCAGAATAGCGATTGAATTTGTAGGTCGGGTTTCCTAACCCGACCGTTGCGAGCGGGCAGGTTGGGAAACCTGCCCTACGGGGGTCGATCGCTGCTTTTCGGGCTTAATGAGAGATCATTAGTTAATCGGCAAATACAGGCAGTTTTGGTATTGGAAAGCATCCATCCGCAGTCCCTTGTTGTCGCAGAAGGCAGAAGGTGGCCACGTATGAATTCGAACTGGTCTAAGATTAGTTATAGACAGGTTAAATAC